>WRNU01000160.1 GCA_009776435.1 Betaproteobacteria bacterium | reverse complement strand
ACGAAAACCGCGTGCATCCCGACCAGCGAGTACACATGATCTCCGTGATCATGGAAGACAACATCGACGAAATCGAACCCCTGGTCAGGATGTGCAAGGAAATGGGCATCACCTTTTTGCTGTCGTTTTACAGCAGTTCGAGGGGCCGCAAGGAGGCGCGCATCCAGCCAGCGGAAATAGCCCGCCGTCTGCTCGACATCCGGGATCGTTACCCGGAATTCGTTTCCCTGCCGGAATATCTGAGCCGTTTCGCCGAAGCGGGTGAGACGGGGCGCGGCGTCGGCCCCTGCTACGCCGGGAAGAATCTCTACAACATCGACTGTCAGGGCAACGTCACCCGCTGCATCGACCGGCTCGACAACCCGGTGGGCAACATCCTCACCGATCCGCTGGAAAAAATCGTCGATGGGCTGCGCGCCCAGTTCGAGTCCCAGGACTGCCAGGCGTGCTGGACAAGCTGTCGGGGCAGCATCGAGGCTTTGCTCTACGGCAAGCAGAAAGTCGCCAATCTGCGAGCCTATTACCGCATGATCAAATCCGTGCCGCTGGTCAGGGCGGCGTAAGCGCCACCATGCTGCGGCGTTTCGTGCAAAGCAACAGCCTCGCCCTGCCCACGCTGGCTACGCTGGCCGGACGTCTACCTTCTTCAGCCTGGATGCACAGCCAGTGACATTATGACTGCATATGGGAAAAAGCCGCCCATCCGGCTGCACATAATGGTTGCAGCATTTCATGACGCGCCCAAGATCGAACGTGGCGGCATCCATGAACCCGTGGATGAACACGCTGCGCAAAACCGTGCTGCCTACGTCGAAAGCGGCTTTGGGGGAAAAGCAGCTTCCTTCCAGTTCGCACAGGATGGACTTGATGCGGGCAAGCACCTGCTTGTTGTCCGCCACGGAATCGGCGGCTGACCAGAACGAATAAATACGCTCGCGTATGGCCTCGTGCCCTTCTCTGTCCAGGCCGGGCAAGGTACGGTTGGCAATGACTTCCAGGAAGGTTTCCTTGCCCAGAAAATCTTTGAGGGAATAAAACCTGTCCTCGTCGATCTGAAAATAGTAGGACAACGCAAAACAACCGGGGTGCGAACACGGCAGAGGATTGAAGTCCCCTTCCTTGATGTGGCGACACTTTTGCAGTTCACGCACCACATCGTCGATGGCCAGACGTTGCCCGCCGTCGAAATTGCCATGCGCCGCGCCGATGATCGCCACGGGCTGAAACATGAGACTCAACGCTTTCGAGGCAAAGAAAAAATCCGCGATGGCTGCGATCTCATCCTCGTTGACCCCGCGCGCAACAGTGGCAACCAGGGAATAGCGCACGCCCTCTGCTTCCAGCATCTCGATGAGTTCCCGCTTCATGCCGGAAAGATCCCGGCCACGCAGCCTGAGCCAGGTGTCGGGCCTGAACCCGTCGAACTGGAGCGAGACCACCGTGCCCGTCTCTCGAAACAGCCGCCGCAGTTCTGCATTCGCATGCAGGGCAAGACCGTTGGTGGAGACGGAGACCTGCATGACATCCATCTCATGACAAATACGCAGAAATTCCGGGAATTCGGGATGCAGGGTCGGCTCGCCTCCGGAGAGGTTGAGCAACGGCACACTTCCCTCATAGGCCATGAGCCGGGTAAGCGCATGGCGGAATTGCCCCGCGCTCATGCCGAAATCGCCGTCTTGAGGCTTGAGGCAGACCGGACAGCGCAAATTGCAGGCACTGGTAATCTCCACCACCGGCAAACAGGTGTGCTGACGGTGCTCCGGGCAGAGACCGCAGGAATCCGGACACCCCCCGAAATCCTGATTCCCCAGGGCAAAGGGGATCTGCCCCGATTTGACGTAGTGGCGGCTCGCTTCGAACCAGTCCGGATCGGAGGAGATGAGGGCCTGGGCGTCTCCATGCTCGGGACAGAGAGTCTCGAGCCACACGGCCCCATCCCTTTGCAGGACACGGGCGCTGACCAGGGATCGGCACCGTTCGCAAAAACCTGTGGTGTAGGAATACAGACGCTCGTTCATTCGGCCTCCACCCAAAAACGCGGGTCTTTTTGACGGTACAACAGGTTATAGGAGCAGGCAGGAATCATGGCCCCGCTCTCGTCGGGCACCAGATCGCCGCAAAGCGCCACCCTTGCCAGATCGAAATTGTCTTCGTCCATATGCGCGTGAATGGTCACGATCTTGACCATCTCATGGAAAAAACCCGGCTGGCGCGCGTCTTCTTTTTCATAGCGGGCAATGAACTTTTTGAGCAGGGCCAGATCCTCCCTGGCCGCCCCTGCGGCCCAGAGGGCGTCGATGCTTTCACGGAAACGCCCTTCCAGTTCCGGGGTCTGGCGCATGAGAAAACTCTCTTCCGTGGCCGCCGTGAGCAACGCCTTGTCCGCCAGACGGGTAAAGGGCACACGGCGCTCGCCGTCCATGATGAAGTAGCCGGAGGAATAGCAAAGCGGGTGGTAGGAGCCGTGAGCAAAGAAATCGTCGGCGGCAAAACCTCCCCGTTCGGCGAGACCGCGTTCGACCTCTTCCAGCGTGCTGTGTCTGCGCGGGGAAAAACGGCTGCCGTGATACCCGGTGTAGGCCATGTTCTGGATGGTGACGCCGCAAACGAACTTTTTGGGCAGGTAGTCGCGGATGAGGTGCGGAATTTCGTCGTCGTTGAGACCGGGTATCCAGACCATCAGCAGGACGGTGGAGATATCCAGCGCCTCCAGCATACTCAGGGCATCGAGCTTGCTGCGAACGAGATCCTTGCCGTGGATGCGCAGGCTTTTCTCCGCGTCCAGGGTATCCAGCGAAAGGATGATCTGTACGTTTGCCGCCTTGATTTTTTCGGCGAACGCCCTGTTTTTGCCCAACACCATTCCGTTGGAGTTCACGCCGACCCGGCGGAACGAACGTCGGGTACAGCGATCCAGTATTTCAAAAAGCTGCGGATGCAGGCTCGGCTCCCCACCCGTGAGGTCGAGCACGTCCAGATTCGCGCTCTGCGCCTCGATGTGGTCGAGGATGCGTTCAAGTTCGTCCAGGGATTTGTTGTAGATCCTGTCTGGGCGGTTGTGGGTGAAGCAGATGGGACAGGCCAGATTGCAGTTGTTGGTGATGGAAAAGATGGGTAGACGCAGCGAGTTGGCATGGTGGCCGCAAGGGCCGCAATCGAAGGGGCAGCCTCGGCGCACGGGCATCAGGGTTTTGTTTTGCCGCATGGGCCGCGCCTGACGGGTACGCTCCATGAACCAGTCCGTGCTCAGACTGACGGGGCTGCGGCGCGAACCCCCTATCGGACAGATGCGATCCATGAACACGCCATCGGCATCGGCTGTGTAGAGGGCGTGCTCCACCGTGCGGCAGTCGGGGCACCAGGCCCGGGTGCTGCCCAGGGTCGTCCCCCCGAAGCGTATCTCGCGCGTATTCCCCTCTTTCGCGCTCAGTTCATGCATTCTCGTGCTCCTTTCGCTTTCATCCCCGTCATCGATATCATCCATCGCCCTGCGCGTGACCGTCGCCCCCCGCAAAACGGGCATACAGTTCCGGGCGAACCAGTTTCCAGCCCAGAAGACCCCACGTGAGAAAACTGAGCCGCCTGTAGCCCTTGCGCCGCAAGTAATAGGCGATGATAGGCGCATCGTAGCCCACTTCGCAGGTGACGAGAATGTGCTTGTCCCTGGGGATTTCGTCCAGGTGCTTGCCGATGCTGAAAAAAGGAAAACTCCGGCTGTTGGGCAACGGCTTCAAGGCATAGTCGGTTTTGAGGGAGCGGCGTAGATCGATGATGAAGACGTCCGGCGCGAAAAGCATCTCCGGCGTCAGGCGCGAAGGCTGCACCGCCGTAACGGTGTCGCCCGCGCCGGAAAGAACGTCGCTGAATATTGCAATCACGTAGCGCAGATCCTTGTCCGAAAAATCGTGCGCAAGCGAGATGCGCAAGGTGCTGCGGGCTTCTTCCGGCGAAAGACCCATCGCGGTCAACACATGGGAAGGCGTATCTTCCCCGGTGTTGCAGGCGGAGCCTGCGGCCACGGAAATGCCGTAATAATCGAGCTGCCCCATGAGCACGGCGTTGGCCTTGCCGGGAAAGGTGACGCTGAGGGTTCCGGGCTGGCATTCGGGGGCAGGAGGCGAATTGACGACGCAATCCGGAGCCAGTTTGCGCAAGGCGGCGATCAGGGCGTCGCGGCGGCGGCACAGATCCCCTGCCCCGGCGAGCAGCAAGGGCACGTCCTCGGCTGCCGCCGCAAATCCGGCAATGTTGTGCAGCCCTTCAGTGCCCGCGCGCCTGCCCTCCTCCTGGTGTCCACCCAGCATGAAGGGCGCAAAGGGCGCGCCCTCCCGCACGTACAGCGCGCCCACGCCTTTGGGGCCGTGAATCTTGTGCGCGGAAAACGAGGCGTAATCCACTCCCGAATCGAGCAGGTCGACGGGGATTTTGCCCAATGCTTGCACCATGTCACTGAAAAAAAGCGCGCCGCGCGCATGCGCGATGGCCGTCATGGCTTTCACGTCATACAGGGTGCCGCTTTCATTGTTGGCCGCCATGCAGACGGCAAGGCCCACGTCTTCCCGCCAGGCGCGTTCCAACTCTTCCGGCCCGATGCGGCCCTGACGATCCGGCTTCAAGGCAATGAGCGAAAATCCCTGCCGTTCGAGGTGAAACAGGGTCTCGAGCATGGCCGGATGCTCCAGGGGGCTATGGATGATGGCCCGCTTGTCCGGCGGCAGGAGCGGGGCAATGGCGCGCAGGCTGTTGTTGGATTCGGTGGCGCAGGAGGTAAAAATGATGGACTCCGGCGGGGCATTGACCGCCTTTGCCAGACACGCCCGCGCATCCGCCAGGATGCCCGCTGCCTCATGCGCCATTCTGTATGGCGACGAGGGGTTGGCGTAGCAGCGGCCAAGCAGGCCGGCCACGGCCTTTTGCGCTTTTTTACTGACCTGGGTGGTTGCGTTGTTGTCGCAATAGACGGTGCGTCTGAATCGGAACATGGATCAATTCATCGGTACAAAATTGACAGGGTATCCGATTATTGACGGTACGCAACACTACGACAGGATTACGAAATAATCCTCTGCTCCGGCAATTCGGAAATGGTTGGCCTGCCTGGCAGGAATCGAACCTACGGCCTTCGGCTTCGGAAACCGATGCTCTTCCATCTGAGCTACAGGCAGGAAATCGCTGGGGTGACCGACCGGGTTTGAACCGGCGACCTCGCGGGCCACAACCGCGCGCTCTGCCCACTGAGCTACGGCCACCACACGTTCTGACAAGGGCAGTTGGACTCGAACCAACAACCTGCGGAATCAAAATCCGCTGCTCTACCGTTGAGCTACACCCCTGTTGCAATTTGGACGTGCGGGCGGGAATTTCACCCGCGTGATCCGGTTTTGCAAGCCGGCGCATCCATACTCTGCCGCCGCACGAAATACATATATGGAGCCGGGTGTGGGACTCGAACCCACGGGGGAAAAGCTCCGCCTGCTTACAAGGCAGGTGCTGTCGCCGCTGAGCCAACCCGGCTGAGATCCTGCGGCGTGGAGTCGAACCACGACCTGGGGGTTATCTACCCGAAGCGTTTATAAGGCGCCCTGCTCTACCGAGAGCTGCCGCAGGAAAGAGAAGTGGTCGAGACGGGGGGAGTCGAACCACCGGCATCCTGCGTATGAAGCAGGTGTTCTGGCCGCTGAACTACGTCTCGGGCGCCCACGGCAGGAATCGAACCTGCCAGCCCTCCGGGTAGAAGCCGGATGCCTTTCCGCTCGGCCTCGTGGGCATGAATCGTCGGACGGGCGAGATTCGAACTCGCATCCCTTGCTCGGGCTCATCGGGTTTAAGCCGAGGGCGTCTGCCTGTTGCGCCACCGTCCGGTTCTGGTGCGAAGCCCCGGAGTCGAACCGGGAGACGCTGAATTTTGAGTACAGCAGGTATGCCAGTTCCCGTCAGCTTCGCATTTTTGGTGCCTTCCCCGAGATTCGAACTCGGAACATCTGGTCTCTGAAGCCAGCGCGTCTACCCGTTGCNCCAGGAAGGCGTGGTCTCTGNTGCCGATCCCCGGAGTCGAACCGGGAAGCCCTTGCTTCTAAGGCAAGGAGGTTTGCCAATTTCCTTCAGATCGGCGTGGTACCCAGAGCGGGATTCGAACCCGCAGAATCATGCCTCTCAGACATGCACGTATGCCTGTTCCGTCATCTGGGCGTGGTATCCGGTGACGGGATCGAACCGTCGCCCCGCTGCTTGTAAGGCAGCCGCTCTGGCCGCTGAGCTAACCGGATTTTTTGGCGCTTCGTAGGGGATTTGAACCCCTGACTTCCCGCTAGACAGGCGGGCACTCTGGCCGCTGAGTTAACGAAGCCGAATAACTGGCCTCGCCCGCAGGATTCGAACCTGCAACCCCCGGCTTCGTAGGCCGACGCTCTTCCAGTTGAGCTTGAGCGAGAAAATTTGGCTGAAGGAGAGGGATTTGAGCCTTTGTCCTCTCGGACGCCTCTCCGAATAATGTTTGCCCGCGCAGGGTCGCTGTCTTTCATCCGGGAGCCACCCGGATACCGACAGCGCGTTGTGGCTCCCCTCACGCGGTTGAATTGGCCTGACAAGGTATCGTCCTGCCAACTGAACCATGTCCGCAGTTCCGGCGACGGCTGCCCGCCGCCGGAAGACCACATTTCCGAATTGTTAAAGAGCGATGGGCGGGCGTCTTCAGCCT
>WRNU01000159.1 GCA_009776435.1 Betaproteobacteria bacterium | reverse complement strand
CGGCGGCTCGTCGAACGTGGAGGCGACGACCTCGCCCTTGACCGAACGCTGCATCTCGGTGACTTCTTCGGGGCGCTCGTCGATGAGCAGCACGATAAGCTCGACATCGGGATGGTTGGCCGTGATGGCGTGCGCGATGTGTTGCAGCATCACGGTCTTGCCGCTCTTGGGCGGGGCGACGATCAAGCCGCGCTGTCCTTTGCCGACGGGCGCGATCATGTCGATGATCCGGCTGGTGATGTTCTCTTCGCCGCGCATGTCGCGTTCGAGCCGCAGGCACTCATCCGGGTGCAGCGGGGTGAGGTTTTCGAACAGGATCTTGTTCTTGCACTCGTCCGGCGGGCGACCGTTGATCTTGTCGAACTTGGTGAGCGCGAGATAGCGTTCGCCCTCTTTCGGCGTGCGAATCTCGCCCTCGATGGTGTCCCCGGTGCGCAGATTGAAGCGCCGTATCTGTGAGGGCGAGACGTAAATGTCGTCGGTTCCCGCGAGATAGGAGATATCGGGCGAACGCAGGAAGCCGAAGCCGTCGGAGAGGACTTCGAGCGCGCCGTAGGCGCAGATAGGCTCTCCCTTGCGGGCGCGGTTCTTCAGCAGGGCGAAGATGAGGTCCTGCTTGCGCAGCCGGTTGGCCCCTTCGATGTTGTTGGCGACCGCCATCTCCAGCAACTCGCTGACGTGCAACGCCTTGAGTTCGGAAAGATGTAACGCCGGGACGGTCGATGTACTCGCGCCCGACTCGTCCGAGGACTCGTCCATCAAGTCTTCGTCGGCGGGTAGCCCCGTATAGGTAGGATTGCCGTCGCGGTGCCGGGAACCCCGGCGGCGGGCGCGCTGCACACCGCGAGAACGGGCCGGAGCGGAATCCGGCTTATTAGATGTGGGAGTCAATGAAGGAAGTCAGTTGAGTTTTGGAAAGAAGCCCGACCTGGGTGGCAACGAGGTCGCCATCCTTGAACAGCATGAGAGTCGGGATGTTGCGGATGCCGTAGTTGGCAGGCGTTTGCGGGTTTTTGTCGATGTCGATCTTGGCGACCTTGAGTCGGCCTTCGTAATCGGTGGAAATGTCGTCGAGCACTGGCGCAAGCGCCCGGCAGGGGCCGCACCAATCGGCCCAGTAGTCGACCAGCACGGGAAGCGGTGATTTCAGCACTTCGGCCTCGAAATTACCGTCTGATACAGAGTGGATACGCTCATTCATAATGTCTCACAAGAGAGAGGCTTGAAATCCTCTCTCAGGAAAAAACTCTGGAGTTAGGGCAGGTATTCCGCTTTTTTGCGCGCCGCCTCTTTTTCGCAGGGAACGGACGCACGAACCGCGCCCGGCAAGATAGTGGGTAAGGTATGCGATGAATGCCCCGCAGTCAAGGCGGTGTTGTGCAGATGTGAGGATTTTTTTCCATCGAGGAGAAAATGATAGCCAACAAGGTCGGTTTTCGCCTTGATCAGCCGGTTTATTGGGAACTTCTGCATAACGCTGAATCCACGGTTTGTCATCCTGTGCGAAGTCGCAGAATCCATGCGGAGTGTGGATTGCAGCAACTTCGTTTCGCTACGCGCTGCAATGACAGAGGAGGGTTGTGCAGGGAATCCATTTGGGTAAGTCGACGCGTTTTTTAATCTCCGTCAATGTTTGGTAAAATGAAACGATTGCGAGAAATTTCAACACGGGGGTCTCGGCCCCCTTTTACGAGGCAAGAGTGAGCGAGGACTGGTATCGCGTAGGTATTGACGTAGGCTCAACGACCATCAAGGTGGTTGTGTTGGACGCGCGGGGAGAACTGGCGTTCAGGTCTTACGCACGCCATTTTTCCGAAGTGCGCAAGACGGTGGAGAGCAGCCTCGAAACCCTTGCGGCCGGGGACGTGTTGAGTCCGGAGACGGGTGTTTCCGTGGTGTTGACCGGCTCGGGCGGCGTGGGTGTGGCCGAGATACTCGGGTTCCCTTTCGTCCAGGAGGTCATTGCCTGCTCTCGGGCTATCGAGGAGCGCGCGCCGCACACGGATGTCGCCATCGAACTGGGTGGCGAGGACGCCAAGATCACCTTCTTCACGAACGGCGTCGAGCAGCGGATGAACGGCTCCTGCGCCGGGGGAACGGGGGCGTTCATCGACCAGATGGCGGTGTTGCTCAAAACCGATGCCGCAGGGCTGGATGAGCTGTCGAGCCGCGCCAAAAATCTGTATCCGATTGCGGCGCGATGCGGCGTGTTCGCCAAGACGGACGTACAACCCCTGTTGAACGAGGGGGTGGCGCGCGAGGATATCGCGCGGTCGATCTTCCAGGCGGTCGCGCACCAGACGATCGGCGGGTTGGCCTGCGGACGCAAGATTCGCGGCAACGTCGCTTTCCTGGGCGGGCCGCTGAACTTCCTGCCGGAGCTTAAGAATCGCTTCATCGAGACGCTCGCCGTCCAGCCGGAAAATCAGGTACGAATCGAGGACAGCGAATTGTTCGTCGCCATCGGCGCGGCCTTGCACGGGAAGGAGTCGGCGACGCGCCCGTTTGCAGAGGTGCTGGCGGCGTTCAGAAAGTTGGCGTTTCTGTCCGTGGAAGGGGCGAGCGCCCTGCGCCCGTTCTTTCTCGATGACGCGGAGCGCCAGGCGTTTTACGCACAGCACGAAAAGGCGCGGGTGCGACGTGGGCGTCTCGAAGACTATCGCGGCCCCGTGTTTCTGGGCATCGACGGCGGTTCGACCACGACCAAGGCGGTACTGCTCGGGGAAAACCTCGAATTGCTCTACACGTATTACAGCAGCAACGAAGGCAATCCCGTCCGGATCGTGGGCAATATCCTCAAAGACATCTACGACCGGCTGCCCGAAGGCGCGCATATCGTCGCCTCTTCCGTAACGGGCTATGGCGAGGCGCTGATCCGGGAAGCCTTCAGGCTCGATCATTCGGAAGTGGAAACGATTGCGCATTACAAGGCGGCGAAACATTTTCTGCCGGAAGTCGATTTCATTCTGGATATCGGCGGGCAGGACATGAAATGCCTGCGCATCCGGGACGGCGTGATCGACAACATCCTCTTGAACGAAGCCTGCTCTTCGGGCTGCGGCTCGTTCATCGAAACCTTCGCGCAGTCGGTGGACATGCCGGTCGATGAATTCGCCCGCGAGGCGCTTGCCTCGCGCGCGCCGTCCGATCTCGGCTCGCGCTGCACGGTTTTCATGAACTCCAGCGTCAAGCAGGCGCAAAAGGAAGGCGCGTCGGTAGCCGACATCTCGGCGGGATTGTCTTACGCGGTCATCAAGAACGCCCTCATCAAGGTCATCAAGATCAAGAGTCCCGAAGAACTGGGCAAACACATCGTCGTGCAGGGCGGCACTTTCTATAACGACTCGGTGCTGCGCGCCTTCGAACTGATTTCCGGGCGTGAAGCCGTGCGGCCCGACATCGCCGGGTTGATGGGCGCATTCGGTTCGGCGCTGATTGCCAGGGAACGCTGGCAGGGGCAGGACGTAAGCTCGATGCTGCAAATCGGAGAGTTGCGCAACTTCGAAGTCAAGCATTCCCTGGCGCGCTGCCGTCTGTGCACGAACACCTGCTCGATGATCGTCAACCGTTTCCCGGACGGGCGCAAACTCATTTCCGGCAATCGTTGCGAGCGCGGACTTGGCAAAAAAAAGACGCCGAACGAACTGCCCGATCTCTACGCCTTCAAATACGAGCGCGTATTCGCCTACGAGCCGGTCGAAGGCGCGCCGCGCGGGAAAATCGGCGTGCCGCGCGCGCTCAACATCTTCGAGAATTACCCGCTGTGGTTCACTTTCCTCACCGCACTGGGGTTCGAGGTGCGCCTGTCCGCGCCCTCTTCCCGCGCGCTGCTGGAGCAAGGGATGGACACCCTGCCGTCGGATACGGTGTGCTATCCGGCCAAACTGGTGCACGGGCATATCGTGGATCTCGTTAACCAGGGAGTGAAAAGCATTTTCTATCCCTGCATTCCTTTCGAGCAAAGAGAATTCGCCGACGCCGACAATAATTACAATTGCCCGGTCGTGACCTCATACCCGGAGTTGATTCGCAACAATATCGACTACCTGAAAGAAAACGACGTTGTCATGATCCAGCCTTTCATTTCGCTGGAGGACGAGAAAAAACTTGCCCAGCAATTGGCGCGCGTTTTTTCGCATATTGCGCCTGGCGAGATTCGTCGCGCCCTGGGCCTCGCGTGGGCCGAGCAAGCGCGCGTAAAAGTCGAGCTTGCCCGAAAGGGCGAGGAAGTCATCGATTATCTCAAGGAGACGGGTAAGCACGGCATCATTCTTGCCGGACGCCCCTATCACATCGACCCGGCCATTCACCACGGCATTCCGCAGCTCATCACTTCGCTTGGCATGGCCGTATTCACCGAGGACTCTGTGGCGCATCTGGGCAGGCTCGACATGCCGTTGCGGGTCGTCGATCAGTGGACTTACCATTCGCGCCTGTATCGCGCTGCCGCGCTGGCGGCGCGCGAACCCATGCTGGATGTGATTCATCTGAATTCTTTCGGTTGCGGACTGGATTCCGTCGTAGTCGATCAGGTGCAGGAGATTCTTTCCATCCGCAATCGGATTTACACGGGCATCAAGATCGACGAAGGCAGCAACCTGGGCGCGGCGCGCATCCGCATCCGTTCGCTCAAGGCGGCGCTGGCGGAACGGGGGGGTAATCCGCCTGCGCAGATCATTCATTTCCATCCGCCGCAGGTAAGGCCGCGCCCGAAATTTACCCGTGAGATGCGTGCCGACACGACCATTCTCGTACCGCAGATGTCGCCGATGCATTTCCAGTTCTGCGAGTCCGCTTTCAGGGGTTGCGGCTACCGTGCGCAAGTGCTGGAAGAGGTTTCGACACAGGCCATCGAGCATGGGCTGCGTTTCGTCAACAACGATGCCTGTTATCCTTCCATCATCGTCGTCGGGCAGATCATCGAGGCGCTCAAGTCTGGCGAATACGACCCGGCCAGGACGGCGGCGATGGTTGCACAGACCGGAGGCGGATGTCGCGCCACCAACTACATTGGTTTCATGAGAAAGGCGCTCGAGGATGCCGGGTTTCCCGATGTGCCGATCATTTCGTTCAACACGCTCGGGCTGGAAAAGCAGGAAGGTTTCAAGCTGAGTCTATCGCTGCTCAATCGCCTGCTGATGGGCACGGTGTATGGCGACCTGTTCATGCAGGTGTTGTTCCGTACCCGGCCCTACGAGAAGGAAGCGGGTTCAGCGGACGCCCTCTATGAAAAGTGGGTGGCGCGTTGCAAGGAAGACGTTTTCAATGGTCGTTTCAGGCATTTCGGGCGAAACATCCGCGAGATCGTGCGGGATTTCGATACCTTGCCGTTGACCGATGAGGTGAAGCCTCGCATCGGACTGGTGGGGGAGATTCTCGTCAAGTTCAATCCCGGCGCCAACAACGACATCGTGCGCATCGTCGAGCGGGAAGGCGGCGAAGCCGTGATGCCGGGACTCATGGATTTTCTGCTCTACTGCGCCTACGACAACGATTTCAACTACCGCGTCCTGTCGCGCAGCAGGCTGGCGGCCATTGCGGGCAATGCGGCCATCAAGGCGATGGAGTTTTACCGTCGAGACATGAAAAAGGCGCTCTCGGCGAGCGAGCGTTTCGTTGCGCCGCCCACCATCGACCAGATCGCTTTCGGTGCGGCCCCGTTCCTGTCGCGCGGCAATCAGACTGGAGAAGGGTGGTTTCTGACTGGCGAAATGGTGGAACTGATTGAACAGGGGGTTCCCAACATCATTTGCATGCAACCTTTTGCCTGCATGCCCAACCACATTGCCGGAAAGGGCGTCATCAAGGCGTTGAAAGGGGCTTTTCCGGAGGCCAACATCACCGCCATCGACTACGACCCCGGCGCTTCGGAGGTCAACCAGTTGAACCGCATCAAGCTGATGCTCTCGGTGGCGTTCAAAAACATGCGGTTGGATCGGGAAGACGAGGAGGAAGGGGTTTGTCGTCGTGCCTGAGTGTGTCCGGGTGCGCGAAATACAGCTCATTTTCTCAGGGGTTTGCAAGAGCGTTTCCGGGCTGATCTCAGACATTCCCCTTCAAGAAGGGGAGTCAGGCGAAGCCTGACGGGGTGGCCGCGACGTTGGGGTCTGTAAAGGAACCTCTGAACAACTCCGCATTCACCGCTTGTCATCCTGCGCGAAGTCTCAGGATCCATGTGATGTATGGATTTTGCAACTTCACTTCGCTACGCGCAGAATGACAGGAGGGATGTTCAGAGGTTCCTAAACTCACCCCTGCCTGCACGACATGTAAGTATTCAAACCGAAAACCCCTGTCAGTCATCCCATTTATTGACGGAAAGTAACAATTATTCCGAAAGAAAAAACAGGGTTGATCGCACAATTCTTATTGAATCGGCAACAAATTACTATCGTGTCGTTTGCCCTGAAATTCTCTGCAAGTCAAGTGCGTAATTCCTTTTTAATTGGTATTTTCAGAATTATTTTGCTCGCCTGTGGATATTACTGAGTCGCATTTTTTTACGTTTTTATTTTATAAATTTTAGATATATTTTTATAATTAGTAACATACTGGTCAGGCATGTTTTTTGCTAAAGCTCGAGATGTCTTGAAATAGACTCGTTCAGCAGTATTGGAGCTGCATTCAACAACCCCATCAATACCAAGCAAGGAAGTATTTCATGAAACCAGGCAAAATCTCATCGCTGATTCTTGGAACTGCCGCCATGTTGGC
>WRNU01000158.1 GCA_009776435.1 Betaproteobacteria bacterium | reverse complement strand
TGCCTGAAGGCAGGGGATTCCTCGATACGGTCTTGGGGAGCCTTCGGCTCCCTGTTACGCTTTGTCTCGCTTGTCTCCGCCATAAATGGCGGAGACAAGCGCGAGACCCGTGTTCAGTAATGGCTTGCCAAATTTTGCCAAAGTCTCTAAGCTGAAACCATGAGCACGATGAACATTTCCCTGCCCGACAGCCTCAAGGCTTTCGTAGACGAACAGGTCAGCCAGCGCAACTACGGCACCAGTAGCGAGTATATGCGCGAGCTTATCCGGCGCGATCAGGATCGGCAGCAATTGCGTGGCCTGTTGCTCGTCGGCGCCTCGTCGCCCTCTGCGTCATCGGTGAATGAGGCTTATTTTGACGATCTGCGCGCACGCTGTGCAACCGAAGTCCGACGCAAGACCTGAAGTCGGCGATGAAGGCCAAACCCGTCGTTCTGCGCGAACAGGCCCACCGGGACGTAGAGGATGCGGTTTCGTACTACCTGGGCGAAGGCTCCGAGGCAGCGGCGCTCGGCTTTATCAACGCCTTGGAGAAGTCCTGCGCTCATATCAGCCACCATCCCGCCACCGGATCGCCCCGCTATGCACACGAGTTGAACTTGCCTGACCTGCGCTCCTGGCCGCTGACACGCTACCCATACCTCGTTTTTTACGTCGAGCATGCCGATCACGTCGACATTTGGCGTGTGCTGCACTGCCAGCGCGACATCCCAGCCTGGATGCGGGAGACGGAAGAGTCACGTTCAAACTGAGATACCGCTTGTTATGCCACAGGAAAATCCTGCCTCCGTTCAGGAAACGCTCGAACTTGCCATTACCGGCATGACCTGTGCCGCCTGTTCGGCGCGCCTCGAAAAAGTGCTCAATCGCCTGCCGGGCGTCGAGGCCGCAGTCAACCTCGCTTCCGAGCGTGCCATCCTGCGCTTTGCGCCTGATGCGCTGACGCTGGAGGCTGCGTGCGCGGCGGTGAAGAAGGCCGGTTTCGGCGCGAGCGTTGCGCAGTCGCTCGACCGCGAGCAGGAACGGGCGCGCAAACGCGACGAATGGCGGGCGAGTCTCAGGCTCTTCTGGTTTGCCGCCGCGATGACGCTGCCGCTTGCGGCCCAGATGTTGCCGATGTTGTGGCCGGGGGGGCAGGAAGACGGCGCGCACGAATTCGTGCCCCGCTGGCTGCAATGCCTGCTGGCCACGCCCGTGCAGTTCTGGGTGGGTGCGCGGTTTTATCGCGGCGCTTGGAATGCGCTACGCGGCGGCGGAGCCAACATGGATGTGCTCGTGGCGCTCGGCACGTCGATGGCGTGGCTGTACAGCACGGTGGTCACATTGGCGGGTTGGCACGATCTGCACGTTTATTTTGAAGCCTCGGCGATGGTCATCACCCTCGTGATGCTGGGCAAGCTGCTCGAGGCGCGCGCGAAAATCCGGACTTCCGAGGCGCTCGACGCGCTGCTGCGCCTGCAACCCCGGCGGGCGTGGATCGAGCAGGATGGACAGATCAAAGAGGTTGACGTGGACGCGCTGCAACCTGGAAACGTTTTCGTGCTTCGCCCAGGGGATGTCGTGCCGGTCGACGGCCTCGTTCTCGAAGGCCGTTCCGCGCTCGATGAAGCCCTGTTGACCGGCGAGAGCCTGCCCGTCGACAAGCAGCCGGGCGACAGGGTTTTTGCCGCCACGATCAATGGGCAGGCCATGTTGCGCTGCCGTGCCACGGGGGTCGGGGCCGAGACGCTCTTTGCCGGAATCGTTCGCCTGGTCGGGCAGGCACAGGGTTCCAAGGCCCCGGTACAGCGATTGGTGGATCGTGTGGCTGCCGTATTCGTGCCCGTGGTCGTGGTGATTGCCCTGGCAACTTTCGCGCTCTGGTGGCTGTCCGGCGAGTTTCAGGCGGCGCTCATCAATGCCGTGGCGGTGCTGGTCATTGCCTGTCCGTGCGCCCTCGGTCTGGCGACGCCGACGGCGATCATGGTGGCCGTCGGGCAGGGCGCGCGCGCCGGTTTGCTCATCAAGGACGCCGAAGCCCTGGAATGCGCCGGGCGCATGAAGGCGTTGGCCCTGGACAAGACCGGGACATTGACGCAGGGCGAGCCAGCGGTCACGGATGTTGTCGCCGTGCCGCCGTGGACGTCCGCCGCCTTGCTGCAATGGGCGGCAGCGATCGAACATGCCAGTTCCCATCCCATTGCGCGGGCCATCGTTCGCGCGGCGCAGGCAGGCGGGGAACCGTTCGGGCGCGTCAGCGACGTGTGCGTCAAGGAAGGGCAAGGTATCGAAGGCCGCATCGACGGCAGGGCGGTGCTTGTCGGCATGCCGGATTTTCTTGCCTCGAACGGGGTCGATATTCCCCGCGATGAACTCGCTGCCGCGCAGGGCAAGACTCTGGCCGCGCTGGCCGTCGATGGCGTCTATGCAGGGTTGATTGCCGTGGCCGACCGTTTGCGGGAAGACTCCCGTGACGCGCTGGAAAGGCTCCGGCAGGCGGGCGTGCGGGTCGTCATGCTGACGGGTGACAATTCTTCCACGGCAGCCGCCGTTGCCTCGGCGGTGGGCATCACCGACTGGCGCGCGGGTGTATTGCCTGCGGGCAAGGCCGATGCGATTGCCGAATTGAAGAAGGAGGCATCCGAGCGCAACGGCTGTGTCGGCATGGCCGGAGACGGCATCAACGACGCTCCGGCGCTGGCGCACGCGGATGTGTCTTTCGCCATCGGCGTGGGCGCGGGCGTTGCCATCGAGACGGCCAGCGTCACACTCGTGCGCGGCAGCCTGCACGGCGTGGCCGATGCCGTCTACCTGTCACGGGCCACGCTGTCGAAAATTCGGCAGAACCTCTTTTTTGCCTTCATCTACAACGTGCTCGGTATTCCCCTGGCCGCCTTCGGCCTGCTGAATCCCGTCGTTGCGGGCGCGGCAATGGCGCTGAGTTCCGTTTCCGTCCTCGGAAACTCCCTGTTGCTGAAACGCTGGCAACCCTACCGAAAGGACAAATCATGAGTGAAATCACCATCAGGATAGCAGGCATGAGCTGCGGCGGCTGTGTCCGCAACGTGACCGAAACGCTTAAAGCCTTGCCGGGTGTGGCCGGGGCCGAAGTTTCGCTGGAGCGGGCATGTGCCGTCGTGCAATACGATCCGGCTGCTATCGACGTTGCGGCGATGCGTCGTGCGGTGGAGGAGGCCGGATTTGACGCGCCGCAATAATTTGGTGACATGAACACTCGACTTTTTTGCCAAAGCACTGGAAAATAGCGCGGTTTTTTTCCTGGCTGGAGGAGTGCCCGTCCGGCCATTTTTCCTGGAAATTTCAATGTCATACGAACTTCTTCTGGCGCTCGGTTGCGCTATCATCGCCATTCTTTACGGCGTCTTTACAACCCGGTCGATTCTCGCCAAGCCTACCGGCAATGATCGGATGCGTGAAATCGCCGCTGCCATTCAGGCCGGCGCCAAGGCGTATCTCAATCGCCAATACACGACGATCGGCATCGTCGGGGTCGTGCTGTTTCTCATCGTCGGCGTTTTCCTCGACTGGGCGACGGCGGGCGGTTTCCTGATCGGCGCCGTGCTCTCGGGCGTGGCGGGCTACGTCGGGATGAACGTGTCGGTGCGCGCCAATGTGCGCACTGCCGAGGCGGCGCGTCACGGCATCGCTCCGGCGCTCGATGTTGCCTTCAAGGGCGGCGCGATCACCGGGATGCTGGTCGTCGGCCTGGGGCTGCTCGGCGTTGCCGGTTACTACGCCGTGCTCAAGGCAATGGGCGTGGGGAGCGACGGCGATCTGCACCATGTCGTGCAACCGCTGGTCGGGCTGGCTTTCGGCGGCTCGCTGATTTCGATCTTCGCGCGGTTGGGTGGCGGCATCTTCACCAAGGGCGCCGACGTCGGCGCGGATCTCGTGGGCAAGGTCGAAGCCGGAATTCCCGAGGACGACCCGCGTAACCCGGCGGTGATCGCCGACAACGTCGGCGACAACGTCGGCGACTGTGCGGGCATGGCCGCAGACCTGTTTGAAACCTACGCGGTGACGGTCGTTGCAACGATGGTGCTCGGCGCGCTGATGCTCAAGGGCGTCTCCGGCGCGTCCGACAATATCGTCGTCTACCCGCTGGTGCTGGGCGCGGTTTCAATCATCGCTTCGATCATCGGCACCTTTTTCGTCAAAACTTCCGAGGGCGGCAAGATCATGCCCGCGCTCTACCGCGGCCTCGCGGTTGCCGGCGTGCTGGCGCTGATCGGTTTCTATCCGGTGACGAGTTGGATACTCGGCGATGGTGTCACGCTGGACGACGGTCGTCTCGTCAGTTCCAACGCGGTTTTCGGTACCGCCGTTATCGGCCTGGTGTTGACGGGTCTTCTGGTCTGGATCACCGAGTACTACACCGGAACCGGGTTCAAGCCGGTCAGACACATTGCGGAGGCGTCGACCACCGGCCACGGCACCAACATCATCGCCGGACTCGGCGTTTCGATGAAGTCGACCGCCTGGCCGGTGCTGGCGGTATGTGTGTCGATCCTCAGCGCCTATGCGCTGGCCGGACTATTCGGCATTGCCGTTGCAGCAACTTCCATGCTGTCGATGACCGGCATCATCGTTGCGCTCGATGCCTACGGCCCGATCACCGACAACGCAGGCGGTATCGCCGAAATGAGCGAGTTGCCGGATTCGGTGCGCGCCGTGACCGATCCGCTCGATGCCGTCGGCAATACCACCAAGGCGGTGACCAAAGGCTATGCGATCGGCTCCGCCGGGTTGGCGGCGCTGGTGCTCTTCGCCGATTACACGCATGCGCTCGATAATTACGGCATGAGCGTCAGTTTCGACCTCTCCGATCCGATGGTGATCGTCGGTCTCTTCATCGGCGGCCTGATTCCCTATCTCTTCGGCGCGATGGCGATGGAAGCGGTCGGCCGCGCCGCCGGGGCCGTGGTGCTCGAAGTGCGCCGTCAGTTCAGGCAAATCGTCGGCATCATGGAAGGCAAGGCCAAGCCCGAGTACGGCAAGGCGGTCGACATGCTGACCAAGTCGGCGATCAAGGAAATGATCGTGCCGTCGTTGCTGCCGGTTCTGGTTCCGGTGGCCGTCGGCCTGCTGCTTGGCCCGAAGGCGCTCGGCGGCCTGCTGATGGGGACCATCGTTACCGGGATTTTCGTGGCGATTTCGATGACCACCGGCGGTGGAGCCTGGGATAACGCCAAGAAATACATCGAGGACGGCAACTTCGGCGGCAAGGGTTCCGAGGCGCACAAGGCGGCGGTGACCGGCGATACCGTCGGCGATCCGTACAAGGACACGGCAGGACCGGCCGTCAACCCCCTGATCAAGATCATCAACATCGTCGCGTTGCTGATCGTGCCGTTGCTGGCGTAGTCATGGCACAGGATGCGAATCACCTGATCTGGCTGGACATGGAGATGACCGGGCTCGACCCGGAGAAGAATCGCATCATCGAAATCGGCCTCGTCATCACGAACAGCGCGCTCGATATCGTTGCGGAAGCGCCGGTGATTGTCGTGCATCAGCCGGACGCGGTGCTCGACGCGATGGATGACTGGAACAAGAGCACCCACGGGCGCAGTGGCCTTGTCGAGCGGGTGCGCGCCTCGACGGTCTCCGAGGCCGAGGCCGAGGCGACGATGCTGGCTTTCCTGGAACAATGGGTTCCCAAAGGTGTTTCGCCGATGTGCGGCAACACCGTGAGCCAGGATCGCCGCTTTCTCCTGCGCTACATGCCCCGGTTCGAGGCATGGTTCCATTATCGGGATCTCGATGTTTCCACGCTCAAGGAACTCGCCAAACGCTGGAATCCTGATGTCTACAAGGGCGTGAAGAAAGCCGGAACGCACACGGCGATGGCCGACATCAAGGAGTCGATCGAGGAACTGCGCCATTACCGGGAAACCTTCCTGCGACTTCCGGCATGACGCTGCATGGGCGAAAAATTTTTCGCCCATGCCTCTGTCGTACGCCAACGCTGCCCATTAGCAGTTAGGGGGAGCAGACTTTCTCAGGACAGTCCGCCCATACATGGTTAGCTCTCAGGAGGAGGGTTAATGTGCAATCGAAGTCACTAGCTGTCGCAGGCCTCGTAGTTGTCTCCTTTGCCTCGGGTACTATGAATCAGTACTTTTACCCTGGCCTAAACATGTCGCCCATCGACCTTTGGTTGCTTCCGGTCTATTCATTTCTGATCTTTTGGTGGTATTACGCAGATAGCATTCAACGGGGTTACAAGCGAACTCCNTGGCTTAATATTGGCGTCGTCACCATGGCAGCACTTGCCTTGCCTTACTACTTCTTTAGGTCGCGTGGCCTCAAGCGTGGCGCATTAGCGACATTGACAATGCTCGGGGCATTTATCGTTTCAGGCGTACTAGCCCTTGGTGGCCAATACGCAACATACTTTGCTCTTCAGAGCTAACAATTCATTCAACCCTTGCAGTTGCATTCCGCTCCGGCAAACGGAGGTGGTATTCTCTGCGGATCGTGCGTTCGGTTGAGCGTGAGTCCGGTTTCGTCAAGCATCCTGACAGCATGTTCAACCCCGCTCCCTTCGGTCGCTGGACACCTAATCGCTTCGCGCTTGGGCGTCGGTTAGCATCAACGTTAGGCGTCTTTATTCCTGACTTTGGAGCGCAATGAAGAAGTACGCAATCCTTCTGCGGGGCATCACTCCTAGCGGCAAAAATCGGGTGCCAATGGACATACTGCGAGCAGCACTGAGTAACG
>WRNU01000157.1 GCA_009776435.1 Betaproteobacteria bacterium | reverse complement strand
CTTCCGGCCCCTGTCGGCAATCGTCGGCAGCCTCGCGCCCGTAGCTCAGCTGGATAGAGTACTGCCCTCCGAAGGCAGGGGTCGTGCGTTCGAATCGCGCCGGGCGCGCCAGTAACCCTTATTGCCGTTCTGGCATTGCTGGTGTCAAAGATCGTTTGGGATCGGTTCCCATTCCCAAAAAGCGGGTTTGCCTTTGCTCACAAGTGCTGCGTGTTCGAGGTGCTTTTCCGCTAGAATCCAGCTTCTTTTCCATAGACACAGACACAACATGGCTCTGATCGTACAGAAGTACGGCGGCACCTCGGTAGGCAACCCCGACCGGATCAGGAATGTCGCCGGGAGAATCGCAAAATTTCATGGCGAGGGACATCAACTCGTCGTCGTCGTTTCCGCGATGAGCGGCGAAACCAACCGGCTGATCGCTCTTGCCAAGGAGCTGACACCGACACCCGATCCACGCGAACTGGACGTGGTGGTGTCCACCGGCGAGCAAGTCACCATCGGTCTGCTCGCCATGGCTTTGCAAGCGGCGGGCGTTCCCGCGAAGAGCTATACCGGCGGACAGGTGAAGATTCTCACCGACGATGCCCACACCAAGGCGCGCATCCTCGGCATCGACGATGCCGCCATCCGTAGCGATCTGTCCGAAGGCAAAGTCGTCATCGTGGCCGGATTCCAGGGGGTCGACGTCGGCGGCAACATCACCACCCTCGGTCGCGGCGGTTCCGACACCACCGGCGTGGCGCTAGCCGCCGCCCTGAAAGCCGACGAATGCCAGATATACACCGACGTCGACGGCGTCTATACCACCGATCCGCGCGTCGTTCCCGAAGCGCGCAAGCTGGATGTCATTACCTTTGAAGAAATGCTGGAGATGGCCAGCCTTGGCTCCAAGGTACTGCAAATCCGTTCCGTCGAATTCGCCGGCAAATACAAAGTCAAGCTGCGTGTGCTCTCCAGCTTTGAAGAAGAAGGGCAGGGCACGCTCATCACCGTTGAGGAAAACAAAAACATGGAACAACCCGTCATTTCCGGAATTGCTTTCAATCGCGACGAAGCCAAGATCACCATCCAGGGCGTTCCCGACCAGCCCGGCATTGCCTACCAGATACTCGGCCCGGTTGCCGACGCCAACATCGACGTCGACATGATCATCCAGAACTCCGGGCATGGCGGCACAGCCGACTTCTCCTTCACCGTCGCCCGTGCCGATCTGGACAAAACCATCGGCGTGCTCGATCGCGTCAAGACCGTCATCAACGCCAGGGGCATCGAGTCCGACAAAACCCTGTGCAAGGTTTCGATCGTTGGGGTCGGCATGCGCTCGCATCCGGGCGTGGCCGCGAAAATGTTCCGCACCCTCTCGGAGGAGGGCATCAACATCCTCATGATCTCCACCTCCGAGATCAAGATTTCCGTCGTCGTCGAAGAAAAGTACCTCGAACTGGCGGTACGGGTGCTGCACAAGGCGTTCGATCTCGATCGCCTTGCCTGAGGGAGAGACGGAGCGCAAAATTGACCGGCGGGCGGCAAGCCGATATAGTGCCGCCTTCCTGTAATGGAGACGTGGCCGAGAGGTCGAAGGCACTCCCCTGCTAAGGGAGCATGCGGGCAAAACCTGCATCGTGGGTTCGAATCCCACCGTCTCCGCCAGCGATTCCGATTCTTGATTAAAAACAGCCACAGCAATGTGGCTGTTTTTATGGGTTCCCCGGCTGTGACGGGGAGTCCATGGCACAGCGATGCACGGCATGGACTGTCGTCATGATAACAACGTTATTTTATGACGCCATACGGCCAACGCTGCCATATTGCCACGCACCTGGCATAGTGATGCCCGGCGACGGGAAAACATCCCCCAAAGCAAACCATTCGGGAGCTTCCCGGAACATCGGGGGCAATCCGTCCCGGCTCGAAAGATAAAAATATCAATACATTTTGCTCGGGCATTTTCTCCGGGGTGAGAGCCAATACCAAAATCGGCCTTTATTTGGCTGATTTTTCGGTGTCCTGTTGCAGTGTTGTACGCGAGGATGCGGCCATGATGCATGTTTCCAGCGCACAGGCGCATTTCGTCTGAATTCTGCCTGGGGGCGTCTCGAAAACGCAGACCCAGGCAAGGAGGAAAGCGAATGCCCATCGAAAAGCTCACCCTGCGCGATATTGCCACCCTCTCGAAACCTGGCAAATACAGCGACGGTGGCGGTCTGTACCTGCAAGTGGCGCAGGGGGGCACGAAGAGCTGGATTTTTCGCTACGAACGTCGGGGTACGGAGCGTTGCATTGGTTTGGGGGCGCTACATACCGTCGGTATCAACGAGGCGAGAAAGGCGGCACGTCGTGCTCGCGTTCGACTTGCGCAAGGGGGCGACCCGCTGCAAGAGCGCCTGTTCGGAGTACATCCGAAAGCCTGCGACAAGACGTTCGATGAATGCGTGACCGAGTACATCGCCCGACACCGTAGCGGCTGGAAGTGTGTCAGGCACGCTCAGCATTGGGAACAATCCCTGCACGATTATGCCTCCCCCCGTTTCGGCAGGATGCTTGTGCGCTTGATCGATACGACCCACGTTCTGCAAGCACTGGAGCCGATCTGGATTGAGCGGATCGAGACCGCTTCCCGGCTGCGCGGCAGAATCGAGCGAATCCTGGCGTGGGCCACCGTATGCAGATACCGGACGGGAGACAATCCGGCGCGCTGGCGGGGGCATTTGGAGGAATTATTGCCCCCGCCCGGCAAGGTCAGGAAAGTCTGCCATCATTGCTCGACCCCTTATCAGGAAATCGCAGACTTCTTTGGGCAGCTTGCCACTCGCAAGGGGCGCGCAGCCCGTGCGCTGGCCTTCACGATCCTGACTGCGTGTCGCAGCGCCGAAGTGCTCCAGGCCCGATGGGCGGAAATCGACTTCGAGTGCGCCACCTGGACGATTCCGGCTGAACGCATGAAAGCAGACAAGGCGCATCGCGTACCTCTCACCCCGGCAATGCTGGAGATCCTGCACGGCCAGCAGGGGGGCGATTCGGCATGGGTGTTTCCCGGCAATAAACCGGGCAAGCCACTCTCGAAGAAGTCCATGCTGTCCGTGATGCGCCGGATGAATGCGCGGGCGACCGTGCACGGTTTCCGTTCGAGCTTTCGGGTCTGGGCGGCGGAACAGACCGACTGCCCGAAGGAAATCCCGGAACAGGCGCTGGCGCATACCATCGGCTCTGCGGTCGAGGCGGCCTACCAGCGAAGCGACCTTTTTGAGCGGCGTCGAGCCCTGATGCAAGACTGGTCTGACTGGTGTACGGCCGCTAAAATCACAAAAGCATTAAATGTTGTGACAAGGGAATGTTGTCGAAACACCGCCGACTCCCGGCACGAAAACGAAAAAAGCGATTTTTAAGCGAATGGTATAAACAGGGGTAAGCTGAAAGGCGCGTCGTTACTGGAAGTTCAAGGGCGCGCGAGGGAGTGATGCTCCGAGTTCTGCAACAGTACTGTTTGATCTTGCAACCGTACTGCTCGGTTTTCGACAGAACAAAATATATTTTCGTCAAGCTACATAATCACGAACGGCATGTCAACCCTATGCGAACACTGTTTTTTTTGTGCAGCGAGTTGTTTCGCTCAGTTTTTCAGTATGCATATATGTCATAAATCGCTGCAAATTCTGTTCTTTTTCGTGAAATTCCATTTAGATGTTCTGAGCAAGGCCGGGAGTCGGGACGGGAGTCAAAACGGGAGTCAAGCAGAAAAACGGCCCGAAGCTGTTCAGACTTTTATGAAAAATCATAATGTTAAGAAAACAGTACTGTTGCAGAACTCGCAACAGTTCTTTCCGAGCGCGCCTTAAAACCCTGATCACTGCGCACCTGGATGATGTGGCCGGAACGTTCCTGTGATCGGCAGGCAGGTTTCAGACGACTTCTGAGCGGATCGAACTGGGAAAAGGGTTGCAGGATCATGAAAAGAGGAAGTTCCAGCCAAAGTATTACTCGTGTAAAGCGTTTTGTTTGGCTCCTCGCCTGCCTCGTGCCCACGTCACTGGCGTTGGCGCAGGCTCCGCCCAACGACGGTGCCACCCAGGAAGTGTTGCGCCAGCAAGAACGCGAACGCATTCTGCGCCAACAGCAGGAAACCGGGCCGGACGTGCGACTGGAGCCGCCCGCAGCGCCGGAGCAGGAGCGTTTGCCGGAGAACGAATCGCCCTGTTTTCGCATTGACCGCATCACCCTCACGGGCGAGGCCGCCAAACGCTTCCAATGGGCATTGCGCGCAGCCGACCCTAAAAACGACCCGGCTTCAGGCCGGTGCCTGGGTGCTGCTGGCATCAACCTCACGATGAAACGCATCCAAAACGCCATCGTCGCGCGCGGCTATATCACCACGCGCGTTCTGGCTACGCCGCAGGATCTCACAGGGGGCACGCTCACCCTCACGATAATACCGGGGCGCATCCGCAGCATCCGCTTTGCGGACGGCACCAATCCGCGCGCCACCATGTGGAACGCCATGCCCGCTGCGCCCGGCGACATCCTGAACCTGCGCGACATCGAACAGGGTTTGGAGAACTTCAAGCGCCTACCCACGGCTGATGCCGACATCCAGGTTACTCCCGCCGAAGGGCCCGACGCCCAGCCCGGTGAAAGCGACCTGGTCGTCGCCTGGAAACAGAAGTTTCCGCTACGCCTGAACCTCTCAGTCGACGATTCGGGCAGCAAGCGCACCGGCAGGTACCAGGGCAGCATCACCGTCTCCTACGACAACTGGTGGACGTTAAACGACCTCTTCTACGTCAGCTTCAACCATGACCTGGGCGGCGGGTACAGTGGCGACAAGGGTACAGACGGCTATACCGTCCATTACTCGGTGCCATACGGCTATTGGCTGCTCGGCTTTACCACCAGTAGCTATGACTACTACCAGACGGTTGCGGGCCAAAACCAGAGCTACATCTACAGCGGCAAAACCGATAACAGCGAAATCCGCCTCTCTCGCCTGTTCTACCGCGACGCCGTGCGCAAGGCCACCGCCTACATGCGCGGCTGGCAACGCACGTCCAGCAACGCCATAGACGATACCGAAATACTGGTGCAGCGCCGCCGCATGGCAGGCTGGGAAGCGGGTTTCTCCTACCGCCAGTTCATCAATGCCGGTGTGCTTGACGCCAACCTCGCATACCGCCGGGGAACGGGGATGCTCTCGTCGTTGCGGGCACCCGAGGAAGCATTTGACGAAGGCACATCGCGCCCCGAGATAATCACCGCAGACGTGCAATTGATGATGCCGTTTTCCCTGGCCTCGCAACGGTTGCGCTACACGGGCACATTGCGCGGCCAATGGAACCGCACGCCGCTGGTGCCATTGGACCGTTTTTCCATTGGCGGGCGCTACACCGTGCGCGGCTTCGATGGCGAACTTACGCTGATGGGCGACCGTGGATGGCTCATTCGCAATGATGTGGGCGTGGCGCTGGGCAACTCAGGCCAGGAACTCTATGCGGGCGCCGACTATGGGCAGGTAGGCGGACAATCCACGCGCTATCAACTCGGGCGGCACCTTGCCGGTGCCGTAGTGGGGCTACGCGGCGGCTACAAGAACCTGTATTGGGACGCCTTCGTCGGCACGCCACTCTCCAAGCCCAAGGGTTTCCAGACCAGCAATGCCGCTGCTGGCTTCCTTGTCAGTTGTTCATTCTAGGAGCCGGGGATGCGTTTCGATTGTCTTGACGTGATCGCACCCGGCCCGCTTGATACGCCATGTGACGAGCCACAAGCGTTGGGCTCGGCTGTCTGGCTGATGATGCATTCCGCCTCGCACCGCGAGATGCCGCTGTGGGGGCTATCCGTACTGCTGCTCCCGGCCATCAAGCACCGCCAGTTCGTGCTGGCTAGCGAACAGGACAAGCCGGTGTTCTTCATTACGTGGGCGAAGTTCAGCCCCGATGCGGAACGGCGCTACCTGGCCAACCCGCCCCTTGCCATGCCCGTGGACGACTGGAACTGCGGGGATCGCATATGGATTCTCGACTGGATTGCGCCGTTCGGGCATACCCGCATCTCGCGGAGTTTGATGGCGCGTTTATTCCCTACAACCTGCGCCCGGTCGCTGTACCACCGTGGCGAAACGCGCGGCCTGCGCGTGATGGAGTTTCACGGCATCGGCGTGACGGCAAAAGAAGCCCGCGCCTGGTCTGCCCTCAATCCCCCTTTGCTGCCTGCGGCTACTGCGGCCACGAGCGAATCTCTCTTTGCGGAGACACAACCATGAACAAGCAACTCTACCGAATCGTCTTTAATGAAACCCGTGGCATACTGATGGTCGTGGCAGAGAACGTTTCCGCGAAGGGCAAGCAGGCACGCACGGGCGCTACACCCAGCGGCGTGCGTAGCGTCATGGTGCGCCTGAAGCCACTGTGCTTCTCGATCATGCTCTCGCTGGGAATGGTTGGGACAGTGGGCGCGCAGATCGTGGCCGATCCCAATGCACCGCGCTCGCAACAGCCGAACGTGCTCAAAGCGGACAACGGCGTGCCGCTCGTCAACATCCAGACGCCCAGCGGCGCAGGCGTCTCACGCAACGCCTACAGCCAGTTCGACGTCGACAAGCAAGGCGCCATCCTCAACAACGCACGTACCAATACGCAGACGCAATTGGGCGGCTATGTGCAAGGCAACCCGAACCTGGCTAAGGGCACGGCGCGCGTGATCCTCAACGAAGTCAACGCCAGCAACCCCAGTCTGTTGCACGGCTACGTGGAAGTGGCCGGGAGTCGCGCCCAGGTCGTCATCGCCAACCCGGCGGGCATCAGTTGCGACGGGTGCGGTTTCATCAACGCCAACCGCGTCA
>WRNU01000156.1 GCA_009776435.1 Betaproteobacteria bacterium | reverse complement strand
TTCTCACCAAGAAACAACCGCAGATTGCAGTGCACGGCAAAGGCCAGATCAGCCAGCGTGAAAATCGCTCCTCCCTGAACCGTGCCGCCTGCATTCAGGTGTTCACTTGTGATCGGCATGCTGCATCGCACTTCTTCTTTCGTCACCGAGTCGATGACGATGCCCGCGTTCGTAGCGAAACGATCCTTCACGAAAAAAGCGCGGATACGTTCGATGTCGATGTCCATTCCGATACTCTGCTCACAGATCAAACCCAGGAATTCCAATGTTTTACTGCCGCGAAAAACGAATTCCTGAAGATTTTTCGAAGGCGCCCTATTGTATATTTCGACGCGGAGCATCGTCGATTGTTCAGGATCGACGACACATTGCGCCAGAAACCACAACCGCCAGACTACGGTTCCGGGTAATGTTTGTCGTACCCATGTCATTACAATTAAATCCAACAGGAAGGAGATGAGACATGACCTCGATGCTTCTGGGGCTGGTGTTGTTCTTCAGCGCGCATAGCTTACAGATAGCCCGCAGGGTACGGCTGTCATTACTGGAACGGATGGGCACGACCCCTTATAGGGCCGTCTATTCGATTGTATCTCTTGTCGGCCTGGTTCTGATCGGCTTCGGTTTTGCCGATTATCGGTCAGGCGGCCTGATCCCTGTCTGGTTTCCGCCATTGTGGATGAAACACATGGCGTTGCTCCTGAACTGGTTTGCCATCGTTTTCTTTGCCGCTGCCTATCTGCCTTGTTACATCCGGCGAACGCTTCGACATCCGATGCTGACCGGGGTCCTGATATTGGCAATCACTCATCTGCTTACCAATGGCGACGCGGGCGGCATGATTCTGTTCGGAACATTCCTGTTTTGGGCGGTGGCCGTGCGTATTGATACCAGGTTTCGTACCGTCGATAAAAGCCCGGTCAGGGCATCCATGCTCTTCGATTTTCTGGCGCTTGCAATCGGTTCTGCTTCCTACGCAATCATCGTGTTCTGGCTGCATCCCAACATCTTCAACATTCCCGTCTGGCCAGGCTGAACATGTGTTGAATGCAATCCTCGCAATGAGCAGCGAGGCCAGTGGGACAAGCGTTGAACCTGGAGCCGCAGGCTCCCCCGAACAAGCCTCCCTCTCGAGGGAGGGCACGCCGGAGGCGTAACGGAGGGAGCAAGAAATCCCCGCCATTGATGGCGGGGGTGACTCTGCAATCAGGCTACCAGCCGGGGCCGGCCATATCGGTATCCTGACCAACAATGGTGACTTGTGAGGCATCAGCCATATTCGGCAGGGAATCCGCTGCTTCCGGAGGCTGCGGATCCACCTCCCCGAAAGACGGGCCTTCCTCCTTTGCAGGCAGAAGCACAAATGTCGTTGGATAGATCTCCTTCGGAGGCGGATAAACCACCTTATAAGGCGGGCATACCTCCTTCGGAGGCAGATACACATACTTTGGAGGATGATACACATACATTGGAGGTGGACATACTACCTTCGGAGGCACGTAAATCGGCATCACGAAGAACGGTTTCAGAAAAAAACACATTTCACTCTCCTCGAAAAATCACTCCCGGAATCACCGGGCTGACGGCGTAAACGCCATGACATTGGCAATGTTTTCCCATTGAGCAAGGGCTGGATGCTTTGCCCAGCCATCAATTTGAAGTATACACTAAAAAATGCCTTTTGTGTATACCGTACATATATTATAAACTATTTATATTATGCCTTCCTGTCTGACATAAGTGACAAAAAATCAGTTAAACAGGATTTAAATATTTTATATTAAAAATCATGGACATATAAACTACTCGACATGATAAAAATCATAATATCATAAACAGAGAGAACTTTTAGACCAATTCCTTCGCCACGACATCGGCACTCTGCCTTCTTCGATGGCTCAGGTTTGCCTGCAAGCAGCAAGAAATGAGCGATTTCCGCGTCGGATATCAACCCGGCACGGGCGTGGTTGTCGATGCGCAGCGATCCGGCCCAGGCGATCTGCCTCCGGCAAGGGCAACAGCAACAGCGTAAGCTCCGTTCTTCCGCCTGACCTCGGAGCCGGACAAGCGGCGTTTCCGAAGCAATTGTCACCCGGACAAGTCGGTTTTTTTTACACTTCTATTTGCATATACATTTGTATTACTCGGATAATCAACAACATACAGTTTTGGCAGGATTTTTGCTTGTATCACATATTCTGCAACAGCCGAAACTGTTTCAGTTGATACATTAAATATTTCTTGTTCGCAGCACGCGCAGGCTTGAATAAAAACCAGCTCTGGCCGGACAGGTGTTTGGTTACTTGATTAAAGAGGAGAGCTCGATCATGTCCAGGCTTCTTTCTGCTTCACTTCTGGCATTTGGCATCGCATTTGCCACGCCATCGGTGGCGCAATCGCAATGGGATCCGTATCCGGGGCCGTATTACCAATATCCAAACAGCGGGCCCATCGGATATAACGAAACCATAAAAGGCGCGCATCTTTACATCGTGGATCCAACCAAGCCGGTAGAAATCAGCTACTACGGTCCTTATGGGGCAGGGAATGTAGGCTTTGTCAATGTCGTAGACAAGATGTACGTAACTCTTGGAACGCTCGACATTGACGGAAACCAGCTCGATAACTATGCCGGCCTCCTCTCTACCAGATGCGTCGAATACTGTACTGGCGTTCCTCAGAACCGCTCGCTTGCATCATCCGAGATGATCCCCTACAAGAACAATCCACTGCTGACTCCCGGCAAATCGGACTATCACTTTTTGTACACCCCCAGTGAAGGCGCTTATGAACTGGTCTTCGAGTGGTTCAGGTATACCTCGGATTACAAAGTGGCAGGGACGTACCGCAACGGATACTCGCGCGACTATGCCCAGTTCATGAACGTCGGATGGGGTCCCGAATACGAATACACGGTTCTTTCTCTCAGTACCGGCGACGGGTGGGGATCCAATATCATCATTGGATTGAGAAACGTCTCGTTTATGCCTCCCACTCCCGTACCCGAACCGGAAACCTACGCCATGATGCTGGTCGGCCTCGGTCTGATTGGCGCCGTGGCTCGCCGTCGTCGCAGGAGCCTGTGATCGGGTAATCAACCCAAGCTGCGTCAGGCCTTTGCCGATGCTCCCGAGGCCAGTGGCTTCGGGCAAGCCATGCGTGGGCAAGGGCGTCGCATCGCACGGCATGCCGAGGTGATCGCCAATACCGGCCTGATGGATACCCAACTCTGGCCCGAGCGCCGCACGCCTGGGCGCATCCGCTCGCTCATCCGCAAGCTCACTCTCAATATGCTCAAACTCGATACAGCGCATCCGAAGAAAGGTGTGCGCCTGCGCCGCAAGAGTGCAGCATGGGATGATGATCGTAGGCGGGTGCCAGAAATGAAACTTTCATGACAAACATGTTCAATCGCCCTGATGTTCCAGGGGGTTCCGGGCGACATGTTCGTAAATTGTGCAAGAGCTGTGTATAAGACGATGGCTCAAGCCACCGTATTCGCGTCCATGCTCAGGTCGCTTTCAAGCTTTCGCGCTGCACCCAGTCAGCTTTTGGCCTCGCAGTTGCATCCCACACCAGCGTGCACAGATGTTAAGCTTTGTAGATTACGCGCTGAATGGGCACTGCGCCTAACGACAAAGCTAAGCGACAACCCCGCCTATGGCGGGGCTGTTCGGCTTGAGCACAAAGTTAGGTACAGCGCCAGAACACATTGGCTGAGGCTGCCGATAAGTTTACTTCCTCCGATAACGTGTCATGGCCTTGATGACGGCTAGTCCAGCGAGCATGAGAGCATAGGTCTGTGGCTCTGGAATGGGAGTCGTCGGTGTGCCGCTCGTATTGCTCAATGAAAAACTCAAGTCGTTGAAAACGAATGCTCCATTGAACAGATCTTCAAAGCTGACCAACGTTGTTCCTGGGGTTGTCCAGTCTGTCTCGACCCGGGCGTGCGCTTGTCCATCGGGGTTACGTAACGCTGGGCCAGAGAAAAAAGTATACCCCGTGGTGAGTACCCTAAGCTCGAAGACGAGTTCTGCCCCAGCGTCGAAGCTCCCGAGACTGACTGTCGTGCCCTCAGCCGTTCCGTAGTTGTTGAATATGAACGTACCGTTGAAGTACAAGTCATTGTTATAGCCTGCCGAGCTTCCTTGATAGGTTGCAAAGACTTCGCCGCCGTTCGCGATCACCGAAAAGCCTTCAGTGCCTTCGGCTGCAATGGTTAGGGCCTGTACTGTAGTCGCGACAGTTACTGCAATTGCTGCAACGAAGGCGTGCATACAGATTTTGCAGAGTTTCCTGGGCATTTTTTCACCTCCGAGAAAAAGACCACAAAGCTGTGGTGTTGGTCATCTGCAACCGGGAGGCCAAGCACTAGCACTGGCCGGATGCAGCGCAAAAGATTGAAAGTGGCATGGACATGGACTTGAGTGCGAGTGCGGTGAAGTGCCTAACGTTCAAAGCTAAACGGTGACCCGATAGGGCCGTCCGCTCGAGCGCCGGGGTTAGGCACAAGCGCCCAATTCAGCGCGCGATCTGCGAAGCATAGCACCCCTACGCGCCGATGTGGGATATATCCGGCAACCTTGAGGATTCAGGCAACGTGTCGTCCGCGCTTACTGGCCGAATCGCTACGCGGCACGTCCGATGATGACCGACGACGCCCGCATCGTCGATGCCAAGGCGTGCTTTGCCATGAGAACTTGCAACCCTCGGTCGCAGGACTGAATCCATGCGACTCATTCGATCCGGTTCCACCATCCTCCCCCAAGTGCCTGAAATAGCGTGGCCGTGCTGCCAAGGCGCGCGGCCTGTGCCTCGATCAGGGTAAGGGTTGCCTGCTGGTACGCTTCTTCCGCCTGCAACAGCGTCAGGGTATCGACTTCCCCCAGTTCCTGTTGGGCGCGGGCAAGTTCCAGTGTCACTCTGGCCGCTTGCTCCGTCTCGACGACGGCTTTCAGGTGGGCGGCGTCCGAATGAATGGCGTGGAGTGTGTCGGCAACGTTCTGGAACGCGGCGAGCACCACGCTACGGTATTCGGCGCTGGCCTGTTTGAGCGCCTGTTCCGCTGCGCGTTGCTGATGCGACAGCGGGCCGCCGTCGAACAGGGTGAGCGCCAGATCGCCGATAATCTCAAAGAATTTATTGACGGGCGAAAACATCTGGCTGAAGCGCGCGGCGCTGCATTCCGCTCTGGCAAGCGGAAGTGGTACGCCTTGCGAATCGTCCGTTCGGTTGAGCTTGTGTTCGGTTTCGCCAAGCGTCCTAACAACATGCTCAACCCCGCCTGCGGCGGGTTGCTTATTTTTTGGAGAACAAGCCCGTACTACAGCTTTTCTTGACGGCCCAAGGCTCACCACATAGAATTGTTGGTTTCCCTTGGTGATGTAGCTCAGACGGTTAGAGCGATGGATTCATAACCCATAGGTCGGTGGTTCAATTCCACCCATCACCACCATAAAATCAATGGGTTGCAACGATGCGGCCCTCGAAGGCCCTCAACGCCGACGCTGTTGTCTCCCATCTGAAGGCAAGCAGGTCTTTATTTCCTCTGTTCGAACCGCAGAAAATCCGCGAGCCGCCGGGACTCATTGATCTCGTCGTGCGGTACCAATATGTATTTCCACGGCTTGCCGCCAACGGTTGCAGTGTAATACGGCATGTCCCGGTTTCTGGCTGCTCGTGGTTCATCGGTATCAGAATCAGGACAAAGTCATGGCTCTCCGTATTTTTTTGTTCGTGTTTCAGAGCCATAGGTCGCCATAAGTCGGGATGACGATCCCAACTTATGGCGCTAATTGCGGAGCACGCCAAATACTTTCTGCGCCAGGCTACCGGCGGCGCGAAGCGGATTCTCGCGGATTGCCTTCTCCTCTTCGGCCATCATCATAAAGAGACCATCGAGCGCCTTGTTCGTGACATAGCCGTCCAGGCTGCCGTCCTCCTTGCTGATCAGTCCGAACCTGGCAGCGCTGCCCGCAAATTTGTTGTACTGCTCGGCCAGCTTCACCCTGGCGATCGCCTGCTGGACGATGGGTCGAAATTTGTCGCCGAGCGGCGCAGACGTGGTTCGGCGGAAATACTCTGTGGCGGAGTTGTTGCCGCCAGCAAGAATACCTTTGGCATCCTGCACGGACATACCCTTGATCGCATCCACCAGCAGTTTCTTCGCTTCGGGTACGGCGGCTTCGGCGGCGCGGTTGAGGGTGGTTTCCAGTTCATCGACCTGCTTGCCCATACCCACGGAGCGCATCATTTTCCCCGCCCGATTCAGTTTATCGGGTAAGGGAATCCGCACCTTGGGATTACCGAGAAAACCATTTTCCCTGCCGAGCAGATCGACGGCTTTGCTTGCCCCCTGGGTAAGCGCCTCCTTGAGGCCGGCAGTTGCATCACCGCTGCTGAGTTGATCGAGAGAGCGCGCATGAACCGCTCCCGACAGCAGCAGGACAGCGAGAATGATGAATTTGCGCATGACAAACTCCGGAAAGAAATATAGCAAGTTCCGATTCTACCCCCTTGCACAGTGCTCTCCACCTGCCGTACTGCGCACCCCCAGGCACAGTTTATTGGTAGATGAATTCGTCAAGCGCCTGGATGCCGTATTGCCTTGGGATAAGGCCGCTGTTGACACCACAGCCTGCATCAAGCAGGCTTTGGCGGCTGTCGGCACGCCCATCGGCGCCAACGATGCTGCCATTGCCGGTCATGCGTTGTCCCTCGGCGCGATCCTGGTCACAAACAATACCCGCGAATTTCGGTGAACGGTCAGAAGTCCAGTTGCGATTCGTGGATGCAGAGTGCCTTGGCGATCTTCTCGCGGCTGGATTTGCGGATGGTTTTCTTGCCTTCAAGTTGCGCATACGCGCCTTGAGTGATGCCCATACGTTGCGCGACTTCAGCCTGGGTCAATTCCTTGTGCTCCCGCCATGCGCGGGCGGCAGACCATTCGTTGTCCATTGCCAGATCCACCACGACCGCAGGAATCCCCGGCTCTACTTTGACTTTGCCATTGACGAGGGCTTGGTAGTCAGCGAAAGG
>WRNU01000155.1 GCA_009776435.1 Betaproteobacteria bacterium | reverse complement strand
GCGAAGCGATTGGGTGTCCAGCGACCGAAGGGAGCGGGGTTGAACATGTTGTTAGGACGCTTGGCGAAACCGGACTCACGCTCAACCGAACGCACGACCCGTAGAGCATACCACTTGCGCCTGCCAGTGCGGGATGCAACTACAAGGTTAAACTAGAGCAAAATTTGGCCGCATACTGCAAGGTGCGCTTAAGGGCTGGTTGCGAGGAAGAGGCAATCTCAGCGGCGATTTTAAGCCTACCTTGAAAAGCTGACAGATTTGCTTGAGGGTCACTGGTTTTAATAATGCGAAAGTGCCCAACAGCCTCTGTAACGACTGCTTCTACAGCAGCCTGCACATCGTCGCCTGCTTCTGCGCGTACGGCCAACGCTTGGATCTTATGCACGTACTGAGTAACAAGGCTTTCTTCATGGTTGCTCATGTGTCGCTCCTCCTAACTACATTTAGACAAACTGTCTTGAAAGGGGGAGTGTCACCTAGCATGTAAATTTTGTCAATCCAAACAAAGTAACAGCGCTTGTTTTTCTGATTATACAAACCTAAAATTAGGCGGATGGAAGGTAGACCACCAAAGTTGCTGGATCAGTTGCGCGGGGCGATTCGGGCGCGGCACTACAGCATTCGCACAGAGAACGTCTATTGCGATTGGGCGCGTCGCTTCATTTTGTTCCACGGTAAGCGCCATCCGCGCGACATGGCGGCGGATGAGGTCACGGCGTTCCTGACACACCTGGCGAATGAACGCAATGTGTCCGCTTCGACGCAGAACCAAGCCAAGAGCGCCTTGCTGTTTCTCTACAGACAGGTGCTCGGTATCGAACTGCCGTGGCTCAATGAGATCGTGCGGGCCAAGCGCGGCACGCGGTTGCCAGTGGTGCTGACACCGCGCGAGGTGCGCGACTTGCTCGGCGCAACACAGGGCACAATGGGACTCATCGTCGGGTTGTTGTACGGTACCGGCATGCGCTTGCTCGAATGCCTGCGTCTTCGTGTGAAAGATGTCGAACTGACACGCCGCGAAATTCTGATTCGAGAGGGCAAGGGCAACAAGGATCGCGTGACGGTATTGCCGGAGAACCTCGTGCTGCCGCTGCAAAAACATCTGGTGCGCGTAAAAACACTGCACGATGCGGATATCGCTGCCGGTTTCGGCGAGGTGTATTTGCCCGACGCACTGACGCGCAAATACCCGCGCGCAGCACGTCAGTGGGGATGGCAGTGGGTGTTTCCAAGTCCGGTGCGCTCGACCGATCCGCGCTCAGGGGCACAGCGGCGACATCATATTTATCCCGAAAGCGTGCAGCGCGCAGTACGCGAAGCAGCGCGACATGTCGACATCGCCAAGCCGTGCTCGCCGCACGTGTTGAGGCACAGCTTTGCGACACACCTGCTACAGGCCGGCTACGACATCCGCACGGTGCAGGAGTTGTTGGGTCACAGTGACGTAAAAACGACCATGATTTACACGCATGTACTCAATCGCGGCGGGCGCGGCGTGATCAGCCCGCTGGATGCATTGTGAACAGCGAACATAACCGGGCATGACAAAGCGCCGTCCAGGTACGTACCGTCCAATGCGGAGCATCGCAAATCATAAAAATGGAGATGCTGCACGCCAGACACGAATCAGCACAATCGCACGCGCAGATGTCGTAGCATTCTTCCGGGAGCGTCTGGAAGCGCCTGATAACGCCGGACGCCTGCCCGACCAGATGATCTGGATTACACTTTGTGGCCGCGCTGTCGCGCGGCGCACCCAGACATCGGCTCGATCATAGGGAATAAATACGATTGCGCAGACAAGAGTCGTACTCGAACCTTCGGAAACCGTCTTATAAAGTACAATTTTGCGCCTGCCCTCAGGAGCGAACGATGTCTGCCATCCAAACCGAAAATCTCAATATCCTGTCCATCGACCACATGCCCTCGCCGGAAGAAATCAAGGCGCGCGTAGCGCTGGATGACGAAACGGCTGCCGCAATCGTCGCGGGACGTCAGGCATTCATCGACATTCTCGACCGCCGGGATTCCCGGCTTTTCATCATCGTCGGCCCCTGCTCCATCCACGATCCCGAGGCCGGACTCGATTACGCCCGACGACTGCGCGCGCTTGCCGATGAGGTCGCAGGCACGCTGATGCTGGCGATGCGCGTGTATTTCGAGAAGCCGCGTACCGCTATCGGCTGGAAAGGCTATATCAACGATCCCTGCATGGACGACTCCTTTCGGATCGACCTGGGCATGGAAAAGGCCCGCCACTTCCTGCGCGAAGTCTCGCGCCTGGGGCTACCCATCGCTACCGAGGCGCTCGATCCCATCGCCCCCCAATATTACGGCGATCTCATCTCATGGACGGCCATCGGCGCACGTACCTCCGAGTCGCAAACCCACCGCGAAATGGCCTCCGGCCTCTCGACGCCTGTCGGGTTCAAAAACACCACCGACGGCGATGTCACGGCCGCCATCAACGCCATCCTCTCGGCAGCCAATCCGCACAGTTTTCTCGGAGTCAACTCCGAGGGACAATCCGCCGTCGTGCGCACGCGCGGCAACCGCTACGGTCACATCGTTCTGCGCGGCGGAGAACGACCCAATTACGATTCCGTGTCCGTCTCCTGCACCGAACAGGCGCTCGTCAAGGCCGATTTGCCCTGCAACATCGTCATCGACTGCTCGCATGGCAATTCCTGGAAACGGCCCGAAATGCAGCCCNTGGTGATGAAGGATGTCATCAACCAGATCCGGGANGGCAACCGCTCCATCATCGGCCTGATGATCGAAAGCAACCTCGTGGCCGGCAACCAGCCCATCCCCGCCGATCTTTCGCAACTCATATACGGTTGTTCGGTCACGGATGCCTGCGTCGGATGGGAAACCACCGTTGAAATGATCCGTTCCGCCGATTCGATCTTGCGCGAAACACCGGGGAAACGGTGCATGCCCGAATGAACCTGATCGTCCAGGGCAACACGCTGCCCCCCGCGACGCTTCAGTTCCTGGTCAGACTCACCGGCACGGACGAGTTCGACGTTATCGACGCCTGCGCCTGCCGCTTCGACGGAAAAAACCGGGAACACATCGCTGACGAACTCGCCCAGTTCTGCGCTGCCAACGCGCTCGACTGGGCATGGATACCCAAAGGGCGGCGCCTGAGCGATTTCGGCCTCTTCATCACCGATATGGATTCCACCCTCATCAATATCGAGTGCATCGACGAGATCGCCGACATGCAGGGAGTCAAGGCCGAAGTCGCCGCCATCACCGAATTGGCGATGCACGGGGAAATCGACTTTCGCACCTCGCTGGAGCGCCGCGTATCTCTGCTGGCCGGACTGCATGAACAGGCGCTGGCCAAGGTCTACGCCAAGCGCCTGCGACTCAATCCTGGAGCCGAAGCCCTCATGGTCAGCCTCAAGGCCGCCGGTGTGCGTACCGCGCTCGTCTCAGGCGGCTTTGCCTATTTCACCGATCACATGCGGCGGGAACTCGGTTTCGACTATGCCTGGGCCAACGAACTGGAAGTCGTCGATGGGCGTCTCACCGGGCGCTTGATCGGCCCCGTGATCGACGCCCAGGCCAAGGCCGATTGTCTCACCACCACCCGCGATGCCCTGGGCCTCGCCCCGGAACAGGTTCTCTGCTGCGGCGATGGGGCCAACGACATCCCCATGTTCCGCGCTGCCGGTTTTGGCATCGCCTACCGCCCCAAGCCCGCGCTGCGCGAAGTCGCCGACTGCTGCCTCGACCACGTCGGGCTGGAGGGTATTGCGCGGCTGTTTGGCTGACTCTCTGCGTTCTATTTAGTTTTTATGAATTGCTCTACCCCAGCGAGAACGACTTCATGGGAAATATCTTTACTGTTTTCCCAGTCGTACTGAAAGTGAGCTGAAAGGTATTTATATGCCTCCGCACCCCTTGCACACTGAATTACCGGAACATATGTTCCTATACAACGCCCCCCAAGCTGGCTAAGAGGACGCCCAAAGTGGTACTGTTCAGTGAAAAGCGAGCCACAAAATCGCATCATATACATGATAGGATCATGATCATACAAATGGACGTTCAGCTTTAACTCGGTGATGAGCTCATCAAGAGCGATGGGGTTTCCTTTATCGAAGGTCTCCACCCTTTTCTCGAAATTGTTGTCTTTCTTGATCCTCTTACATATTCGCTGATACACAAGATCGGGAATCACTGTTTTACGGGCGTTCTCTATCTCCTGAAGGGTGGTTCCGCTGTCCTCTATCTTGGCGCGTCGATCGGCTGCAGGTGAGCTGCCATCGAGGAGAAGGATTCTGAGCTGTACATCGGGTGAGGTAAGCCGGCCCATTATTTTAGTGTCCGTGTGACCGAACAAACTGTAGAGGGAAACCCCGAGAAGATCTACTTCTTTTGAACGAGCGGCAGCTTTGTCCACTGCCTCACGGAAGATGCCCTCAGCCAGCCTTCTGTTCGGAAAAATTTCTAAGATTCCGCTTGCTCTGCAGGCATCAAGAAATGTATTGCCTTTCTGTTGCCCATAGTCTGGAAACTTATAGGTCTCCCGTTCAGCTTGTACCTGAAATTGATTGTCAGGTCGATTAGGGTTATTATCAATGCTATCAAAATACTTTTTAAGTTTCAGAGAAAGATCTTGGAGACCAGGAGGGGTGTTCGCGTACACGATACGCCGCTGCTGAGCTACGTCGAACGGAACGGGCGGACCATTTTTGTCTTTGATAAGAATTGTTCCGACTCGGCAAGCGTGCCTCAATCCCAACTCGTAATATACGTTTGGATTTGGATAAGTAATATCGGCCACAACATAGTCCGAATTCATTATTCTCTCAATGATGTCATTCGTGAGGATTCCTGGCTCCGATATATCATCTGCCCGAACGACTTTCAGATTGGGACGTGCCTTAAGGATTGCTTCTTTGATCAAGCTGTCATAATTTTCCCTTAGTTGCTCTTTTGTCACTTCGGTGTCGCCAGTCTTTTGAGTACCGATGGACATCATAACAAAGCAGGTTTTTTCGGTGGTCATAGTTGCTCCGATACTTGCATAAGTGATCCAGCGTCCAAGGTAGGCGGCGACCGAAGGCCGTCCGCTTGAACGCAAAGTTTGACACAAACTTTGCTCAATGGGCAACGCCAAAAGCGTATCACAGCCGCAAGTCTGCGCGGGATGCAATTTGCGCACAGCATCACTTCTTCGAAATTCCCTTCAACGCCGACGTTGGCGCAGGCCGCCATTGATAACGGCCCCCATTCTCCCAAGCGCCTCGCGCAGCAAAGCTGCATTGGCAGGGTCGTGCCAGCGAAGAAAGGCTTTGTGGAGCCGCCTTTGCCGTTCGCCACGCGCACAGGCTACGGGTTCCGGGGCAGGCGTCATGTTCTTCAGCGGATTGAAACCGCTGTGATACATGGCCGTGGCGAGGGTAAGCGGCGTGGGCAGGAAAGTCTGCACCTGATCCGGACGAAAACCGCGCGCTTGCAGCCAGCGCATGAGCCGGAACATGTCTTCATCCGTCGTGCCGGGATGGGCGGCAATGAAATACGGGACGAGATGCTGCTTTTTGCCCGCACGGCGGCTGGCGCGCTCGAACAGCGCGGCAAAGGCATCGAATGTGTCGATGGAAGGTTTCATCATCGCGGCGAGCGGGCCGGGTTCACTGTGTTCAGGCGCGATTTTCAGCAGGCCGGAAACATGGTGCGCCGCAAGTTCTGCAACGTATTCGGGAGATCGCACGGCGAGATCGAAGCGCACGCCGGAGCCGATGGTGATTTTTTTGACTCCGGGCGCGGCGCGGGCGGCGCGGTAGAGATCAATCAAAGGAGCGTGACGGGTGTCGAGCCGGGAACAGACGGCGGGCCAGACGCAGGACAGCCGACGACAGGCGGCCTCGGCGCGCTTGTCCCGGCAGGCCATGCGGTACATGTTGGCGGTTGGGCCGCCGAGGTCGGTGATGTGCCCCTTGAAGCCGGGGGTGCGGGCGCGGATGTCCGCGATCTCGCGCAGGATGGATTCCTGGGAACGACTCTGGATGAGACGGCCTTCGTGCTCCGTGATGGAACAGAAGGTGCATCCCCCGAAGCAGCCGCGCATGATGCTCACGGAGAAACGAATCATCTCCCAGGCGGGAATGCGCGCGCCGCCATAGGACGGATGCGGGCGACGGGCATAGGGCAGGCCGTAGACGAAATCCATCTCGGCGGTCGACAGCGGCAGCGGCGGCGGGTTGAGCCATACGTCCCGCGCGCCCGGCCCTTCGCCGTGGCGTTGCGCGAGCGCCCGTGCATTGCCGGGATTGGATTCGAGATGAAAGAGGCGCGAGGCGTGGGCGTAGCGCAGCCGGTCGGCCTTGACCTGCTCGAAGGACGGCAATCGGATGACGCTGCGGGCGCGGTCGGTTTTTTGCGCCGGAGTTTCACGAGGCGCGGAGGCGTCGATTTCCGTCCAGCCCTCGGGACGCCAACCGGGTGAAACCATGAAGGCCGTGCCCCGCAAATCGCGGATGTCGGCAGCCTTTTCCCCCGCTTCGAGCCGTTGCGTGAAGTCGATGAGCGCCCGTTCGGCATTCCCGTAAAGCAGGATGTCGGCCTTGGAATCCGCCAGCACAGAGCGCCGCACGGTGTCGCTCCAGTAGTCGTAATGGGCGATGCGGCGCAGGCTGGCTTCGATGGAACCGATAACGACGGTCACGCCCGGAAAGGCTTCGCGCGCGCGTTGTGCGTAGACGGTCACGGCGCGGTCGGGCCGCTTGCCGGGTTCGCCGTCCGGCGTGTAGGCATCAGCGGAGCGAATCTTTCTCTCGGAGGTATAACGGTTGACCATCGAATCCATGTTTCCGGCGGTGATGCCGAAATACAGACGCGGGCGGCCCAGCGCGCGAAAGGGTTCGGCGGAACGCCAGTCCGGCTGGCTGATGATGCCCACCTTCCAGCCATGCGCCTCAAGCAAGCGCCCCACGAGCGCCATGCCGAAGCTGGGATGATCGACGTAGGCATCGCCCGTGACGAGGATGATGTCGCACGCTTCCCAGCCCAACTCGTCCATCTCGGGGCGCGACATGGGCAGGAA
>WRNU01000154.1 GCA_009776435.1 Betaproteobacteria bacterium | reverse complement strand
GAAAGACATGGTGTGATCCGCGCGTATTGATGAGCTTCCAGCCTGCCTGTTCAAGAAGTTTGACGAGTTCGGCACTTTTCATGGTGTGTATTATACACACGCAAACGAATTTTCCTGGACGTTGCCTTGTAGGTTAAGCGCCTCTTCGGCTGCCCCCGTCCCACGTGGTACAATAATCTATTTCGTCCCACCACAAGCGGTCACCCCGCTCAAAAGCCGCGCATGACACAGTTTGCCAAGGAAACACTTCCGATCAGCCTTGAAGAAGAAATGCGCCACGCCTATCTCGATTATGCAATGAGCGTAATTGTCGGGCGGGCGCTACCGGATGCGCGCGATGGCCTCAAGCCCGTGCATCGCCGCGTGTTGTTTGCGATGCATGAACTCTCGAACGACTGGAACCGCGCCTACAAGAAATCCGCGCGCATCGTCGGCGACGTGATCGGTAAATACCATCCGCATGGCGATACGGCAGTCTACGACACCATCGTGCGCATGGCGCAGAGTTTTTCCCTGCGCTACATGCTCATCGACGGACAGGGCAACTTCGGCTCGGTCGACGGCGACAGCCCGGCGGCGATGCGCTACACCGAAATCCGCATGGCCCGCATCGGTCACGAGATGCTCACCGACCTCGACAAGGAGACGGTGGACTTCGGCCCCAACTACGACGGCTCGGAAAAAGAGCCGCTGGTGCTTCCTGCGCGCGTTCCCAACCTGCTCATCAACGGATCGGCGGGCATTGCGGTGGGCATGGCGACCAACATTCCGCCGCACAATCTCGGTGAAGTCATCGACGCCTGCCTCCAGTTGCTTGCCGAACCCGACACCGATATCGACGCCCTCATCGGCATCATCAAATCTCCTGATTTTCCCACCGGCGGCCTGATTTACGGGCTGGCGGGCGCGCACGAGGGCTATCGTACCGGGCGCGGCAGGGTAACGATGCGCGCGCGCACCCACTTCGAGCCCATCGGCAACACCGAGCGGCAGGCCATCATCGTCGATGAACTGCCCTACCAGGTCAATAAAAAGACCTTGCAGGAAAAAATCGCCGATCTGGTCAACGAAAAACGCATCGAAGGCATCGCCCACATCCAGGACGAATCCGACAAGTCCGGCATGCGTCTGGTCATCGAACTGAAGCGCGGTGAGATGCCCGAAGTGGTGCTGAACAAACTCTTCAAGCACACGCAGTTGCAGGACACCTTCGGCATGAACATGGTGGCCCTGGTCGACGGCAAACCGAGGCTCCTCAACCTCAAGGAGCTTCTAGTAAGTTTCCTCGAGCATCGGCGCGAAGTCGTTACCCGGCGCACCGCGTTCGAGTTGCGCAAGGCGCGCGAGCGCGGGCATGTGCTCGAAGGGCTGGCCGTGGCGCTTTCCAACGTCGATGAAATCATCGCGCTCATCAAGGCCGCCCCGACACCAGCGGATGCCAAGCGCGAACTGATGGCGCGTACCTGGCGCTCGAGGCTCGTCGAGGAAATGCTGGCCCGTGCGATGGCAGACAGCTTCCGCCCCGAAAACCTGCCCGACGAATTCGGCCTCTCCGCGCAAGGCTATCGCCTCTCGGACGCGCAGGCACAGGCGATCCTCGAACTTCGGCTGCAACGGCTCACCGGGCTGGAGCAGGACAAGATCATCGACGAATACCGCGAAATCATCGACCTCATCACCGACCTGCTCGATATTCTCGCCCGTCCGGATCGCATCACCGAAATCATCGTCCTTGAGCTGACCGCAATCAGAAAACAGTTCGACGACCCGCGCCGCACCGAGGTCGTGCTCAACACCTCCGAGATCAACCTCGAAGATCTCATTGCCCCCGAAGACATGGTGGTGACGCTCTCGCACGCGGGCTACTTCAAACGCCAGCCGCTCACCGACTACCGCGCCCAGCGGCGCGGCGGGCGCGGCAAGCAGGCCACTTCGATGAAAGAGGAAGACTTCATCGACCGGCTGTTCGTCGCCAACACCCACGACACGGTCATCTGTTTCTCCAACCGGGGGCGCTGCTACTGGCTGCGGGTGTTCGAAGTGCCCGAGGGCACGCGCAACGCGCGCGGAAAACCCATCGTCAATCTCTTCCCGCTGCTCGAAGGCGAGAAAATCACCGCCGTGCTGCCGGTCAAGACCTTCGACGAAGAACATTTCGTCTTCATGGCTACCAGTGCGGGCACGGTCAAGAAAACCGCGCTGGCCGCCTTTGCCAACCCGCGCAAGGCCGGGATCATCGCCGTCAGCCTCGATGAGGGCGACTACCTGATCGACGTGGCGATTACCGACGGCAGTTGCGACGTGATGCTCTTTTCCGACGCGGGCAAGGCCGTGCGCTTTGCCGAAACCGACGTGCGCCCGATGGGGCGCGACGCGCGCGGCGTGCGCGGCATGGCGCTGGAGGACACCCAGCGCGTCATCGCCATGCTGGTGGCCCGCGACGAAGTCCACTCCGTACTCACCGCCACCGAGAACGGCTACGGCAAGCGCACCCCGGTCTCCGAATACACCCGCCACGGGCGCGGAACCAAGGGCATGATCGCCATCCAGACCTCCGAGCGCAACGGCGCGCTCGTGGGCGCGGCGCTGGTTGAGCCGAAAAACGAAGTCATGCTCATCTCCACCACCGGCGTGCTGATCCGCACCCCTGTCGAGAGCATCCGCGAAATGGGCCGCGCCACCCAGGGCGTAACCCTCATCAACATCGACGAAGGTTCCGCGCTTGCCAGCATCGAAATCGTGGCCGAATCGGATGTCGACATCGACGCAGACGCCAATAACGGTAACGATCACACAACGGAAGGCGGTGTTCCCCCGGCGGCGGATAGCGAAGGAACCGGAGAATGACGCGCGCCTGGAACTTCAGCGCCGGTCCGGCGGCAATCCCGCTCGAAGTGTTGCAGCAGGCCCAAGAGGAATTCCTCGACTGGCACGGCATTGGCGCGGGCATCATGGAAGTGAGCCATCGCAGCAAAGCCTTCATGTCCGTGATCGAAGCTGCCGAAGCCGATTTGCGTGAGTTGCTGGCAATACCCGACGACTACCGGCTGCTCTTCCTGCAAGGCGGCGCATCCCTGCAATTCGTGCAAGTGCCGCTGAATCTTTCGGCAGGCAAAAGCGCCGACTACCTCGTCTCCGGCTCCTGGTCGAAAAAGGCCCACAAGGAAGCTGCCCGGATCGGCGCGGCAAGAATTGTCGCCAGCGCCGAGGACGGCAAGTTCACGCGCCTGCCCGACTTCGAGCGTCTCGCGTTCGACAGGAACGCCGCCTACGTTCACCTCTGCACCAACGAAACCATTCACGGCGTCGAAGTGCACGAGCAGATCGAAGCGCGCCTTTTTGAAGTCCTCGCGCGAACGGCATCGGATGTCCCCCTCGTTGCCGACATGAGCTCGCACATCCTTTCCCGCCCGCTGGACGTTCGCCGTTACGGTTTGATCTACGCGGGCGCACAGAAAAATATCGGCCCGTCGGGCGTCACACTCGTCATCGTGCGCGACGATCTGCTGGATCGCGCCGGGGAAAACGTCTCTGCACAACTCAGCTACCGCAGGCAGGCCGACAGCGGCTCCATGCTCAATACCCCGCCGACTTTCGCCATTCATGTGGCCGGACTCGTGTTCAAATGGCTGAAAGCGCAGGGCGGATTGAATGCCATTGCCGCCGTCAACCGGGAAAAAGCGCGGCGGCTCTATGGAGCCATCGACAACAGCGGGGGCTTTTACCGCAACACGGTTGATGCCGCCTGCCGCTCCATCATGAATGTCCCCTTCATTTTGCCCACCCCGGAACTGGAAGCCCAATTCATCAAGGAGTCCGAGGCGGAGGGTTTCATCGGGTTGAAAGGCCATCAATCCGTAGGGGGGATTCGCGCTTCGCTTTACAACGCCGTTCCTTTGGAAGCGGTCGAGGCGCTGGTGCGGTTCATGGGAGAGTTTACGGCGAGACGCGGGTAAATTTGCCCACGTCGTTCAGCATGAGGCGGCGCGCCAATGGATATGACATTCGATGCGTTTTTGGATATCGGCGCTATTTTCAGCGAATCCGGCAACCATCATGAATGGATAAAAACCTCCCTGGTACTTCCCCTGGAAGCCCCCTCTTCCCGGCACGAGGCGGTGAAGCCCCCGCAGGCAGAGGCTGTTGCCCAGGCAGTGGAACCCGACCAGTACATTATCATGTTGAACGTACAAACAAGTGAATCGCCTGCCAGGATTCGGCTGCAATGGCAGGGCGGCTCGACGCCGATGAAGAGATATGAAGTCTACCGAAAAAGAAAAAATGTAGCATCCTGGGGGAAAGCGTCTACGACTTTGAGCGGCAGCGCGACTTTTTATGAAGACAATAACGTTGTCATCGGCCAGACATACGAATACCGGATCGTCGGCATACTGCCTGATGTGCCGGGCAGCATCATAGGTTATATCTACGCCGGGATAAAAGTGCCTGCCGTGGAATCTCGCGGCAAGGTCATCCTGCTGGTTGAGGCTGAACAAGCGGCGGCGCTGAAAACCGAACTCGAAACGCTCAAAAAAGACCTGATTGGCGATGGCTGGACAGTCTTGCGCCATGACGTGTCGAGAAACGCAACGCCGGAGTCGGTGCGATCCCTGGTGCAAGCGGATTACAACGCTGATTCGACCCGAGTTAAAGCCGTATTTCTGTTGGGCCATATTCCCGTCTTCAAATCAGGCAGCGGTGGATCGGTAGACGGACACGTGGGCCACAAAGGGCCGTGGCCAGCGGATGTGTATTACGGAACCATGACTGCATCGTGGGACAATTCGCCCACAATAATCCCAGGTGAAGTGCAATTACAGGTGGGGCGGGTAGATTTTGATAATATGCCCGCTTTTCAAAAAAATGCGACAGAACTTTTGCGACAATATCTGAACAAGAATCATCAATACAGAATCGGACAGATGATAACGACAAGAGATGCTTTCGTCTCCGACGGTTTTGGACGCGGAAAGCTGGATAACGCTGCCGTCTATAACGGCTACAGGCTTTTCTCGACATTATGGGGAAGCGACGCACGGATAGATGAAGGAGCATGGGCGCAGCACCTTTCTCATAACACATATACGTGGGGACACATCAATGGGGGAGGAAATTATGTTTCAGTTGGCGCAGTCGGCGGCAACATGTCGACGAGTCATCTTGCTTCGCAGAACCACGGAATCATCTTCAACCAGGTTTTCGGCAGTTATCTTTGGAATTGGGACACTCCAAACAACTTCATGCGCGCGTTTCTCGCCACCTCGGATCATGGTTTGACCAATGCATGGACCGGGCGGCCGCATTGGTTCTTCCATCACATGGCTCAGGGTGAAACAATCGGCTACAGCACTCAACTGATGCAAAACAATAGGGGAGTGTACACGCCCACAGGTCTGATTGGCGCAATCCGAACCCACATCGCCCTGATGGGTGATCCGACCTTACGGATGTTCCCGGTACTTCCGGCGGCAAATCTTCGAGCAAAAAGAGGGGCGAGCAAAACGACGCTGGAGTGGACCGCCTCTGGAGACAGCGCCGTGGGTGAATATTTTATTTACGGGGCGACAAGCTCGAACGGCCCCTACAAGCGGCTTGGAACGACAAAAGGAACAAATTGGGTTCATTTCAACCCCGGAAAAACAAAGCATTATATGGTTCGTGCCTCTAAACTGACCGAAACAGGAAGTGGAAGCTTTTATAACCTGAGTCAAGGCGTAACCACGAGAATATATCCCGGATCGACGCAGAGGAGACGCTGAATTTGAGACAGAATTTGTTTTCACCCGACGGCAAACTGAGACACGTTATGCAGTACTTTACCGCCTACAGCAAACGTAACCCCGTGCTACTCTTTCTTGAAGCCTGCCTTGCAGGCTTGGCGAAAATGAGAGGAGGCGCAATGAAAACGGTTGCTCTTTTTCTGTTTATTTTCGCCTCATATGGTTATTCGCAAGAAGCAATAAAATACGACGCAGTGAAAAATAACATAACAAAAAAACAACAATATTTTTCAAAAATATACGCCTCTTCCGGTACTGAGAAACAAAAAGAGGTTGTCCGAGAAGCACAAGCCTATTTGACAACGACTATATCAGACTCTCTGTTTTCTTATTGGTATGGAACGCCTTGGAATTTTAATGGGACTACCAAAGTACCCAAGCAAGGAACCATTGCCTGTGGTTATTTCGTTACTGCGATTTTAAGCGATGCGGGGTTTCAAATTCCGAGAGTCAAATGGGCGCAGTCGGCTTCCGAGCCTGTCATCGTAAAGATTGCCACAAACGTTCAACGATTCCGCAATCAACCGATGAACAAACTGATAGATTACTTAAACAAACAAGGCGATGGATTGTATATCGTAGGCTTGGACAACCATGTTGGATTTATATCCAAACGGGGCAACAACCTCCGTTTTATTCATTCAAGTTATTACCATCCCGAAACAGGAGTTATGCCAGAACCACTCGAAGGGCATAATCCTCTCAACGATTCCAGGTACCGAATAATAGGAAAATTACTGGATACCGAAATGACTCTAAACTGGATAAACGGTGTTGAATACAAATAAAATCCACACACCGCATGGATTCTGCGACTTCGCTTCGCTACGCGCAGTGAACGTAGCCTGGATAAGCGAAGCGCCATCCGGGGATTGTTTTATCCAATGCGAAGCATTGCCAATCTTTGGTTTGCCATTTGGCACATCAGTGCCGGTTGAGGGTAGAGCAATCATTTCAAACATCCCATCTGATCAGCGACGCTTCGCGTCGGAGATTACTTCCCCCGGATGACGCTTCGCTTATCCAGGCTACGCTTGCTACGTGCAGAATGACATGAGGGCTGTTCAGAGGTTCCTTAACACAGTAACATCCCCGAGCAAATCGGGCTAGAATCGCGTCTCCATCATCATCCCCATCACGATTCTCCATGTTTCTCGCCATGAACCGCTTCAAAATCGTGCGCGGCCATGAACACGTCTTTCTCGACCACTGGCGTGCGCGTACTAGTTTCCTCGGCGAAGCGCCGGGTTTCATCCGCTTCAGCCTGCTGCAAGGGCCGCAGACTGAGGAATACACGCTCTTCGCTTCCCACACCGAATGGGAAAA
>WRNU01000153.1 GCA_009776435.1 Betaproteobacteria bacterium | reverse complement strand
CCAGCCGCCAAGGCTCAGGATTTCAATGAGAAGATGGTGCGCTTCTATCTGAGCAAGGATGCGACCGAAATGATGGCCTTCCTCGTGGGTTGTCACCCGGATGCCGGAGAGATTCTGGTTTAACCAGAAATATCCGATTGAAAACACTTCTTGCCTTCACGATAGCGATTTTCTCAGCCCTTGCGTCGGCCACCGAGCCATTGCTACCGGACCCCGCCTTTGAAGTCGGGTTTTCGCCCGGGCAGGGCGCGCTCGATGTCGTTCTCAAAGGGATGGATTCCGCACAAGAGTCGATCCTGGTTGCCGCGTATGCCTTTACCAGCAGGCCGGTTTCAATGGCGCTCCGAAACGCTTACAGGCGCGGTGTCGATGTCCGGGTAGTGGCCGACGCCAAGGCCAACAGCGGGAAGTACACGGCGGTCAGATTTCTCGCCAACCAGGGGGTACCGGTACGCCTGAACGGGCGCTACGCCATCCTGCATCACAAGTTCGTCGTCATCGACGGGCTGCACGTTCAGACTGGCAGTTTCAACTATTCCGCCGCCGCTACCAGCAAAAACGCCGAAAACGTCTTGTTGCTCTGGCACGTAAAACCGCTCGCCGATCAATACACCGCCGAGTGGCAGCGTCTTTGGGATGAAGGGGTCGATCTTCGGCCTGCTTATTGAGTCGGCCCTGAATAATAGCCCAGGCGTATTCGCCCTGCGTCGGTGATGGTCAAGTCGTAGGGGCGCGATTTATCGCGCCCAGATTGCGGCGCTCGTGCTCGTTGGGCGCGATAAATCGCGCCCCTACGACATCCTCGCTCCCTATGTGGTCGCCCCTCCACAGCAAGAGTAGCCTGAATAAGCGAAGCGCCATCCGGGGATTGTTTTATCCAATGCGAAGCATTGCTAACTTTGAGTCACCTCGCCATAAATGGCGAGGATTGCGTTCGACCCGTGTTCAGTTTTGAAGCGCGTTTTTACGCCACCACGATCCCCGCCCGCAGCGCGAGCTTGACGATGGTTTGCCGCAGGCGTTCGTTGTTGCGCAACGCGCCGCCATCCGGCAGACTCGTTAGGTTGTGGCCTACCCGATCCCCGAACAGCACGATCGCCCGATCCCTGTCCCGCTGGCGGGACATCCAGATCAATCCATCCGCATCCCGGCATTGCCGATGGAGGGCTTCGGCCCAACGCGCCGTGGCCGGGTAATCCCGTGACGGACTGATGATCAACTCTTCCTTGGGAACCCTGAGACGATGCAACCCTTCGGTCGTCAAATCCACCAGGCGCAATGTTCGCTGCGGAATCAGCCTGGCGTAACCACGGTTGGCAAAATCGTCGAGGTCGACGAACTTGTGCGGCGCATCGACCGGAACGTTATGGAACACGGTCTCGAAAATGGCGCAATCGCGTGTGGAGCCTCCGTAGAGATAGGGCACGATCCGGTTATTTTCGTCGTAGATCGGTGCAAATCGCGTCGGATTACGCAGATTTCCCGACTTATCGAAGCCGGAATTGAAATGCTCGGGAGCGTAATGGGTGCTGTAGAGCGTATGAATGGGTTCTCCGGCAGGCCACTCGTCGAACAAAGGATCGAACGGCGGCTTCGGAACTCGGCACGTCATGCCGCGCGCTCGGCGGCATCTCGCCGGGCCGCTTCGATGACGGCTTCCGGATGGGAACCCAGCAGGTCGACAGGCCGCGCGCTATCGGGCAACCCGCCATTGTTCGATGTAAACCAGAGCGCCAGCTTCCAGGACTCCTTCCGTTCGCCAAATGCGGCCAGGATTTCGCGCACAGCCTTGACCGGCTGGTGGTTCGTGAACTGGAACGCCGGGTAAACATCCCGTTCGCGCAGCGATTTGTCCGGGTGCTGTACGGCAAACACCTGACGGCGTTTTCTCCAGTTATCGGCCAGCGCGCCACGGTTGGCCGCCCTGGAGCGATTGGCCTCGGCAAGTTGCTCCGCCGTGAAGTAACCAAACTCGTTCAACGTCGCCGCCCGCCGCGCCGCCAGACGTTGCGCCATTTGCGTGTCGGCTTCCGAAGGCCGCACCAACTGCGCGGCCATGAAGTCTACGAGTTCCCCCAGGCGACGGCGGCGCACATCCGCCGTTTTCTCGGATAACAACCCCCCGAGAAAGGGCATCACGTTCTCGAATATCCGGGAGACGGATTCATCTTCGACACCGACCAGATAGGTCTCCCGCCCGAATTCCGGTCTGACACACCTGACCTGCTTCGGGTCAAGCTTGTTGATAATCAGCGCAGGGGCCAGAGCATCCATGTGTGAAACCTCGACTGGTTTGTTTGATCTGTTTGATTTGATTCTAGATCAATCAATCAAAATGTTCAACCTGTGATTGCACAAGGGCATCCAGCAACACCCCGTTGACCTCGATCTGCTGGCGCTGCCAGCGAATCAGATCGTCGGGATCGATGTCGGGCTGGCCGTCCAGCGAACTGAGCCAACGTTTCCAGCGGGTGCGATAGCGGTGAATGGACACTTCTCCGGTAATGTCGCTCCCTTTGATGCGCGGCGCGGCAGCGTCGATGATGGAGAGCAGATCATCCAGCAGCAAACGCCCCTGATCCCAATTGGTGCGCGCCACGCTCTCAGACAGGACATCCTTGTCGATGGAGAGATACAAGGGTGTCTGAGCGCCGGAAAGCTCGCGCCGTAACGCCCGGACGAGGCTTGCGACATCGTCGAAATTGCGCGCGGCCTCGCGCAGGGCGCGCATCCAGCCGAGTTTCGCGCCGATCGTCCAATACCGAACCCGTCCGCGAAACAACGGCCACAGATGGTTTTCCCAGGCATGCGCCCAGCCCACGTCCGGGGAGCAGATTCCGACGACGTCGACGCATGCGACATGCGGCATGCGCGCAACGTGCGCAACCCACGACCCGCAGTGGATGCCGAAAGGAAAGCGCATGTTGTCCGGGTGGTTGTCGCACACGAGAACGTGCAGGCCCGCGTGTCGGCGCTGTCGTGCAATCAGGAAGGCGCTCACATGATGAAAATCCCCGCTGCCCATCAGCACGGGACCATGAACATCGGGAAACAGGGCGTCGAGATGCGCCGAGAACGCCCGCCAGTCGCGTCTCGTGCATCCGAAGCGGACACGCTCCTGCCAGTCGGTGAGGTCGATTCGCGCAAGGCCGGGACGCTCCATCGCGCGTAGCGAGCCGTCCAGGTCGAGTACGAGCGGGGGCAGGTTTTCGTTCATCCGTCCGGCAACGTCGTCGTCGAGGCATTCACGCCGTCGAACCATTTTCTGTCCGGCTCAAAGCGCCCGGCAATGCGCCGGAGAAGAGGCCGCAACAGGGGATTGCGCACGTATACGGCATGGCGCGTCGAGGTGAAACGCGCGCCGAGAGCCGCCTTGACGGCAGGATCGGTCCAGCCCGCGACGTAGTAACGCAACCCCTCGCGCCGCGCAAAGGCAAGGTTCTCCATCCAACTCACGAAATACAGATTGCACTCGCGCGCCGCCGGATAATGAAAACCGATGTACTTGTCGACGAGCATGCCGTCGTGGATGAAACACAGGTTATGCCCGATGAGCCTGTCGCCCTGGAAGTACAGAAACAGACGCCCATCGAGGGAGGCGTCGCCCAGCACCGCCTTGAAGAAATCCGGGGGCAGCAGATCGAAATGAATCGTGCTCTGGGTATAGACCTCCAGGTACTGCATGTAGAGTTCTACCGTGAGAACCGGATCCGAAAGGCGTGGATCGCCCGTGGCGAAGATTTCGACATCCAACTCCTCGCGGCTGCGCAGCTTGCGGCGAATGTCGCGACGACGGCTGGAAGAAAGCCGCGCCAGATAAGCGTTCTCATCGGCAAAGTCGATGGGAACCCAGGCCAGCGCCTGCCCTTCGACCATGAAAAACCCATTGGCCTTGCAGACATCGACGAGCCGATCGGCCAGACGATTGGCATGCCCGGAGAGAAAAGGCGCATTGCAGGGGATGTCCTTGACGAGCAACAAGGCGGTTTTTCGATCCCACGTCTGGAACATGTCCTGCACGAGCGAGGCAGCATCCCCATGCGGCAGCAGGCAATATTCACTGACGGGGGTGCCCAGAAAACATGAGCGCCATTGCAGCCAGCGGCGCAGATGCCGGTTGCCGGGTATCTTCCCGATCAGGGACAGAGTTCGTTCGTCCGCCGTGGTCAACAGATCGAACGTCGTCCAGAAACCGGGCATTCCGGTCGCGCATACGAACGGTTTGAACTCTCCCGACGGATAGCGCATGAAGTGATCGACCAGCGCATCGGGTTCCGCGCTGGTCAACCAGCGCGACGCACAAGATGAATCGGGCAAAGCATCGGCATCATCTGAAAGGGACGACGATCCGGACCCCGGCTTTCCCGCCGTCTTTCGAGCGTGCCGCTGCATGGCGATCGCAGCGCGCAGCAGCAACACGACGGCCAGCGTCCATGCAAGCGTGCTGTGAAGATTGCGGATCGTGTAGACAAGCCCGGAGTCGAATCCTTTCCCCTGCGCATAAATCAGCCCCCAGCCCAGCAAAGGCAGGATGAACAGCGACAAGTAGAGGACGATGGAAGCGCCTTCGGCCAGCCAGTCGACCCAGTCCCTGTCCTGCACATCTATGCCCGCAGCAGCCATGCGGTATTTCAGGATAAAGAACGCCAGCAGCATGGCGAATACCAGCCAGCCAGCGATACAGTGCATCCGCAGCGCGCCGCTGTCGTAAACCTGAATTCCCCCCCCCGCACCTTGCGCGGTGACAAAGGCCACGATCACCGCGCAAACGATCGATCCGCGCAAAACCGGCATCGTCCTGCCGCCGAGGATGGTCGACAAACGCGCTGAGGGAGGCATTTCCCGCATCAATGGCTCTCCTTCATCTTGCCCCCCGGAGTGTAATTCGGCTCGCCATACGCCAGACAAAATACACCGGTCAGAATCAACGCCGCGCCCAGATATTGAACCCAGGTAAGGACTTCGCCGAAAATGGGAACGGAAACGATCATCACTCCGACCACCTCCAGGTGTGAAGCGGCAACTGCCGGACCGACGGGAATATGGCGCAACACCAGCATCCAGGTCACAAACGTGGCGAGATAGCCTATGACTGCACAATACACCCATGGCGTGGTAAGCGCGCGAATAAGCCACTGCAAGTCGAAGGCCATCAACTCGGACTGGATCGTCGGCTCGGATTGAATCACTAACTCGGCATAGTTCGCCGCATGGTTCGCCGTGAGTTTGAGGCACACCTGCGTGAAGGTATCGAAAACGAGCAGGGCCAGAAAGGCGACGACGACAAAGGTACGGGAGTTCATGTTCTCATCTCCCCAGACCGACCAGCGCCACGCCCACCAGTATCATGCTGACCCCGATGATGCGCGGACGGGTAAGACGTTCCTTGAACCATAGCCGCCCGCCCACTATCACCGTAACCGTGCTGGCCATGCCCAGCAGCACCCCTTCAGAGAGTGCTACCGTCGAGAAAAACGCAAGCACAAGGATAAATTCAGCGATATATGCGGCAAAGCCAAGGAAAATCCACGGACGACGCAACATGCGTCGCCAGTATTCCCGTCCTCTCGCCTCCTTGTTCTCGACGGCAGCCGCCTTGAACGCCAGTTGCCCGCAAGTGTCGGTTGTCAGAACAAGAATCCATAACAGTACAATCGTGAAAGCGTTCATCGCATCGACCCCGTCAGCGCCATAAGACAGGTTTGTGAAAGCCTGCCGATGACATAATGGCATCCATCATCACTTTCCCTGCATTTGCAACCAATGTCCCACGAGAAGCGGACGAATCGAGGCATCCCCTGGATAAAATCATGACAACCCCATACAAAGTCCCTCCCGGCAGTGCCGGAGTCTTGTTGATTCACGGCCTCACGGGAACCCCGAACGAGTTGCGCTTCGTGGCGCGCGGCTTGAAAGCTGCGGGCTTTGAGGCCGAATGCGTGCGCCTGGCCGGACACTGCGGAACCGAGGCGGATCTGCTCGCCACGGGCTGGAAGGACTGGTACGCCAGTGTCGAAGAAGCCGCCGGGGCGCTGCGCGAAAGAGTAAAACATCTCTTCGTGGCAGGACTCTCGATGGGGGCCGTGCTGGCGATAAAATACGCCATCGAGCACCCCGACAAGGTCGACGGGCTGGGCCTGTACGGCACGACCTTCTTCTACGACGGCTGGAACATCCCCTTTGAAGGGCGGCATTTGACGTTCCTCTTTCCGCTCGTCATCGGCCTGGGAATCGGGCGACGCAAGCGTTTCATGGAAACCTCTCCTTTCGGACTCAAGAACGAACGGCTGCGGCAGGCCATCTCCAGCAAGATGCTCGCTGGGGACTCCGAAGCCGCCGGGCTGCCCGGCAATCCCTGGCCCTCGCTGGAACAGTTTTATCGCCTGTCCGCCTACGTGCAAAAGAACCTGCATCGCGTGCACGCNCCCGCCATTGCCGTCCACGCGCGCGAAGACGATGTCGCAAGCCTTGCCAACGTACATCTCATCGAGCGTCGCATGAAAGGGCCGGTCGAAACGGTCATTCTCGCCGACAGCTATCACATGGTCACGCTCGACCAGGAAAAAGCCACCCTGGTCGAGCGTTCGGTGGATTTCTTCAGCCGCATCGTCGCCCGCAGAACCGCGAAGCAAACCTGACCCTGCGGCCACGACTACCCTCGTTTGGCAAGCGTGATGAGTTGATCGAGCAGCGCGATCGACAGTTCGATTTCTTCCTCGCTGATGTGTAGCGAAGGCGCGAGGGTGATGACGTTCTTGTAGTAGCCGCCCACGTCCAGCACGAGTCCCATCCGCTTGCCCTTGTGTTCCAGACCGCCCGCAAGACCGATGTCCACCATCCTGTCGAGCAGGCGCTTGTTGGGTGTGAAACCGTCCGCTTCGCAAATCTCGGCGCGTAGCGCAAGCCCCAGGCCGTCCACATCCCCGATTTCGGGATGACGCTTTTGCAGATCGAAAAGCCCCGCGAGAAAAAGTTCTCCCTTTCTCATGACCATCGATTCGTAATCCGTCTCGGCCAGCATCCGCATCGTCTCCAGCCCCAGCACCGTGCCCAAGGGGGTGGAAGCAAACGTCGAATGCGTCGATCCGGGCGGAAAAACCTGCGGATTGATAAGCTCTTCACGCGCCCACAAACCGGCCAGCGGATTCATCCC
>WRNU01000152.1 GCA_009776435.1 Betaproteobacteria bacterium | reverse complement strand
GGCCCGGCGAGATTGCCGGGCTGCTCGGCCCCAACGGCGCGGGCAAGACCACCTGCTTCTACATGATCGTCGGTCTCGTGCGCAGCGACGGCGGCGAAATCCACCTCGGCGGCGAGCGGATCACCCACCTGCCCATCCACGCCCGCGCACGCCTCGGACTGTCCTACCTGCCGCAGGAAATGAGCGTGTTCCGCAAGCTCACCGTGGCCGAAAACATCCGCGCCGTGCTGGAACTCCAGGGGCTGGAAGAAAAACAGATCGCCCCGCGTCTCGACGAACTCCTCGTCGAACTGGGCATCTCGCACCTGCGTGACAACACCGCCATTTCACTGTCTGGCGGCGAGCGGCGGCGCTGCGAGATTGCGCGGGCGCTGGCGACCTCCCCCCGCCTGATCCTGCTCGACGAACCGTTTGCGGGCGTCGACCCCATTGCGGTGATCGACATCCAGAAGATCATCCGTTTTCTCAAGGATCGCGGCATCGGCGTGCTGATCACCGACCATAACGTGCGCGAAACCCTGGGCATCTGCGATCACGCCACGATCATCAGCGAAGGCCGGGTGCTGGCAGGAGGCATGCCCACCGACATCATCGCCAACGAACAGGTTCGCCAGGTCTACCTCGGCGAACACTTCCAGCTTTGAGCGCCCTCGCCCATGAAACCGACGCTCCAGCTCAAACTCTCGCAACACTTGACCCTGACGCCGCAATTGCAGCAGTCGATCAAGTTGTTGCAACTCTCGACGCTGGAACTGAACCAGGAAATCGAACGCTTCCTGCTTGAAAACCCGATGCTCGAACGCGAGGAAGGCAGCGAGAGTGCGTTTTCCGGGCTACCGGACATCGCGCCCGGCTCATCCGATACGGCTGGCAACGTCGGAGGCGACGAGCGGAACAACGAGAGAGAATCAGAGTTCTCTGCGCCCGGCGACGAGGCCGGGTACGAGGACAGGATCGACTGGTCGGATACCGGCAGCGCAGCGCCCAGCAGAAGCGAGGATGACGACTTCGATTTCCAGGAAGTCCAGGCCGCAACGCTCTCGCTGCGCGAACATCTCAATGCCCAGGTGGCACTCTCGCAACTCTCCGACCGCGACCGCATGCTGGTACGCTTCATCATCGAGGCGCTCGACGACGACGGCTACCTGCACCAGGAACTGGAAGAACTGTACGAGTTGCTGCCGCCCGAACTCGCGTTCGATCCCGACGATCTCGTGATTGCGCTACGCCATGTACAGCAACTCGACCCCACCGGAGTCGGCGCGCGCACCCCCCAGGAATGCTTGAGTCTGCAACTGCGGGCGCTGCCCGTCTCGCCCGAACGCGATCTGGCAATCGTCATCGTCGAACAGCACATCGAATGGCTGGCCGATCGCAATTTCGCCCAGATCAGGCAAGCGACCAACTGCGATAACGAAACCCTGCGCGCGGCACAGGCATTGATCCTCGGCCTCGACCCGCGCCCCGGTTCACGTCACTCGAGTGCGCAGCCCCGTTACGTGCTGCCCGATGTCAATGTGCGCAAGCTCCGAGGGCGTTGGGTGGCAACCCTCAACGCCGAGGCCGTGCCCAAACTGCGCGTCAACAAGCTCTACACCATGCTGTTGCGGCAAAACCGGAGTCAGGCGGGCAGCCTTTCCGGACAATTGCAGGAAGCGCGCTGGCTCATCAAGAATATTCAACAAAGATTCGACACAATCCTTCGTGTCTCGCAGGCAATCGTTGACCAGCAGCGACAGTTCTTCGATCATGGCGAGGTGGCGATGCGGCCACTGACTCTCCGGGAGATCGCAGACCAGCTCGAATTGCATGAATCCACCGTTTCGCGCGTGACAACCCAGAAATACATGGCAACGCCGCGTGGCGTGTTCGAACTCAAGTATTTTTTCGGCAGCCATGTCGCAACCGATACGGGCGGAGCAGCATCTTCAACAGCAATTCGCGCCCTGATTCGCCAGATCATTGATGCCGAAGACAAGAAAAAACCCCTGTCCGACGCAAAAATTGCCGACCTGCTCAATGAGCAGGGAATCGTGGTAGCACGGCGCACCATCGTCAAATACCGCACCTTGCTCAATATCCCCGCTGTCAGTCAGCGCAAATCGCTTTAGTCATCATCTCACAAGAGGAGTCAGCATGAATCTCAACATCACCGGCCATCATGTCGAAGTCACGGACGCCATCCGCGCATACACATCGGAAAAGATCGAGCGCGTCGTCCGCCATTCCGACAATGTCACCAGTGTTAACGTGATTCTTTCCGTCGACAAACTCAACCAGAAGGCCGAAGTCACCGTCTTCCTGCGCGGCAAGGACATCCACATCGAATGCGTCGATACCGACCTGTACGCCGCCATCGATGCCCTGGCCGACAAGCTCAGTCGCCAGATGCAGAAGCACAAGCAGAAAATGACCGGACATCAGCACGACTCGCCCAGATTCGCGGCAGAACGTTGACATTCATTCAACATTCCATCGACCTGCGTCATGACGGCTGCCCTGGGCAGCCGCTTGAGCGCGCCAACATCCGTTCCATGAGCCTCATCGCCTCCATCCTGATGCGCGCCAACGTCGTGGCCGAACTCGATGCCACCAGTAAAAAGCGCATCTTTGAAGAAGCCGCAATACTGTTCGAAGCGCAACAGGGGCTCGCCCGGAGTCTCGTTTTTGAAAAACTCTTCGCCCGCGAACGCCTGGGTTCCACCGGACTCGGCCACGGCGTTGCCATTCCGCACTGTCGCATCGAGGGATTGAACGAGGTCACTGGCGCGTTCATCCGGCTGACCACGCCGATTCCGTTCGATGCCGTCGACGACGAGCCGGTCAAACTCATCTTCGTGTTGCTGGTGCCCTGTGACGCCAACGACACCTACCTCCATATCCTGGCTGAACTGGCACAGATGTTCAGCGGCCCGGTTTTCTGCGAACGATTGCTTGCCGCCGCCGATGCCGATGCACTTCATACCCTGCTGACCGGCTGCCAGCCCAATCCGGAAACCGACACGCCCACTCACTGATCCGCCGTATTCCTTTCCAGACCCCCCAAGGCATACCATGACCTGCGCCGCCACCGACTACCTGGAACGCATCCTCAACGCCCGTGTGTACGACGTCGCCATCGAAACACCGCTCGATCTTGCCGTCGGCCTCTCTGCCCGAACTCAAAACCGCATCCTCCTCAAGCGCGAGGACATGCAGCCGGTGTTCAGCTTCAAGCTGCGCGGCGCCTACAACAAGATGGCGTACCTCTCGCCGCAGGCGCTCAAACGCGGCGTGATCTGCGCCTCGGCGGGCAACCACGCCCAGGGCGTGGCGCTATCGGCGCAAAAACTCGGCACGCGGGCTGTCATCGTCATGCCGAAAACCACGCCGCAGATCAAGATCGACGCGGTGCGCGCGCGCGGCGCCGAAGTCGTGCTGGAGGGCGAATCCTATTCCGACGCGTACACCCACGCCATCACACTCGCAAAGCACGAAAAATTGAGCTTCGTTCACCCCTACGACGATCCGGATGTCATCGCCGGCCAGGGCACGATAGGCATGGAAATCCTGCGCGCCCATTCGCAGCCGATCCATGCCGTGTTCTGCGCAATCGGCGGCGGTGGTCTCATTGCCGGAGTTGCGGCCTACATCAAGCGCCTGCGCCCGGAAACCCGGATCATCGGCGTGGAAACCTTCGATGCCAACGCGATGACTCAATCGCTCGCCGCCGGGCATCCGGTGACACTGGAACAGGTGGGACTCTTCGCCGACGGAACCGCCGTCAAGCGCGTGGGCGATGAAACCTTCCGTCTGTGCCAGCAGTACGTCGATGAAATCATCGAAGTCGACAACGACGCCATCTGCGCTTCGATCAAGGACGTGTTCGAAGACACCCGTTCCATCCTCGAACCCTCGGGCGCGCTTGCCGTGGCCGGGGCCAAGGCTTACGCGCATCGACACAAGCTGCGGGACAAGAGTCTGGTTGCGGTCGCCTCGGGGGCGAACATGAATTTCGACCGTCTGCGCTTCGTCGCCGAACGCGCCGAACTGGGTGAACAGCGCGAAGCCGTGCTGGCCGTGACCATCCCCGAGCAGCCGGGGTCGTTTCGCAAGTTTTGCGAACTCCTCGGCGGTCGCAGCATCACCGAATTCAATTACCGCTATGCCGATGCCGGCAAGGCGCACATCTTCGTCGGCGTCAGCATCCACAACCGCGCCGAAGCCGCCCGGCTCATCGAGCTTCTCGAACGTCACCAACTGCCTGCCGTCGACCTCACCGACAACGAGATGGCCAAGACCCACGTCCGCTACATGGTCGGCGGTCACGCGCCGCAAGCCGAAAACGAAGTGCTCTACCGCTTCGCCTTCCCGGAGCGTCCCGACGCGTTGCTCGATTTTCTCTCCCGCCTGCGTTCGGACTGGAACATCAGTCTGTTCCACTACCGCAACCACGGCGCAGACTTTGGCCGCGTGCTCGTCGGCATGCAGGTTCCGCCAAGCGACAAGGCCGGTTTTACCGAATTCCTCCGACAACTCGGCTACGAATACACTGAAGAAACACACAACCCCGCCTACCGGCTTTTCCTGGGACAGGGATAGCAGCACATAGCGCATTTCCGCCCGACGACGTGCTATCGTTTCGGCGTCTACGCGCTGGCTCATGATGAACAAACTGAACAGACGCTTTCGCTTCCTTGCTGCCGATCTTGCCTTTGCCACCGTATTCGCGTTGTGCACGGTGCTGTGCGTTCTGGTGTACCTGTACCAGTTCGATGCCCAGATCAGACTGCAAAGCGGTATTCATCTGTCCATCGCCGAGCGTAACGCGGCCTATATCAGCCACGATGTCGGCCTGTTGCTGCAAGATGTCGAAGACAGCCTGAAAGCCGTGCTCGATGCCAATGCGCACAAGCCTGTCCGGGCGAACACCCTCCAGAACGCCCTGACCAACATTCCTTACCTGAATTCGATCTCGCTCGTCGACTCACAAGGCAAGATTACCGTCAGTACTACGGAAGCCAACATCGGGCGTATCCTCAACATCGACTCCGAGCCCGTCTATCCACTGCCTTCCGGAGACCTTTTGCGCATCGGACCGACGCACATGGGCCTCGATCTCGCCGACGGCGTAGCCCTGACCGACAACGGCAAGCAAACGCCCGATCGGGGTTTCATCCCGATCATTCACACCCGTCTGTCCGGCGACAACGAAAAAACGCTCATCGCCACCCTCGACCTCGGCTACCTGTTGCGCCGGATCGTCAACATACCCAGCACAACACTGTCTGCCCGTGTCGCGCTCCTGCGTACCGACGGTCTGCGGCTGTTCGATACCCTGCCGACGGATGCCGGGCTATTGATGTTCGAGCGCGACACCATCAAACGCTGGCAAGACGGCAACACGCACGATGCGCGGGAACTGGCGGCAATCGATACCCGGCACTGGATCGTTGCCCACCGGCTCCACTCACAATTGCCCATCGGCGTCACCTGGGCCATCGACCGCGACACGCTGCTGAATGACGCGCTCCCCGGCATTCAGCGCAACAACATGACCATCCTGTTGTTGATGGCTTCCGGCATGGCCTGCGCGCTTTTCGGCTACCTGTTTTTTCGCTACGCCAGCCGCCATCAGCGCGAACGGCTCGCCAGAATCGAGTCACACCGATCCCTGCTGGAGAGTTCGCTCAACGCCTGTGCAAACGCCATCGTCATTACAAAACCGAATGGCATCATCGAATGGTGCAACCCGGCCTTCACCACCCTGACCGGCTTCACGGCAACTGAAGCCATCGGCCAGAATCCCGGCACGCTGACCAATTCCGGCAAACAGGACAGGGCTTTTTACGCACACATGTGGCAAACCATCCTCGATGGTCGAGTCTGGCATGGTGAGCTCATCAACCAGCGCAAGGACGGCAGTTTCTACGACGAGTTGCTCACCATCGCGCCCGCGCTCGATAGCGACGGCGTCATCCAGCACTTCATCGCCACCAAGGAAGATTACACACAACGAAAAACGGCGCGTCAGGAGCTAGAAATCGCGCATTCCCACCTCAACGCCGTGGTGGAGAATTTCCCCGGTTCGCTCATCATGGAAAATCTCCAGGGCATCATCGTCCTGCTCAACCAGTATGTATTCGAGCTGCTTGGTCTGCCGGGAACCGAAGAATACGTCCTGGGCAAACCCATACAACCGCTGATGGCATTCAGCAGCCGCGTCGCCGAGAACAGCCAGGCTTTCCTGGATCGTGTCGAAGAACTGCGAGCGGCGGCCCGCCCCTCGTATGGCGAAGAAATCCGTTTCAAGGATGGCCGCTGGATCGAGCGCGATTTCATCCCGATCAGTCTGCATGAAAACCTGATCGGTTTTCTCTACATCTACCGTGACATCTCACAGCGCAAGCGTCATGCGCGGGAGCTATGGCAACTGGCAACGACCGATCCGCTCACCGGCATCCCCAACCGTCGCGCCTTCTTCGAGAGCATCGAGCACGAACGCGCGCGTCTGACCCGCTACCCTGGCGAAGCTGCCGTCCTGATGATCGACATCGACCACTTCAAGCAGATCAACGACACGCAGGGTCATGCCGCCGGCGATGCCATGCTCTGCCATATCGTGCGGCAGGTGCGCAAGCTGTTGCGGGAATCCGACATGCTGGCCCGCCTGGGAGGTGAGGAATTCGCCATCCTGCTGCCGCAGGCCAGCCGTGAAGGCGCGCTCGGCCTCGCCGAACGGGTACGAAAAGTGCTCGAAGACACCCCGCTCAACTACAACGACGTTCCCATCCACATCACGGCCAGCGTTGGCGTCACCATCATGACTCACACGGATTCCAGCACCGACAAAACGCTGTCACGCGCCGACCATGCCCTGTATGAAGCCAAGAACAAAGGGCGCAACCGGGTGGAAATTGGTTGATGACCACCCCGCCCTTCGGGCGCCCCTCCACAGGAGGGGAATGGGAATGGTCATTCATCCTCCAGGACGGCATCCACTGAAGGGTCATACAGGCAGGCGCGGCCTCGGCCAAGGCGCTTGGCTCGATACATGGCCTGATCCGCCGCGCGAAGCAGGCTGACCGCTTCATTGGCATGATCCGGGAAAACCGACATGCCGACGCTCACGCCCAATTCGATATCCACCCCCTCCCGTTCGGCCAGACGCAATTTACGCGACAT
>WRNU01000151.1 GCA_009776435.1 Betaproteobacteria bacterium | reverse complement strand
TCGTTGGTTCGAGTCCAATCGCGCCTACCAATTTCCATGCCGAACATCTCCCTGCCCGACGGTTCCATCCGACGCTTCGATCAGCCGGTCACGGTGAGCGAAGTGGCGTCCTCAATAGGCGCGGGACTCGCCAAGGCGGCGCTGGCGGCAAGGGTGGACGGGCAACTGGTAGACGTGTCCCACCGCATCGAGTCGGACGCCCTGCTTGCGATCATCACCGACAAGAACCCGGAAGGGGTCGACATCCTCCGCCATTCCTGCGCGCACCTGCTGGCGCACGCGGTAAAGGAACTGTTCCCGGATGTGCAGGTCACGATCGGGCCGGTGATCGAAAACGGCTTTTACTACGATTTTTCCTATAAGCGCCCCTTTACGCCGGAAGACTTGTCGGCCATCGAGACGCGCATGGGCGAAATTGCCCGCCGTGATCTGCCCGTGACTCGGGAAGTGTGGCCGCGCGAAAAAGCCATCGAATTCTTCAAGGGCATCGGCGAGCATTACAAGGCCGAAATCATTGCCTCGATCCCGGAGGGCGAGGACGTGTCGCTCTATCGGCAGGGCGATTTCGTCGATCTCTGCCGGGGGCCGCATGTGCCTTCGACCGGCAAGCTCAAGGTGTTCAAGCTCACCCGACTCGCCGGAGCCTACTGGCGCGGCGACTCGGCCAACGAGATGCTCCAGCGCGTCTACGGCACGGCATGGGCGAAAAAGGAAGACCTCGACGCCTGGCTACACATGATCGAAGAGGCCGAAAAACGCGATCACCGCAAGTTGGGCCGTCAACTCGATCTGTTTCATCTCCAGGAGGAAGCGCCGGGGATGGTGTTCTGGCATGCCAAGGGCTGGACGCTGTGGCAGCAGGTCGAACAGTACATGCGGCAAACGCTCCAGCGCCACGACTACCAGGAAGTGAGAACGCCGCTGATCGTCGACCGTGCGTTGTGGGAGCGTTCCGGACACTGGGACATGTACTCGGAACTGATGTTTACGACGCAGTCCGAGAAGCGGGACTACGCGGTCAAGCCGATGAACTGCCCCTGCCATGTCCAGATTTTCAATCAGGGACTCAAGAGCTACCGCGACCTGCCGCTTCGGATGGCCGAGTTCGGTTCCTGTCACCGCAACGAACCATCGGGCGCATTGCACGGCATCATGCGGGCGCGCCATTTCGTCCAGGACGACGCGCATATCTTTTGCACCGAAGAACAGGTGCAGTCGGAAGCGGCAGAGTTCATCCGCCTGTTGCAAAAAGTCTACCGCGATTTCGGCTTCGACGACGTGCTGGTCAAGCTTTCGACTCGCCCCGACAAGCGGGTGGGGTCCGATGCGCAGTGGGACGCCGCCGAGGCGGCGCTGGCCGCTTCGCTCGACGCCCAGGGGCTGGCCTACGAATGGCAGCCGGGTGAAGGCGCGTTTTACGGCCCGAAGATCGAGTTCTCCCTCAAGGACAGCCTGGGGCGGGTGTGGCAATGCGGCACCCTGCAACTGGATTTCAACCTGCCGGGGCGGCTTGGCGCNGAGTTCGTGACCGAAGAGAACACGCGCANGACGCCGGTCATGCTCCACCGCGCNATCCTGGGNTCGATGGAGCGTTTCATCGGCATCCTGATCGAACATCACGCGGGCGCATTGCCGCTNTGGCTCGCGCCGGTGCAGGCGGTCGTGATAAATATCACGGAAGGACAGGCCGATTACGCCGCCGATGTCTCACAAAGGCTACGTGACGCGGGTTTTCGCGTAGCGGTTGATTTGCGCAATGAAAAAATCAACTATAAAATCCGCGAGCACAGTATGCACAAGCTGCCGTATCAGATCGTCACGGGCGAGAAAGAAAAAACTACGGCAACGGTGGCGGTGCGTGTCCGGGGCGGTCAGGATCTTGGCCAAATGCCCCTCGATTCGTTGATCGATCGCTGGCTTCGTGAATTGGAAGCGAAGGCGGCATCGGTCTGATATTGGCCTTTGTGGAGAGTTGAACCATCGCTCAGGAAAAAAAGCAGCGCGTAAACGAGGAGATCAGCGCGCCGGAAGTTCGTCTGGTGGGTGAGGACGGGGAGCCGATCGGGATCTTGTCTCTGCGTGCGGCGCTCGAAGCAGCCGAGGAGGCCGGTCTGGATCTGGTCGAAATCGCGCCGATGGCACAGCCACCCGTGTGCAAGGTGATGGATTTTGGCAAGTTCCGCTACCAGGAACAGAAAAAAGCCCACGAAGCCCGGCTGAAACAGAAGCAGGTGCAGGTCAAGGAAATCAAGCTGCGACCGGGTACCGATGAAAACGATTATCAGATCAAACTGCGCAACCTGCGCCGTTTTCTGGAAGATGGCGACAAGTGCAAGGTGACGTTGCGCTTCCGGGGGCGCGAGATGGCGCACCAGGAGTTTGGTTTGAGGCAGCTTGAACGGATCAAGGCCGATCTGGAGGATATCGCCCAGATCGAGCAGATGCCCAAGATGGAAGGGCGTCTGATGGTGATGGTCGTCGCTCCGGCCCGTAAGGGCCGCTGAACGGCGGCGGTAGTCGGCTCCGCGAGGAGCGATAACAAGTGACGCCGGGTACGAAAACGCCCGAAAGGGCTACCCGGCGGCATTCTATAAAGGAGTTGTTGCAGTGCCCAAGATGAAAACCAAGAGCGGCGCGAAAAAGCGCTTCACGGTGCGCGCCGATGGGAGCATCAAGCGTTCCCATGCGTTCAAGCGCCACATCCTGACCAAGAAAACCACCAAGAGCAAGCGCCATCTGCGCGGCACGGTCACTGTCCATGACAGCGACGCGAAGCTGGTTCGCGCGATGTTGCCCTACGCCTGACAAGGAGAGCGCCATGCCCAGAGTCAAACGGGGTGTAACCGCCCGCGCGCGTCACAAGAAGGTTCTCGATCAGGCCAAGGGGTATCGCGGTCGCCGCAAGAACGTCTACCGCATCGCCAAGGAAGCGGTGATGAAGGCGGGCCAGTACGCTTACCGCGATCGCCGTCAACGCAAACGCCAGTTCCGAACCCTGTGGATCGCCCGAATCAATGCCGCCGCGCGCGAATTGGGCCTGACCTACAGCGCCTTCATGAACGGTCTCAAGAAAGCCGCCATCGAAGTGGATCGCAAGGTTCTGGCCGATCTGGCCGTGTTCGACAAACCCGCGTTCGCCGCGCTTGCCGAACAGGCCAAAGCCCGGATTGCTGCGTGACTTTGCGATACGATTTACGTAAACTCCCGCAGTTTCCGTAGTTGTGGCAGTGCTAAAAAAGGGGGCTATGCCTCCTTTTTTCTTGATTTTCCCGCAAGGGCAGGACATGAACAATCTCGATCAACTGGTCATCGACGCGCAAGCGGCTTTTGCCTCGGCAAACGCCGCTGCGGCGCTGGAGCAGGCGAAGGCGCGCTTTCTCGGCAAGAACGGCCTCGTCACGGAGCAATTGAAGGCGCTCGGCGGATTGGCTCCCGAACAGAAGCGCGAGCGGGGCGCCGAGGTCAACCGCGTCAAGGCCGCCATCGAAACGGCCCTTGCCGAGCGGCGCGAAGCCTTGCGCGAGGTGGAACTCGCCGCCCAACTCGAAGCCGAGGCGTTCGATATCACCCTGCCGGGGCGCGGCGCAACGCCGGGGGGGCTGCATCCGGTCAGCCGCACGCTCGAGCGTATCGAGCGCCTGTTTCAGTCCATCGGGTTCGTGTCCGTCGATGGCCCGGAAATCGAAACCGAGTGGCACAACTTTACCGCGCTCAATACGCCGGAGAATCATCCGGCGCGCTCGATGCACGATACGTTCTTCCTCGAAGGCCGAGAGGACGTGCTGTTGCGCACCCATACCAGTCCGGTGCAGATTCGCGCCATGCTTGCGCACGTTGAGCGCACCCGCGATTGCGACCCCATGCCCGATTTGCGGGTGATTGCGCCGGGGCGGGTATACCGGGTCGATTCCGACGCCACCCATTCGCCGATGTTCCATCAGGTCGAAGGCTTGTGGGTTGGCGAGCGGGTGAGTTTTGCCGACCTCAAGGGCGTAGTGACCGATTTTTTGCGCAAGTTCTTCGAGACGGAGAACTTGCAGGTTCGTTTCCGTCCGTCCTTTTTCCCGTTTACCGAGCCTTCGGCGGAAATCGACGTGGCGTTTATGGGCGGCAAGCTCAAGGGGCGCTGGCTGGAAGTGGCCGGATGCGGCATGGTGCATCCCAACGTGCTGCGCTGCGGCGGCATCGACCCCGAACGCTATACGGGCTTCGCGTTCGGTTTCGGCCCGGATCGGCTGACCATGCTGCGTTACGGCGTGAATGACCTGCGCCTGTTCTTTGAAGGCGATTTGCGTTTTTTGAGCCAATTCAGGTGAGAAGGTAGGCGAACATGCAATTTTCCGAAAACTGGCTGCGCACCTTCGTCAATCCGCCGCTCGATTCCGGCGCGCTTGGGCATCTGATGACCATGGCCGGACTCGAAGTCGAAGAAACCCATCCGGTCGCGCCGCCGTTCAGCGGCGTGGTGGTGGCCCGCATCGTCGAGGCCGAAAAACATCCGAATGCCGACAAGCTTAAGCTGTGCAAGGTCGACGTCGGTACGGGCGAACTTTTGCAGATCGTGTGCGGCGCGCCCAATGCCGCCGCTGGCATGAAAGTGCCGTGCGCGAAAGTCGGTGGAGTGCTGCCCGGCGACTTCGTCATCAAGGCCGCCAAACTGCGCGGGGTCGAATCTTTCGGCATGCTGTGTTCCGGGCGCGAACTGGGATTATCCGAGGATCAGGGCGGCCTGCATGCGCTGGAGGAGGATGCCCCGGTCGGCGCAGACATCCGTGAAGTCCTCGATCTCGACGACACCTGTTTCGTCATCAAACTCACCCCCAACCGGGCCGATTGCCTGAGTTTGACCGGCGTGGCGCGAGAAGTGGCGGCGCTCACCGGTGCGGCGCTTACGCCCGCGCCGTTGTCGCTGGTTCCTCCGGCGGGCGATGCCCGCCGCGACATCGTGCTCGACGCGCCCGAGCGGTGCCCGCGCTATTGCGGGCGCGTCATCAGCGGGGTGAACGCCAGGGTGCAGACTCCCGGCTGGATGAAAGATTGCCTGAAACGCTCCGGTCTGCGTCCGATTCATGCCGTCGTCGATATTACCAACTACGTGATGCTCGAACTCGGCCAGCCCTTGCATGCCTTCGACAACGCGCATCTTTCCGGCGCGATTCACGTCCGCCTGCCGCGTTCGGGCGAAGAGCTACGGCTGCTGAACGAACAAATGGTAAAACCTGCGCCCGACACCCTGCTGATTGCCGACGAAGCCCGCGCGTTGGCGCTGGCCGGGATCATGGGCGGCAGCGAGACCGGCGTGACGGACGAGACGACCGAAGTCTTTCTGGAGTCGGCCTTCTTTACGCCCGAGGCCATTACCGGGCAGGCGCGCGCGTATGGTTTTACCTCCGACGCCTCGCACCGCTTCGAGCGCGGCGTGGATTTTCAGTTGCAGCGTCCGGCCATCGAACGCGCCACGCAACTCATTCTCGACATTTGCGGCGGCGTGCCCGGCCCGGTGGAAGAGGCGCGCGCGGATGAACATCTGCCGTGCCGCGAGGAAGTTGCGCTACGTCCGGCGCGGGTGCGTCAGGTGCTCGGCATCGAGATGGACGCGGAAGTCATGCGCGAACTGCTGGAGCGCGTACACCTGACGGTGCGCAATCTGGCGGTCGAACTGCGGGTCACGCCGCCCGCTTTCCGTTTCGATATCGAAACCGAAGAAGACCTCATCGAAGAAATCGCGCGGCTGCACGGTTACGACAACATCCCGGCCATCGAGCCGCGAGGCCCTCTGGGCATGCTTGCCAGCACCGAATCGGCGCGTACCGATTGGGACGTGCGACATTGCCTCGCCGGGCGCGGTTTTCAGGAAGTCGTGAATTACGCTTTCGTCGATTCCGCCTGGGAGCGGGATTTTTGCGCCAATGATGCGCCGATCCGGTTGGCCAACCCGATTGCCAGCCAGATGGATGTCATGCGATCCAGCCTGATTCCGGGCCTGGTGTCCAATCTGGCGACAAACCGCAAACGCCAGCAGAACCGTGTGCGGGTTTTTGAGTTGGGCCGTTGTTTCATGCGCCCAAAACAGGGAGAAACCGTAAGCGGGTCAGGGGACGAAGTGCCCGGTTTTTATCAGCCGCGACGGTTGGCGGCGCTGGCGGCGGGGTCGGTTCTTCCAGAACAGTGGGGAGAGTCGGCGCGCGCGGTCGATTTCTTCGATCTCAAGGGCGATCTCGAAGCCCTTTTCGCGCCGCGCGTGCTGACATTTGCGCCGGTGTCGCGTCCAGCCCTGCATCCCGGACGCGCGGCCTCGGTGTTCCTGGAGGGTCGGGAGATTGGCGTGATCGGTGAAGTTCACCCGGTCTGGGTGCAGCGTTTCGAGTTGGGCGCGGCCCCGGTCGTGTTTGAAGTCGATCTCGACGCAACGCTCTCCGCGCTGTGTCCGGAGGCCGACGAAATTTCACGGATGCCGGCCGTGTTGCGCGATCTCGCGCTGGTGGTGCCAATGGGCGTTTCGGCACAGCGGGTATTGAGCGCATTGCGTGAAGCCGCGCCTGCCACGGTGCGGGAAATCGTGCTTTTCGATGTCTATCAAGGCAAAGGCATCGAATCCGGCTGCAAGAGCCTTGCGTTCAGGATTTCCATGCAAGATACTCAGCGTACTCTGGAAGACGCCGAAGTAGATGAGGCGATCTCCGGGTTGCTTCGACATGTCGAGCGCGCCGTGGGCGGACGGTTGCGCATTTAGAAGGGGAGAGAAATGCCATGACCTTGACCAAAGCCGAGCTTGGCGACCTGCTTTTTGAGCAGGTCGGATTGAATAAACGCGAAGCCAGGGACATGGTGGAGGGTTTTTTCGAGGAAATCCGAACGACCCTGGAGCGAGGGGAGAGCGTCAAACTCTCCGGTTTCGGCAATTTCCAGTTACGTGACAAACCGCAGCGTCCGGGGCGCAATCCCAAGACCGGCGAAGAAATCCCGATTTCCGCCCGGCGCGTGGTGACTTTCCATCCCAGCCAGAAGTTGAAGGCTGCCGTGGAGGAATTTGGCGATGCCGATAGAAACGCCTGAATCCGTTTCTGCCGCTGCGGCCCTGCCGCCGATTCCTGCCAAGCGTTATTTCAGCATTGGCGAGGTCAGCGAACTGTGCGGGGTCAAGGCGCACGTATTGCGCTACTGGGAACAGGAG
>WRNU01000150.1 GCA_009776435.1 Betaproteobacteria bacterium | reverse complement strand
TACGTGGAAGTGGCCGGGAGTCGCGCCCAGGTCGTCATCGCCAACCCGGCGGGCATCAGTTGCGACGGGTGCGGTTTCATCAACGCCAACCGCGTCACGCTCACCACCGGCACGGCGGTCATGAACGGCGGCGACCTCGAAAAATTTCTCGTCAACGGCGGCACGATCTTTATCGTCGGTGACGGGCTGGACGCAAGCCGTGCCGACTTCACCGACATCATCGCGCGCGCGGTCAAGGTCAACGCCGGTATCTGGGCCAAAGACCTCAAGGTTACTGCCGGAACCAATAGTGTCAGCGCAGACCATCGCCAGATCACCCCCATCAGGCGCGAGGGCGAAGATTCTGCGCCGCCCGTCGGCATCGACGTGGCCGCGCTCGGCGGCATGTACGCGGGCAAGATCGTGCTGGTAGGCACCGGGTCGGGCGTGGGGGTGCGCAATGCCGGACAGATCGGTGCATCGGTAGGCGAAGTGACGATCACGGCGGATGGTCAACTCGTCAATAGCGGCCAGATTTCGGCCAGCACAGACGTGCATGCAGAGACCAACGGCGGCATCGACAACAGCGGCACGATCTACGCGAAGGGCAACACGAAGCTGAACACAAGCGGAAACGTCGGCAATACCGGAACCATCGCGGCACAGGGCAATACATCCATTGCAGGCACAAACGTGGAGAGCGACGCCAATTCGGTAATCGCGGCGGGCGTGCAAGGCGATGGCGCCCTGGGTGGTAGCGGTGACGTGCAGGTGAGCGCCACGGGGCTGCTCACAGCCTTGGGGCAGAACCTCGCGGGCGGCGACCTTTCACTGACAGGCAGCGCTATCAACGTATCCGGCAGCCAGACAGCGGCCAACAACATCTCAATCAATGCAGGCAACAATGTAGATGCCAGCCGCGCCACCATCGCCAGCGATGGCACACTGCAAGTGACGGCGCAAACGGCCTGGTTCGACCACGGGCAAATTGCCGCCGACCGGCTGCGATTTGACGCCGCCATGCTCTCGAACCGTAATGGTCTGTTGCTGCAAACCGGCACGGGCCCGGCTGTAGTGCGCGTCCTCACGAAGCTGGACAACACCGGCGGCACCCTGTCGAGCAACGGCAGCGCGGACATCACCGCTGGCGAACTGGTCAATCGGGACGGCGTCATCACGGCGGGCAATGCGTTGCAAGTGCAAACCTCGGGTGCGCTCGACAACACGCGGGGCTTGCTTGCCGCCAACCGCAACACGATTATCACGGCAGGCTCGGTCAATAACACCGAAGGCAGTATCGGTTCCGTGCAAACCAACGTCGATGTCACCGCCACGACCGGGGCCATCGACAACACATCGGGCTGGCTGGAAGCCGCCCAAACCGTCACGCTGAACACCCACGGCCTGCTCAATGCAGATGGCGTGGTCTTCGGGCAGGATGTCCAGGTGGATACGCGCAGCCAGACGCTCGACAACACGCAAGGCGTGGTCGTGGCGAGCGATACGCTCGGCATGCAGACGGGGCAAGTGACAAACGATGACGGCATGTTTCAGGCAGGCAAATCACTCAACCTGGCAAGCGCCAGCCTGACGGGTGACGGGCAACTCCTCTCGCTGGGCGACATGAACCTGTCCTTCACGGGCGATTTCACCAACACCGGGGAAGTGCTCGCAAATGGCAACGTCACACTGAAAACCGATGCCCTGCTGGTCAACAAAGGCGAATTGATGGCAGGTGGCACGCTCACCTTGACCGCCCAAAACCTCAACAACACCGCCAGCGGAGAAATCAACGCTTTCTACAGCTACCTCAATGTGGCCGACACACTGATCAACCGTGGTCTGATTGACGGCGCCCTCACCTACATTGATACGGGCACGCTCAACAATTTGGGCACTGGGCGAATTTATGGCGACTTTCTCGCCCTCCAGGCGGGTACGCTCAACAACGATAAGGAAGGCGACACGGCAGCGGTCATTGCTGCGCGTGCGCGGCTGGACATGGGTGTCGGCACCCTCAACAACCGCGAACACGCGCTGATCTTCAGCGCGGGCGATATGGCGATTGGTGGCGCGCTCGATGAGGATTTTCGGGCCACGGGTTCAGCCGAAGTGGTCAACAACAACAGCGCCTGGATCGACATTTTGGGCAACCTCGTGCTGGTAACCGAGCGGCTCAATAACACCAACGAGCATTTCAGCCTCGGCACAGAGCAAAGCGCCTCGGAACGTATCGTCGAATACCAGGGCTCCGGCTCGCCCAACCGCTACACGCTCGACGAACCCTACGTGTACATCTACAGCAACGAGTCCGACCACCTGTGCACACCGGAAGTGAGACAGTGCGTGGAGGCCATGGATAAATTCATAGATGACATGAATAAAGGTAAAACCTGGATCCGCCACCCTTCCCCTAGCCACGGCTACGAGGAGTGGAAGAAGTACGACTACACCCGCACGACCAGCACCGAGGTCATTACCGAATCGGATCCTGGCATGATCACTTCGGGCGGGGCGATGCATATCGAAGCGGGCGCGGTCTTCAACGACAAGAGCCATATCATCGCCGGTGGCGTAATCACAGGCACTATCGGCGATCTGGATAACACAGAGGTTGAAGGTCAGAAGAAGGTCGTTGACACCGGCACGGTCACCTCGTATTGGCGCAAGCAAAAAAAGGGCCGTGACGAGACGGGCAGCAGCAGCACCCGCTACACGCCGCCTGCCCTCATCAGCCAGATCGACCTTACGCCCACGAAGTTTGAACAGAATACTGCCCCAAACGACAGCGGCACACAGATTGTGGAACGCGCCATCGGCAGCGTCGCCCCCATCACCGAGATCTCGACCATCACGGACGGACTCCCGCAGGTGGTGCGCAGTAGCGACGTAAACACCACGCTCCCGAACAGCAGCCTCTTTAACCTCAACCCCAACCCCACCGGCAACTACGTGATCGAAACCGACCCACGCTTTGCGGATTACCGCACATGGTTGTCCTCGGACTACATGCTCGCGCAATTGGGGCTCGACATGGCAGCCATGCAAAAGCGCCTGGGCGATGGTTTTTACGAGCAAAAGCTCATCCGCGAGCAGATCGCGCAACTCACGGGTCGCCGCTTCCTGGACGGCTACGCTGACGACGAAGCGCAGTACCAGGCGCTCATCGACAATGCCCTCCTCGTTGCCGAGCAATTGAACCTGATACCGGGCGTGGCCCTTACTGCCGAGCAGATGGCGCAACTCACGAGCGACATCGTCTGGCTGGTCGAGCGGGAAGTCACGCTACCTGACGGCCAGACCACCAGGGCGCTGGTGCCGCAGGTGTACGTACTCGTCCAGCCGGGTGACCTGGATGGATCAGGCTCCCTGATTGCCGGTCAAAGCGTGGGCCTGAACCTCACGGGCGACCTGCTCAACCAAGGCAACATCGTTGGGCGTAATGTGGTGTCGATCAACGCCGAGAACATCAATAACCTGGGTGGGCGCATCAGCGGAAATGACGTGCTCGTGCAGGCGAACACCGATCTGAATAACATCGGTGGCACGATCGACGCGGCCAGCAGCCTGGCCGCCATCGCCGGAGGCGACCTGAACGTTACCAGCACCACGCACGCCAACAGCAATGCGCATGGCAGTAACAACAACCTGAGTCGCGTCGCGGGTCTGTACGTGACGGCCCCCTCCGGTGGTGTGTTGCTGGCTTCGGCAGGCCACAACGTGAATCTGGACGGCGCGTATATCGTCAACGCCAGCGCGGACGGCCAGACCTACATCGAGGCCCAAAACGATCTCAACCTGGGCACGGTCGAGGTATCCCAATCGAATTCGATCCGATGGGACAGCAAGAACTGGCGCGAGGATTCCACGCGCCAGGAAGTCGGCACCAACATCCAGGCGCAGGGTGACATCGTGCTCTCGGCGGGCAACGACCTGAACGCGCGCGGCGCTTCGGTGCGCAGCGAAGAGGGCGCGGTGGTGGCCATTGCGGCCAACGACGTCAACCTTACGGCGGCCGAGACGACCTATGAAGTGGAAGAAGCCCACAAGCACAAGGGCAAGAGTTCCTGGCTTGCCAGCAAGACCATCACCACGCTGGACACGCTCAACGAGACGGTCAGGCAGGGCGCGACCCTGTCGGGCAACGAGACTTACGTGCAGGCGGGCCACGACCTCAACGTGCTCGGCAGCAATGTTGTTTCGACGAGCGCTACGACGCTGGCTGCCGAAAACGACGTCAACATCGAAGCCGCCACCGGCAACTACGAAAAAGGCAACTACCGCGAAGAGAAAAAGAGCGGTCTCTTCAGCAGCGGCGGCATCGGTTTTACGATCGGGGTGCAAAAGCAAAGCGTGGATCAGCAAACCGAGGGCAACACGGCCTCGGTCTCCACCGTGGGCTCGACCCACGGCGATGTGACGATTCATGCGGGCAACCACTACCAGCAAACCGGCAGCAACGTGCTGGCCCCGAAGGGCGACATCGACATCGAAGCCAGGAAGGTGGACATCGTGGAAGCGCGCGAAGACAGCCACAGCGTGCATAGAACAAAATTCAGGCAATCCGGCCTGACGGTGGCGCTCACCTCTCCGATCATCTCCCTGATCCAGACGGCGGATCAGATGAATAATGCCTCCAAACAGACCGATGACGACCGGATGAAGGCGCTGGCCGGTGTAACCACGGCCCTGGCGGCCAAGAATGCAGCGGATGCGGTGGCGACCAGTGGAAGTGCCACGGGCGGCATCAACATCTCGATTACGGTGGGCGCTTCCAGCAGCGATAGCAAGACGACGACGGACACTTCCCTGGCTTCCGGTTCCACGGTGGCGGCGGGCGGCGACGTGACGATCCGTGCAAGTGGCGCGGGGGAAGAATCGGACATCACCCTCCAGGGCAGTCAGGTCAAGGGCGGAGAAAACGTCATGCTCCATGCCGATGATGAAATCAACCTGTTGGCGGCCGGAAGCGCCAGCGAGATGCATCGCAAGTCCAGCAGCGCCAGCGGTGGAGTAGGCGTGGCGCTCAACCTGGGTTCCGACGGGGTGGCCTTTGGCATCCATGTCAACGCCAGCGGCTCGCGCGGCAGGGGAGAGGGTACGGATGTTGGCTGGACGAACACGCATGTTTCGGCGGGTGAGACGCTCACGCTGGAATCCGGCGGGGATACCAACCTGATTGGGGCGGTGGCCAGTGGCGAGCAGGTCGTGGCCAAAGTCGGTGGCGACCTGAACATCGAAAGCTTGCAAGACACGAGCGAATACAAGAGCAAGGATCAATCCATCGGCGGCAGCGTGACGATTGGCTACGGCTTTTCGGCCAGCGTGAACGTGGGCCAGGACAAGATGGATAGCGACTACGCCAGCGTGCAGGAGCAGTCGGGCATCCGTGCGGGTGACGGGGGCTTCCAGATCGAAGTCGAGGGCAATACCGACCTGAAGGGCGCGGTCATCGCCAGCACGGACCGCGCGGTGGAAGAAGGCGTAAACAGTCTCACCACGGGCACGCTCACGACCAGTGGAATCGAAAACCATGCCGAGTACAGCGCCAGCAGCGTGAACTTGGGCTTCGGTTACACGAGCGAAGACTACAGCCTGATGAAGCCCGACGGCAGCCGGGCGACGCCGGCGCAAGATAAAACGACAAGCGGTGTGGGCGCCAACCAGCAAGGGAACGCGGCAACCGGGGGCGACATGGTACCGGGTAGCGAACAGCCGTCTTACAACGGTTATAGCGCCACGATGCCGATGGTGATGAGCGCCTCGGGCGAGGCTAGCAGCGTGACGACAAGCGGCATCAGCGGTGGGGTAATCAATATCACCAATGAGGCCAAACAGAAGGAGATCACGGGCAAGGATGCGGAGCAGACGCTGGCGGGGCTGGATCGCAGTGTGTCGAGCGAACAGGACAGCGCGAATGCGTTGAAGCCGATCTTCAATGAACAGGAGATCAAGGCGGGCTTCGAGATCGTGGGCGCGTTGCAGCGGGAAGTGGGGACGTTCCTGAACAATCGGGCCAAGGAGATTGACAAGAAGAACGAGGAGGCCAAAAAAGCGGAAGAAATGGCTATGGACGAGAATCTGCCGAAAGAGGTGCGACTTGCCTTGATCGATCAGGCCGCAGCATTGCGCGCCGAAGCGCGGGCCATCAGTAATGACTGGGGCGCGGGCGGCGCCTATCGGCAGATTGTCACCGCCTTGATAGCCGGAGTCAGCGGCAACGTCACGGGCAGCACGGCGCAGTTTGCGCAGAACATGGTTGTTAACTACGTGCAGCAACAAGGAGCCGAATATATCGGCAAACTGGTTGTTGAGGGCACGGTGAAAGAAGGCAGTCCCGAACATGCGGCGCTGCACGCCATCGTAGCCTGTGCGGGGATGGCAGGCAGTAACCAGAGTTGCGGCGCGGGGGCAGCGGGCGCAGCGGCAAGTAGCCTGCTGACGGGGCTGTTCAGCGAAACCCACCCGGATGAGACGGCTTCAGAGCGGCAGGCCAAGGCCAATCTGATCACGAGTTTGGTCACCGGCATTGCCATGATGAGTGGCATTGACACGACGGCTGCGGCCAACAGCGCGGTAGCCGCCGTGGACAATAACTGGCTGGCGACGCAGCAGGTCGTGCAGTACAAGAAGGAACGGGATGAAGCCAAGACACAGTTGGAAGAACTCGCGGTGGACGCCAAGTGGATCGGCATCTCGTTTGCTCAAGATGCAATCACCGCCCGCGGCTTTGCTGCGGGGCTGGTCGAAGGCATTGGAGGGGATGTCATCGGGATCGTGAAGTTCCTGGCGAGTCCGATCGAGAGTCTGGAGGCGTTGAAGAAAATCATCGCCGAAGAAGATGTGCGTGCGCAGCTTGGGGAAGCCTTGTACAAGGAGTTGAACGACAAGATCGACAAGATGAGTTTCGCGCTTGAATATGGAGGGCGCGAAAACGCCTTTGAGTTAGGTCGGCAGGCAGGCGAAATCGTGTGGCACGTCGGCAGTGCCGTCCTGGTTGTCAAGGGAGCTGTAACGGCCAGCGTGAAGCTGGCGGATGCGGGCATCAAGATCGGGATTAATGGGATTGAGGCGCTTGCGACGAATACGGCGAAGCTTGAAAACGTGGCGGCAAAGGGGGGAATGCCGGGTAAGTTGGTTGGTTCCATTGATAACCTGACTGCTGCCGAACAATCATTTGTAAGGGAAATGGTTGCTGGTGGCAGAAC
>WRNU01000149.1 GCA_009776435.1 Betaproteobacteria bacterium | reverse complement strand
TTTCAGCAGTTGCTCCGCAAGCATGCTGACATACTGCATCACCCGCACCGCCATCCAGGAATCGGGCCTGCTCTGGAACTCAAGCAGTACGTAGACCCACAGCCATTTTCCACCAATATCGACACGCCACACCATGTCGCTGTGACGCTGTTTGTCATTTGTCGATACAAAACTGGCATTTTTTCGTTCCAGGGTTTCAAATCTGACCTCTTTGAGCCACTCGCCGGGTACGTACTCTTGCAACAGGTCACGCATGACCTCCGGACAACTGAACAGCGCCTTGTAACGAGTGTCGTGAAAGGGCGTTTGTTTCATGGTGATTACCTGTCGTTAAATGACAACAGCAATTATTATATCTGATTTTCTTGTGATTGCAGCGACTACGCTCCGCTTCGCGCTGCAATGACGGTAGTGCCGTGGAAGTAGATGGGAAAATGTGATAGAGAGACAGCCCATGGAGGGGTGGCAGGCGAAGCCTGACGGGGTGGTCGCGGCGTTGGGGCTTGCAAGCTCACTCCGATCTACGCGACATGTAAGCATTTGAACCGAAACCGATCCAGGGCGGTATCGGCGCGGATTTCCGGGTGTCGGTCGCTTTGCTTCAAATTTTTTCAGGCGCTCTCAACCCTTTTTTGAGCAGCGGACGTTCCATGTTCTGTGGTTTGAACATGGAGAAAATGAAATGAAACCATCCTCGTTTTTTTGCACCCTGGCTGTTTTTGCGGCCACCTTTTTTCCGACTGCGCAGGCACAGATTACCCTCAACGTCACCGACCCGCAGGCAGCGCCCGTTACCGTGCGATCGGCGGAGATTACGACCGAAGTCACCGGGCGGTTTGCGGTAACGACATTCGATCTCGTTTTTTTCAATCCCAATAACCGCATACTCGAAGGCACATTCGAGTTTCCCCTGCTCGACGGCCAGCGGATCGTGCGCTTCGCGCTCGACATCGATGGCGCGCTCCGTGAGGCCGTGCCGGTCGAAAAGGAAAAGGGCCGTGCCGTGTTCGAGGAAATCCAGCGACGCAAGGTCGATCCCGGTCTGCTCGAACAAACTGCGGGCAACAATTACCGCGCGCGCGTCTACCCGATTCTCCCCAAAGGCACACGCCGCATCGTCATCGCCTACCAGGAGGACCTGCACGCTTCATCCGCTGCAAATACCGCGCCGCGTTACCGGCTTGCGCTCGATTTTCCGAACGCGCTCAAAACCTTCAACTTCACCGCAAAGGTCTTTTCCGGGCCTGGCGCTCCGCCCCCGAAGGCCAGCACCACGCTCGCGCTCAAATTGCCCGAGTGGCGCGACGCGAAAGTGCTCAGCGTGAAAAAGGAGAATTTTACCGCGCGCGGCTTGCTCGAACTGGAGCTTCCCGTAACGTCTGCCGCCGCCGACGCGCGCCCCACCGTCATCACGGAGACCTTCAACGGGCGCGAATATTTTTACGCAGAGGCCGCCCTGCCTTCTTCCCTCAAGGCGAAGCCACGCCCCGCGCCAAAGAAGGTCGGCATCCTCTGGGATGCTTCCGCCTCGGGCCGCGACCGCGACCACGAACGCGAATTCGCGCTGCTCGACGCATGGTTTGCCACTGTGCGCGATGTCGACGTGAAACTCGTCAATTTCCGCAACGTCGCCGCTGCTCCGGTCACTTTCAAGGTGCGCGGCGGAAAATGGGTTGAACTGCGCGCCGCGCTCGAAAAAACGATCTACGACGGCGCCACGTCGTTCGACGGCCTCACAGACGATGCCGCCATGGACGAATGGCTGCTCTTTTCCGACGGCATCGTGAATTTCGGCGTGACGCAAACGCTCGATAAACTTCCGCTGCGCGCCCCCGTGCACACGGTAAATGCCAGCGCCAGCGCCGCGCCCGCGTTCCTGCGCGGACTGGCCGCGCGCGGCGGCGGCGAATACGCGAACCTGCTGGCGCTCGACGCCAGGATTGCCGCTGCGCGCCTGCGGCAGGTTTCGCCTCGGGTCATTGCCGTCGAACGCGATCCGGAGGCGGTCGCGCAAGTGTTCCCCGAGACGGGCATGCCCGTGAACATCGAAAGCGGCGCGTTGATCGTGACGGGCATCCTGCGCAAACCCTCGGCGGTCGTGCGCATGAAGGTGGGGTCGTCCGAAGCGGATGCGCGCACGATCGACATTGCCGTGAAATCCGGTGAAGGCGCAAGCACGCTTGCCGCGCGCGCGTGGGCCGTGACGAAAATCGACACGCTCTCTAGCGCCGCAGGCGATAACCGCGAGGACATCCGCCGCACGAGCCAGGAGTTTCGCATCGTCACGGAGGATACGTCGCTGATCGTGCTTGAGTTGCTCAGCGACTATATCCGCTTCGACATCGAACCGCCCGCCGAACTGCGCGACGAATGGCTGAAACACCGCCGCGCGACCGAGACCGCTTTCAACAGGAACCGCGAACAGCAGATCGAGCGTGTCGTGAATCTGTTCAACGAGCGCAAGGCATGGTGGGAGAAGAGTTTTCCGAAGGATGCGCCGCAATACTCTGACAGAGAAACCATATGGCCCTCCGACGTGGCACAGCCGCTATCTGCGCCTCCGCCTGATCTGCAACAACGACTTGCACAGGAGCAGGAGATGGAACGACAGCGTGCACAGGAGCAGGAGATGGAACGACAGCTTGCACAGGAGTTGCAACGCCTGCAAGTCGAGCGAGCGCCGCAACGCCTGCAAAGAGAGCAGGAGCCGCAACGTCGACAACGCGCGTCACAAGTTTCGCCAGTTTTTATGTCTGAGATGTCCGACAGAGCGGTGAGTGCGGCTCGCGCAGAAGCACAGCCCGTCTCGGTAGCGCCTGTCGCTCCGACAGTGTCCATCGCCCTCCAGCGTTGGTCGTCCTCGGCGAGTTATCTCGACCGTCTTCGCCGCGTGCCGGAGTCGGAGCGTTTCGCGGCTTATCTCGAAGAGCGCGCCGAGCACATGCGTGAGCCGGGCTTTTATCTGGATGTCGCGGGATATTTCTTCGATGAAGCCAGGAATGCCAGGGCAGGGTTGCAGGTTCTGTCGAATCTTGCCGAACTCGGCCTGGAGGACGCAGCATTGCTGCGCGTGCTCGGTTATCGGCTCATGCAGGCGAAACGGCCCGATCTGGCTTTGCCGGTGTTCGAGCGTGTGCTGAAGATTCGTGGCGAGGAGCCGCAAAGCCGCCGCGACCTCGCGCTTGCGCTTACGAGGCTCGGACAGCACCAGCGCGCAGTCGATCTGCTCTGGGAAGTCGTGAGCCGCTCGTGGGATGGGCGTTTCCCTGAAGTCGAACTCATTGCGCTCGAAGAACTGAACGCTATCGTGGCAACGAGTTGGAAAAAGCTCGACCTGTCGAAAATCGACGCGCGCCTGCTCAAGAACATGCCCGTGGGTCTGCGTGTCGTCCTGACGTGGGATGCCGACAACAGCGACATCGACCTGTGGGTTGTCGACCCGAACGGCGAACACGCGACGCACTACCAACCGCCCACTTACCAGGGGGGGCGCATGTCGAGTAACTTCGCCGAGGGCTATGGACCGGAGGTGTTTCAGGTGCGCACGCCGAAACCCGGCAAGTATACGGTGGGCGTCAAATATCGTGGCGACAGCCGCCAGACGGCTCTCGGTCCCGTGACGGCGCAGGTACGGCTGATCACAGGCTTCGGCACGCGGCAGGTGAAGGAAAAGCTCATCACCGTGCGTCTTGTGAAAAGCCAGGAATCGCTCGAAATCGGCTCGATCCGGATTGGGGGATGGTGAGCATCCGAGGAGCGTGATTCTTCGCTCCGCGTTTCTCTTTCCTGCAAGCGCCCCTCTCCCGCAGGCGGGAGAGGGGCGCGGCCATTCCTGCATGTGGATGCATTCCGACACGGAAAATCCGTGATCACTTTTGCGTTGCCTATATTTCACCTGAGGTTGCGTGGCCCGGTTCCGGTTCCGGTTTCGGGGAAACTGCTAGAATTCGTCGCCTTTCGTATTTCGCCATAAAACACAGGAGAGAATTCATGGCCGTCGAACGTACCCTTTCCATCATCAAGCCCGATGCCGTCGCCAAAAACGTCATCGGCAAAATCACTCAACGTTTTGAAGATGCGGGACTCAAGGTGATCGCTGCCCGCATGGCGCATCTGTCCGAGCGGGAGGCAGGCGAGTTTTACGCCGTGCACCGCGAGCGCCCGTTTTTCAAGGATCTGGTCAAATTCATGACCTCCGGCCCGGTCATGGTGCAGGCGCTCGAAGGCGAAAACGCGATTGCCAAAAACCGTGAGTTGATGGGCGCAACCGACCCGAAGAAGGCCGAACCGGGAACCATTCGCGCCGATTTTGCCGAATCCATCGACGCCAACGCCGTGCACGGTTCCGATGCGCCGGAAACGGCAGCGGTGGAAGTGGCGTTCTTCTTCCCCGGCATAGATGTTCATGCTCGCTGACATGCCCGTTCGGAGTGCGTCCGGATTCGTTGACCGCCGTGCCTAATCTGCTCGATTTCGACCTCGCCGCGTTGCTCGCCTGGTTCGCCGAACTGGGCGAGAAACCTTTTCGCGCCCGTCAGGTGATGCGCTGGATGCACCGCGAGGGGTGCGACGATTTCGACGCGATGACCGATATTGCCAAGACGTTGCGGGCAAGGCTCAAGGAACAGGCCGAGATTCGCGCGCCCGTGTTGTTGCGGGATTCCCTGTCCGATGATGGCACGCGCAAATGGCTGTTCGATGTCGGAGACGCCAACGCGGTGGAGACGGTTTTCATCCCCGAAGCGGGGCGTGGAACCCTGTGCGTGTCGTCGCAGGCGGGTTGTTCGCTCGATTGCGCCTTCTGCGCGACCGGCAAGCAGGGGTTCAACCGGAACCTGAGCACCGGAGAGATCCTCGGCCAGCTTTGGCTGGCGAACAGGTTACTCGGGGCGGCTGCTGCCAGCGACAGCGGGGAAGGCCGGGATAATGGCCGCGTTATCAGCAACGTCGTGTTGATGGGCATGGGCGAGCCGCTCGCCAATTTCGACAACGTCGTTGCCGCCTTGCGGGTGATGCTCGACGATCATGCCTACGGGCTGTCGAGACGGCGAGTGACGGTATCGACTGCGGGCATCGTGCCCGCAATCGACCGCCTGCGCGAGGAATGTCCGGTGGCGCTGGCGGTGTCGCTGCATGCGCCCGACGATGCGTTGCGGGATTGCTTGATGCCGATCAACCGCAAGTATCCGCTGCACGAGTTGATGGCGGCCTGCCGACGGTATCTCGAACGCGCGCCGCGCGACTTCGTGACGTTTGAATACGTGATGCTCGATGGCGTNAACGACNGCGACGCCCACGCGCGCGCNCTGGTCGATCTCACGCGCGATGTGCCGTGNAAATTCAACCTGATTCCGTTCAATCCCTTTCCGCATTCCGGGTTTNCGCGCTCGCCTGCCGGGCGCGTCCGGCGTTTTGCGGAACTTCTGCTCGATTCCGGTATTATTGTCACGACACGCAAGACGCGCGGTGACGATGTGGCCGCAGCCTGTGGGCAACTTGCCGGGCAGGTGCGAGACAGGACACGGCGCACCGGCGCGTGTTCGTTACAGACGATGGAGGAGGTCTTCTCATGACACGTCCAACATTACCCCTGTTCTGGATGGTTCCCGTTTTCTTTTTGGGTGCTTGCGTAACGACGGAGGATCAGTTCCATACCGCTTCATCGTTCGATGCCACACCCAGTTACCGTGGCCCGTATTCTCGCCCCCTGTCCGACCAGCCACCCGCGAGCGAGGAAGACGCGAAAGCGCGAAACCATACCGAACTCGGGCAGGCATGGCTTTTCGAACGCGCACGAACGGATGTCGCCCTGGATGAAGCCAGGACGGCCCTGAGAATAAAGCCCGGCTATCCTCCGGCTTATCATTTGATGGGTTTGGTCTATATGAGACTCGCACAAAACGCTCAGGCCGACGATGCTTTCCGCCGGGCGCTCGGCGGCGCGCCCGGAGATCCGGACTTCAACAACAGTTATGGCTGGTTCCTGTGCACCCAGAAACGCTTTTCCGAAGCGATGTCGCGGTTTGCGACCTCGGCGGCCAATCCGTATTACCAACACAAGGCATCGCCTCATACCAATGCCGGCTTGTGCCTGCTGGAGAACAACGAGCTTGAACGCGCCGAGATCCAGTTTTCCAAAGCGCTGGAAATCGTTCCTTCCGACAGCAGGGAGGCACAGGAGCCTCTGTACCGGCTGGCGGAAGTCGGTTATCGTCGGGGTAATTACCGGAGCGCCCACGATCTTCTCATCAAATTCCATCAACGTTTTGAGCCAGACGCGCGTTCGGCGTGGCTTGGGGTGCGCACGGCGCGGCGGCTTGGCGAGAAACATTCCGAAGCGAGCTATGGAGAGCAACTTCGCAGTCGCTTTGCCGACTCCCCTGAAAACGCATTGATGATGCAAGGAAAATACGAGTGAATACCATGCAATCTCAATCTGATTCTGCCGAGGAAAACAGCCTCGAAGCCGAGGCCACGCCGACGCTCGTGCCTGAGCCGACGCTTGCGCCTGAATCCGGGCCGATGCCTGCGTCCGAGCCGACGCTTGCGCCTGAATCCGGGTTGATACCTGCGTCCGAGCCAATGCTTGCGCCTGAATCCGGGTTGATGCCTGCGTCCGGGTTGGCGCTTGAATCTGGACCGACGGTTGTGTTTGATCCGATGCCTGAACCTGCACTGATGCCTGAACCTGAACCGACGCCTGCGCCCGGAGAAATCCTCCGACAAGCGCGCGAGGCGCGTGGAGAGTCCCTGAACGATGTTGCCCGGACTCTCAAATTGTCGGCGCAGCAACTCGAAGCCCTCGAGGCCGGGAGATACGATACTTTGCCGGGGCCGACTTTCGTGCGTGGGTTCCTGCGAAATTACGCGAATTACCTGGATCTCCCTCCCGAGCCGTTGCTCGAGGGCATCAGCGCCCGGGTGCCTACTGCCGCCGATCTGGCTTCGATGATCAAACTGGACGGCAATGTGCAGCCGGCGGCCAGCCCGCGCCCTCGCAGCAGGCTACTTCCTGCGGCGCTGATCGTACTGGCGGCGCTGGCGCTGGCGGGGCTGATTTGGGCCGGTATCCATTATCGCTGGTTCGAATTCCGGTTCGGGGCCACCGCAGCGGCTCCGGCACAGGTGAAGACCGTCCGGCTCGAACGCCAGAGCAAAAAACTCGACCCGCCTGTGCCTGTCAACATTGCGCCAGGGTCGGAAAATCCCCCCCCGCCAGTGGGCAGTGAACTGGCGGATGAGTCTGCCGGGG
>WRNU01000148.1 GCA_009776435.1 Betaproteobacteria bacterium | reverse complement strand
TGTAGCTGTAGTTGAACGAGTACCAGCCCCATGGGACGCTGTAGGAGAGCGCCTGGTTGTTTGCGTGGCGCGCGTGGCGGTGGTCGGTATCCCGACCGGCGTTCAGGCTCAGTTGGTCGGCTAGCCCAAGGGGGCTGTCCCAGGTGAGGAAGACGCTCGCCTGGCGCTCGCCGGTGCTCTTGTAGCCGGTGTTGTCGAAACGTAGTCCCGCGCGCCAGGGCTTTTGGGGTTCGGTCTTGACGTCGATCCTGCTCGTCCCCGGTTCTGCGCCCGGAATCAGATCGAGGGTGGAGGCGCGCGAGGGGAGTCGGCCCAGTTGGTCGAGCATCTGTTCGAGTTCGCGCAGGTTGAGTACTTCACCGATTCGACCCGGAAAGCTCATCCGGATTTCTCGCGGGCTCGGCGTGCCGCGGCGCTCGAAGCCTTCGAGACGGCCTTCGATGACGCGAATCTTCAAAACGCCCTCGGAGAGGTCTTGCGGTGGGAGGTAGGCCCGCGAGGTGATCAAACCCCGGTCGAGGTAGGCTTGGGTGAGGACGGAGAGCAGTTCGTTCAGCTTGCCGCTGTCTAGGCAGTGCCCCTCGAACGGGGAGACGAGTTTGCGTTGTCGGGCCTCGGAGAGGCGATCGGCCCCTTCGATTTCGATGCGCGTGATGTTCACGCAGCCGCCGGGCTCGCTCGGCGGCGCGGGGGTCGGGGCGGCGGGTTCACTGGGCAGTCGCTTGAGCTCTTCGAGGCGGCGTTGCTGGTCTTCGAGCAGCTTTTGCTGGCGCTCCTGGATGAGGTTCTGGTCGCCCGGCAGCGGGACGGTTTGGGGCGGCGGAACGATCTGGGCCAGCGTCGGCGTGTAGAGCGGGAATAGCACGCAAAACAGAACGAGGCACGGCTTCGAGAGGAGGCCGGATGCGCGGGAGGAGGCAGGGGGGATGTTGCTTTTACTGCGCATAAAAAATCCGATTTCTTTTTTTTCTAAAAAAATCAACGATCTAACTGCGGAAGCTGGGATGCGAACAGATTTGCCAATGCCGACAGCAGCATAAATGGCTTTTGCATGACATTTTTCCCCTTTTTTTATTTTTCGGTGCTACCAACTTGGTAACATCTCGTTAGGCATAACCCGTAACGATAAAGCCCTTCAGGCACTCAAAGAAGGGCTATGTCGACGCTGGCAAAAAGGCTCCGGGAGACAAGGCTTCTCGCGGGGATTTCCCAAGAGCGACTTGGGATTCAGATCGGGATTGATCCGGCGAGCGCAAGAGCGCGGATGAATCGCTATGAGCATGGAAAGCGCATACCCACCCCGGCGCTTGTTGAGCGCATCGCCAGCGAACTTGGGGTTCCTGCCGCGTACTTCTATGCCGTGGGAGACGATGAGGCAAAATTGTTGAGGTGGTTTGGTCGCCTCAGCGCGGATGAGCGTGCGGAACTGATGCAGAAAGTCGAGCGCGAGCCGTAATCGGCGCAAAAGCCTTGTGCCGAATCGCCAAAGACCTTGGCATGCCACCGCGAGAGCACCGTATTACCCCGGCTTTTTGGGTAGACCTGCCGCCGCGACCACCCCGTCAGGCTTCGCCTGCCTCCCCCCACAGAGTGCCGCAACCCTGGGCGTATCCGTGCGCACGTCGCCGCACTGGGCGCGATGGCGCAAGGCGTGGTCGATGAGCACCAGAGCCAGCATGGCCTCGGCCACGGGAATGGCGCGAATGCCCACGCATGGGTCGTGACGCCCATGTGTGCTCACCGTCACCGCTTCACCGGCGAGGTTGATCGAACGCTTTTCGCGGCGAATGCTGGAAGCCGGTTTCACCGCGATGCTCACCTCGATGTCCTGACCCGAGGAGACGCCGCCGAGCACACCGCCCGCGTTGTTCGACAGAAAGCCCTCGGGCGTGATCTCATCGCCGTGTTCCGAGCCGCGCTGGCTCACCGACGCGAAACCCGCGCCGATCTCGACTCCCTTGACCGCGTTGATGCCCATCATCGCATGGGCGATGTCGGCATCCAGCCGGTCGAATACCGGCTCTCCCCATCCCACCGGCACGCCGCTGGCCGCCACATTGATGCGCGCGCCGATTGAATCTCCCGCGCGGCGCAGGTTGTCCATGTACGTTTCGAGTTCGGGCAGAAGGGAGGCATTGGGTGCAAAGAAAGGACTGCCCGCGATGACATCCCAGGACTCGAAGGGAATGGGAATCTCGCCAAGCTGGGCCAGGTAGCCGCGAATCACGATGCCGAACTTCTCGGTCAGCCACTTGCGCGCAATCGCGCCCGCCGCCACCCGAACCGCCGTCTCGCGCGCCGAGGCCCGGCCACCGCCGCGATAATCGCGCACGCCGTACTTCTGCCAGTGGGTGTAATCGGCATGGCCCGGACGGAACAGTCCGGCGATGTCGCGGTAATCCTTCGAGCGTTGATCCTGGTTGCGGATCAGCATGGCAATGGGCGCGCCCGTCGTCACCCCCTCGAAAATCCCGGAGAGGATTTCCACCTCGTCCGGCTCCCGGCGTTGGGTGACATGGCGCGAGGTGCCCGGCTTGCGACGGTCGAGATCGGCCTGGATATCCGCTTCCGTGAGCGGCAGCCCCGGCGGACAGCCGTCGACCACGCAGCCGATGGCCGGGCCGTGAGATTCGCCAAAAGAAGTGACACAGAACAGAGTACCGAAGGTATTGCCGGACATAGGAGCGCCTGCCATGTCTGTTTCAATCCACATCCGGCATAGCCGAATGACATAACACGGGAAGGGGTTACGCCCTTCCCGTGTCGGATTATCCCCTTAAAAGGGGAGGTTTCAAACCGGAGATTGTTTTAGACGAAAGCAAAGAATGGACAGTCTGGCATTTGCGATGTCATGCGCCGTGCAGCCGCAGCCGTTCGATGCGAAGGTTTTAGCCTTCACATGGCGCTTTCCGGAACCTTTACGGTTCTTGAATGACTACATTTATTTGGTAGCATCGCGGCCTTGGGTTTCCCAACAACAAATAACGACGAAAAAGCATGCGAGTAACCCTGCCCATCCTGGTCTGCGTCCTTTGCGCAGGAATCATACTGGTCACTGGCGCCAACAAGGACGGGTTTTTGATGGGAAACGCGGTGGCGCAATGGTTGCCCCCCTCTCTCTGGGCCGGAATCACCAACCTTGGCAGCGTCTACGGCACTTTTTGCCTGATTGCCTCCATGCTTGCCTGGCGACCCCGCTGGGCGGCAACGCTGCTGCTGACGGTGCCGTTCGGCAGCCTCTATACCTTCGGAATCAAGCAATGGGTCGAACTGCCCCGCCCGGCGGCAACTCTTGCGCCCGAAACGTTCCATGTCATCGACTCGACGCTGCTTGAGCAGTCCTTTCCTTCCGGGCATACCCTGACCGCCTTCGTCGCTGCCGGCATCGTGGTGTTCTGCTCCCGGCAGCGGCTGGCCTGGCTCGCCCTGCCCGTTGCAATGCTGGTCGCGTTTTCGAGAATCGCGGTCGGAGCACACTGGCCGCTCGACCTGCTTGCCGGTGCGGCAGGCGGTTGGGCAACGGCGGCGATTGGCTGCGCGCTTTCGGCGCGATGGCGGTTTTGGGAAAATGTTCACGGCCAGCGCATCCTTGCCGGAATCGCACTCGTTTGCGTACCGATATTCTTTTTTGAAGACACGCAGTACCCTCGGGGAGCCTGGATGCAACACCTGCTGTGCGTCACCTGCCTTCTCGGGGCGTTTTACGCCCTGTGGCGTCCGGCAGCATCGAGCGCGCCAGATCCCAGGGTTTGAGCCCCAATAAATGCGCCCCGTTATGCGCAAATCTGGCGCTTAACGGGGCGAAGAGGGGAACCATGCCAACAACAACAGAGCAAATACCATGCCTGACATGTATCATGCTGAAATAGTTGAAAATTCATTAAAAACCATTTTTAAGTGTAAAGTATTTCGACACTGTTATTGCCGGGAAAGAAAATGAAAATCGCCACCTGGAACGTCAACTCCCTGAAAGTCCGTTTGCATCATCTCCTGGACTGGCTGGCCGCAAACCGCCCGGATGTGCTTTGTCTGCAAGAACTGAAACTGGAAGACAAGGCGTTTCCGGAGGCGGAAATCCGGGCAGCCGGTTATTACGCAGCTTTCTCCGGGCAAAAAACCTATAACGGAGTCGCCATTCTCGCTACCTCGCCGCCGGAGGACATCCTTTGCGGCATCCCCGGCTTCGTCGATGAGCAAAAACGCCTGATTGCCGCAACCGTTGCCGGGGTGCGCATCGTGTGCGGCTATTTTCCCAACGGACAGGCTCTCGGATCGGAGAAATTCGCCTACAAACTGGCCTGGCTCGACGCGCTGACCCGCTGGCTCTTCGACTCGGCACTGCCCGCTCATCCGAACCTGGTGCTCGCGGGCGATTTCAACATCGCACCCGAGGCGGCAGATACGCACCCCGAATGGAAAGGGGAAATTCTCGTCTCTCCACCCGAGCGCGCCGCGTTTCAGGCACTCATCGAATGCGGACTGACCGACACCTTCCGCCTGTTCGAGCAAGCGGAACACAGCTATTCATGGTGGGACTACCGGATGGGTTCCTTCCGGCGCAATTACGGACTGCGCATCGATCATATCCTGGTCTCCCGAACATTGCGGGATGCCTGCCGCGCCTGCGTGGTGGATAAAACACCGCGCAAACTGGAACGCCCTTCGGATCACGCGCCGGTGGTGCTCGATCTGGATCGGTCCGACAAACAGAAATGAATCTGAAGTTACACACAGGAATCATTCCATATGATCTGTCATGCTAGACTTCGGTCATTTTCTGCAAGCTCCTCTCCATGAACCTGATCGATCGCATTTCCCGTCAATTCGAGGACAGCGCCCGCGCCAAGCTCGCCGCCATCGAGTGGCTGGCGCCGCCGGTCGCTGAGGCCGTGGAGATCATGACGAATTGTCTGCTCAACAACGGAAAGATCCTTGCCTGCGGCAATGGCGGTTCAGCCGCCGACGCGCAGCATTTTGCCGCCGAACTGGTCAATCGCTTCGAGATGGAACGCCCGCCGCTGGCTGCCGTGGCGCTGACCACCGACAGTTCGGTGCTGACTTCGATCGGCAACGATTACGAGTTTGCTCAAATCTTTTCCAAGCAGATCAGCGCCCTGGGGCAGGCAGGCGATGTGCTGCTGGCCATTTCGACCAGCGGCAATTCGTCCAATATCCTCGCCGCCATCACCGCAGCGCATGAGCGTGAAATGCGTGTGGTCGCCCTCACGGGAAAGGGCGGCGGCAAGGTCGCGGAACTTTTGACACAAAAAGATGTTCATGTATGCGCACCGATCGATCGTACTGCGCGCATACAGGAAATTCACCTGCTCGTCCTGCATTGTCTGTGTGACGGCATCGATTGTTTACTTCTCGGAGTAGAAAACTGATGAAACCCTTTACAACCGCCCTGTTCTCCGCCCGCCGTGCGTTACTCGTCAGCGCATTTGCCATTGCGAGCCTCACCCTGCTGCAAGGCTGCGTTCCTGTCATGTTCGCCGGCTTCGGGGCCGGCGCGCTGATGGTGACCGACCGCCGCACCTCAGGCACGTATGTCGAAGATGAATCCATCGAATGGAAAGTTTCCGATCTCATCCGCAAGAACTTCGGCTCCCACAATCACGTCAGGGCGACCTCCTACAACCGCAATGTGCTGCTTACCGGCGAAGTGCAGGACGAAAACGTGCGCGCCGAGGCCCAGCGCCTGGCAGGCACGGTTGCCAACGTGCGTACCGTGGTCAATGAACTGGTCATTGGGCCTGCCTCTTCGTTTTCTTCCCGCAGCAACGACGCCGCCATCACCTCCAACGTAAAAGCACGGTTCGTCAACAACAAGGTCTTCTCGCCGACTCACGTCAAGGTCGTCACCGAGGCGGGAGTCGTCTTCCTGCTTGGGATCGTGTCTCGTACCGAGGGCGACCACGCCTCGGAAATCGCCAGCACCAGCAAGGGCGTCAAGAAGGTCGTGAGGGTCTTCGAATTTGTAGACGAATCCGAGGCGGTTAACTCCCGCAGTTCCCACGGCAACGAATACAGCGACGAAGGCGGCTTTCCGCCCGAAGCGCCCTGATCCCTCCGGCGACGGAAATCAGAGGGCGACAAGCGCGTTCAGCAATTTCTGGTGGACGCCGCCGAAGCCGCCGTTGCTCATCACCACCACGTGGTCGCCGGGCCGGGCTTCGGCGACCACGGCGGTGACGAGCGCGGCCAGGTTTTCGTGACAGGACTGATGCGCACCCAGGGGGGCCAGGGTTGCCCGCACGTCCCATCCAAGGTTTTCGCAATAGCAGAACACCTGATCGGCCAGACGGAGACTCTGCGGGAGCAGATCTTTCATCGTTCCCATTTTCATGGTGTTCGATCGCGGCTCCAGTACCGCGATGATCCGTGCAGCGGGGCCGACCTTGCGACGCAGGCCGTCGAGCGTGGTGGCAATGGCGGTGGGATGGTGGGCGAAATCGTCATAGATCGTCACGCCGCCCGCTTCACCGTACACTTCCATGCGTCGCTTGACGTTCCTGAATTCGGACAGGGCCGCAAGGCCGTCGGTGAGCGACACTCCAACGTGACGCGCGGCCAGCAGCGCCGCACAAGCGTTGGCGCGATTGTGCGCGCCGGTCAGTTCCCACTGTACGCGGCCAATTTCGGTATCGTCCTCGTCACGAATGGCGAGACTGCCGTCGGCATCGTCGCCCGCCACGCTCCAGCCGCCTTTCCAGCCGTTGAACCAATCCACGGGGGTCCAGCAGCCGCGCCCGAGCACGCGCTTCAGGCTCTCTTCACGAGCGTTTGCAATGATGCGGCCCGTGGCGGGCAAGGTCCGCACGAGATGGTGAAACTGCGTNTCGATGGCGGCAAGATCGGTAAAGATGTCCGCATGATCGAACTCCAGGTTGTTCAGAATCAGAGTGCGCGGACGGTAATGGANGAACTTGGATCGCTTGTCACAGAACGCGGTGTCGTANTCGTCGGCCTCGATCACGAACAGGGGNGTTTTGCCGGGACGGGCGGAGACNCCGAAATCCATCGGCACGCCGCCAATCAGGAAACCGGGGTTCAGCCCGGCCTTTTCAAGGATGAAGGCAAGCATGGACGCCGTGGTGGTCTTGCCATGCGTGCCCGCCACGCCGAGCACCCAGCGCCCCTGCAAGACGTATTCTGACAACCACTGCGGGCCGGATACGTAGGGCAATCCCTGGTCGAGAATCGCTTCCAGCAGGGGATTGCCACGGGAGATGGCGTTACCGATGACGAAAACGTCCGGTTTGAGGCCGATCTGGCCGACATCGAACCCTTCGGTGAGCGCGATGCCCGCCGATTCGAGCTGCTCGCTCATCGGCGGGTACACGTTGGCATCGCACCCNGTCACCTTAT
>WRNU01000147.1 GCA_009776435.1 Betaproteobacteria bacterium | reverse complement strand
AACCGCTTGACCGCCTTCATCAGACCGACGTTGCCCTCCTGGATCAGGTCGGCATGCGGCAACCCGTAACCGAGATAACCGCGCGCGATGGACACCACCAGCCGCAGGTGCGAGACGATCAACTGCCGCGCCGCGTCGAGATCGCCATGCTCCCTGAGGCGCGTGGCCAAATCCATCTCTTCCTGCTCGGTGAGCATGGGCAGGCGATTGACCGAGCCAATGTACTGGTCAATGCTGCCAACGGCGCATGGAACGGGAAACGACAGAACATGATTCATGGATGGGGAACCTCCTCAACGTCGTATTTTAGCACTCTATACCGAAGAGTGCTAATGCTCATTATGCACGGTTACACACAGAACAAACCCATAACGAGTTACCTCGTCATAATTGGCGAGGATTGCGTTCGATCCGTGTTCCAGACATCGCGCTACGGAGCATGGAGGACTGGCACGATATAAAGCGCCCCCCGGCAGGCGGGACAGTCCCGGCATTGGATTACGCAAAAACCGGATGGCTTTCCGGAAGCGCAGGAGCAAACGAGGATGCAACGATCCGGAAGACTGTCCTACAGTCCGAACAACTCTGCCAGCGCCTGCCCCGGTTCTTCCTCGCGCATGAAAGCCTCGCCCACGAGGAAGGCGTGCACGTCCGCCGCGCGCAGGGTTGCCACGTCTTCCTGCGTGCCGATGCCACTCTCGGCAATCACGATGCGATCGGGCGGAATGCGCGCACGCAGCTTCAGCGTGGTCTGCGTTGATACTTCAAACGTGGAGAGATTGCGGTTGTTGATGCCGATGAGCGGGGTATCCAGTTGCAGCGCGCGTTCAATCTCTTCGCCGTTGTGGGTCTCGACGAGTACGGCCATGCCCAGTTCGTGCGCGATGGCGGTAAACTCCTGCATCCGGGTATCGGAGAGCGCGGCGGCGATGAGCAAAATGGCATCGCCCCCCATCGCGCGCGTCTCGAAGACCTGATAAGGATCAATGAGAAAATCCTTGCGCAGGACGGGAATTTCGCAGGCGGCGCGAGCGGCTTTCAGCGCATCGAATGAACCCTGGAAAAAGGACACGTCGGTCAGCACGGAAAGACAGGCCGCGCCGTGGGCAGCGTAGGTTGCGGCAGTCTCGGCGGGCTGAAAGTTCTCGCAAATCACCCCCCTGGAAGGGCTGGCTTTCTTGATTTCGGCAATCACCGCCGAGAGCTTTCTCTCCAGCCTGGCGCGTAGAGCGGCAGTGAAGTCACGGGCGGGCGCGGCATCGCGCGCCCGCGCCTGCATCTCGACGAAGGGCAAACGAACGCGCGCCGTAGTGACTTCCCGGACTTTGACGGCGAGGATTTCTTGCAGAATGTCAGTCATTTAACAAGGATTATGGCGCATGAGAAGCTGTCATGGATCAAAACAAACATACTACGATGCATGACAATGCACCGCAAATTTGTACCATCTGAATGATGGCTCGCCATCGTGCCACATTTGGACACGAGTCGAACACGTTCACGGCGAGATTGCGCTGATCCTGTCTTCGTTCTCCCTCTCTTTCTCCCTCTCTTTTTCTCTCGCTTTTTGCCTCTCCCGCCATTCCTTGCTGCGGAAGACATAGGTGTAATACACATCCAGGGCATTGTCGGTTCCGCCCCGCGCAATGAGCGACAGTTCGCGGCTGATGCTATAGGTGAGTTTGACGAGGGATTCCGCGCCGCCAAGGCTTTGCTCGAAGGACAGGGAAAGGTCGTTGGTAAGCCGTTTGCCCACGGTGACAACCTCGTTTTCCGTCGTCGGGCCGGCACTGATCCGGGAGCCGCCGCCCACGACCTTGCTGGTGGCGTTGCGGCGCATGCTGTTGAGTTCCCCCTGCCCGATGGTGAAGGTGTCGAATCCGAGTTTGCTGCCGATATCTTCCGTCGTGCTGCCGCTGGAAGCGCCGAACAGCGCCTGGGCCGCAGGCAGGAGCAGGGCCATGTCGCTGCCGCCCGAGTCCGGCGCGCGACCGAGAATGAGCCAGGAAAGCTTTTCGTGCTCGGGCACGGAGGGTTCGGAGACGAGCTTGACCTGGGGGTGATGAACGTCGCCGGTAATCATGACGCCCGCTTCGACTTCCAGCCCCCGGCGCATGGCGGTGATGTTGATGGCCGGATTGACAGGGTCCCCCTGGAAGGTGATGGCGCCACGTTCGATCTTGAGATGCTGCCCATAGCCGCGCCAGGTTCCGCCAACGGTACGGATGACGCCTTGCGCGCGCGGGGAGTCGTAGGGGCGCAGTTGCACATCCAGCTTACCCATGAGGCGGGTGTCGACCCCAAAGGCGGAGAGGTAGAGCGTGCGTCCGAGATCGACGGAGATGTTGCCGGCAATGGCAATCCCCCTGGAGGAGGAGGCGTCGCTTTCATCCTCATCGTCACTGCTGCTGCGCACGATCACGTCATCGCTCAGACTCGGAGGCGGCATGTCTTCGATCGAGATGTATCCGGCATCGGCACGCAGTTGAGTCTGAACATCGAGCGCCATGTCATGCAAATCGGCCTTTCCTTCGCCGGAGACGATGAGCCAGCGATCGGTGCGTTGCAACAAGGGCAGACGTTCGGCGGTGAATTCGAACCGCCCGCGTTGCGACGCCCCTTCCCGACCACCGAAGCCAATTTCCCCTGTCACGCGCAGGCGTCCCGGCGTGGCGGTGAGCTCATTGACGGGCAGACGTTTATCGGCGGGTTTGACGCGGTTGGGCGATTCAAATTCCAGCCTGGTGAGGCGAAACCTCTGCCGGTCGTCACGGTAGACGAATCCGGCTTCCAACTGGCCGCCCGCGAGCAGCAGCCCCTGGTCGACAAAGGAAAGTTGCAGTTCCCCCCCCTTGACCTGTCCCCGCAGGCGCGGGGCTTCCGGCGTGCCGGAAAGGGTGATGTCGGCCGCCAGCGAGCCGCCGATTTCAACGTTTTCGCGCAACAACCGCCCGAGCCAGGCGATCGAAGGCATGTCGAGATGGGCTGTGCCGGAGAGCGGCGCATGGGGAGCGAGCCGCCAGCCTCGCCCGGCGCGTTCGATCCCCGCCTCGAACGTAATACCGAGTTCGCCGACTTCGCGTCCGTTCGTGTCAAGAGTCAGCGTCAGTTTTCGTTGTTGGGCAACGAGGCTTGTCTCGAAGCGTTCCAGGCCGAGCCGGGTGGAGAGTTCGCCACGCACGGAAAAATCGCCCGACTCGCGGAAAATCCGCGCCTGCCCTTCGACATTGTCGCCGAGCCGCATATCCCAATCCGCCCCGAGAATCAACGGGCTACGCCGCCCGCTGCGTTCCAGCCCCGGAATACGGGTCGCCGGAAAGCCGGTCAGCTTGCCGCGCAGGACGGCGGCGTCGTTTTGCCAGCGCGTTTCGATGAGATGGAGACGGCCCGGTTCGACAGGGGTATCTGCGTTTCGGCCTGTACTTCGGGATGCATTTCGGGCACTGCTTGCGTTGCCGAGGTTGAGGTGGAGATCGAACTCGGCATCGAGCAGAACGAATTCTTCCGGGACGAGGCCCACTTCCAGCGTCGCCGGAGCGCGCAGCCGAAACGACCAGAGTCCGCCACTTTCCAGCGCGGCGATCCGGCCCGTCCAGCGGGTTTCCTTCAAGCCGCCTTCCAGCGCGGTTTTGAGGGTAATGGGATCCTTATCGAGTTCTCCGGCGACTTCGACATGAATCTGGTGCCGGTCACGCCGTCCGTCCGCCGTGAGTCCGATCGTGGAAAAGCGCGCCTCCCCCGCCGTCAGTCCGGAGGCTTTCAGCGACAGGGACAACGTGCCGCTGTCCACGGCTTCGACGCGCGCTTCGCCCGCAAGCGAGGCGATTTCCAGCACATCGGGCAGGTGGAGTTGTTCGGCATCGACTTTCAACGTTCCCGCCGGGGCTTGCAACGCACCGGTGATGAGGCCGCTGGCGCGCAGCCGCCCTTTCAGCCCGAATCCGACGTTATCCAACCGGGGGGCATCGAGTTCAAAAGTCAGTTGATCGTGGATTTCGCCCCAGGCTCCGGCAAGCTTGAGCCGGTTTCCCGCAATGTCGAACCCGAGATCGGCATTGCGCACGTGTGCGCCATCCCAGGTAAGCAAACCGCTGCCCGCGAGCGGGCGGCCATTGAAACGGCTCTCGCCAAACGTGTAGTGCACGGCGATGACCGGCTTTTCGGCCAGCGTACCGCTCAACGCGGCATGCAGTTTGATCGATGCCGGAGGAGAATCGGGATGAAACGCCGCAGGGTTGAAATCGTGCAAGTCCAGGTGCAGCACGAACACCGGCGCGCCCACGGCGCTTGCCACAATCTCGGCCTTGCCCTCCACCCGCATTCCACCGGTACTGAGCGAGAGCTTGCCCTGCTGGCGCGCTTCGGTGGCGTCAGCTTCCAGGCGAACATCGACGCGACGGGAAGGCAGGCGGCTATCGACGCGGGCCGGGTCGATGCCCTTGGCGCTGACATTGGCTTCGATCCGCCCGAAGCCCGCAGGGAGCGCGGCATCGGAGTCGGCGGCTTCATTTCTTTCGGATGCCTTGTGCCAGCGCAACCAGCCCAGGAGCTTGCCGCCTCCGCCTTCGAGCGTGAGATCGTCGAGCCGCAGTTCGTCCAGCGACGCACTGATGCTGGCTTCCATGCTCAACGCCGACATGGGCAACCCACCTGCATCGAGCGGTGCGGGCCGACTGTTGCCGACGCGCACCGGACCGCGCAGAACCGGCCCGCCGTTCGCAACACCTGTCGCAAGATTCGCCTGTAGCCGTAAATCCGCGCGCGGCAAATCGGACGCAAACGTAGCGGGGTTGACCTTGTCGATGTCGAGTTCGAGCGTTTTCAGCGGCAAGGGATCGAACGGCGTGGCGACGAGCGTCACTTGCCCTTGCATCCCCCGGCCCTGTGCCTGTAACCGCAGCACCGGCTCAGCAAGGCTGCCCTCGCCGTCGAGTTGCGCCGAGAATTCTTCGCCTTCAAGGCGTCCGCTGGCACGCAGGGCGTAAGGAGGCATCGCGCCGAGTTCAGCCTTGGCGTCCACACGCCCTTGCGGCAAGGTCGCCGCCAGTTGCCGCAGATGAAACCGCTCGGCATCGCCGGTCAGGGAAAGACGGCCTTCGGACAGGGTAAGCAACGGCTCGGAATCGTTTTCTCCGGCGGTGACGGCTTCCGGGTCGTGGCCGACGAGTCTCAACCGGTCGATTTCCAGCGCCGTGAGGTCGACAGCGAGAGGCAGTCGCAGGCTCTCCGGCAGAGTCGGCGGCTCGGAAGACGGAGAAGTCTCCCGCAGGAAAACATCGACCTGTTCGATCCGCAGCCGGGTGACGGCGAGTTTTCGGGCAAAGAGATCGGACGGTTGCCAATCGCAGGTCAGCCCGGAGAGTTCGATCTTCGCTTCCGGTAAATCCAGGGTCAGTCGCGCCACGGAAAACGGGCCGCGCAAAGCGCCGTCGATGCCTTCGGCGCGCAATGCGCCACCGCTGAAAACCCCCGCTGCGCCCAGCAGCGTCCGAAAACCCGATTCCGTGGTGAAAAGCCACGCGAACGCGGATACGACAAGAACGACGACGACGACGCCCAGCAGGCGGCGCAACCGTCTCAGGCGCAGATTCGCGGGGGAACGTGGCGTCTCTTCATTCATTGGTCAAAAAGCGGCAAAGGAGGCTTTTTGGGTGGATATGCACCGCCTCGGCGATGATCCGCGCGAAGCCCTTCGGAAAAGCATGAAGAAAGCTACCGCCCCGTATCGTTTTCTTCGTCGATAAGCTGTAATCCTGATTGTGGAGGTTCCTTTACGGCGAGGGTACCTCACCGGGTTCAACGACTTCAATCTCCCGCCAATACCCTTCCCGATAGCCCTCGATGGGACGAAAGCGGGTCTTGTAGGCCATCTTGCGGCTTTCCCTGATCCAGTAGCCGAGGTACAGATAAGGCAGGCGCGCCTGACGGCAGGCGTCGATCTGCCACAATACGGCATAGGTTCCGAGTGAGGCGCGCGGCAGATCGGGGTCGAAAAAGGTGTAGACGCTGGAAAGACCATCCTTGAGCTTGTCGATGACGCAGACCATGCGCAGGATACGGCTCTCGCGGAATTCAACGAAGAAAGTCTCGATCGGGCTTTGCAGCAGAAACTGCTGGTATTGCTCGCGGCTGTCCTCGTCCATTCCTCCCAGGGGGTGGCGCGTGTGCAGGTAACGCTGATAGAGGAGGAAATGCTCCTCGCTGTACACCGGAGGACAGACATGGACGGCAAGCCCGGCATGGCGCTGTATGGCGCGGCGCTGGGCGCGATCCGGGATGAAACGCTCCACGGGCAGACGTACCGGCACGCAGGCATGGCAATCGTCGCAATGCGGACGGTAGATGAATGTGCCGCTACGCCGAAAACCATGCTGCACGAGTAGCGACCCGTAAGCGATGGCCAGATCGGGGTTCAGGTCGGTTTCGGGAGGCAGGCCGGGCGTCTCGACGACCTTGGTCAGCGCAACTTGCGAGCGCGCCGTGCGCTCCGGCAGGTACGAGCAGGAGTACGGCGCCGTGGCGTAGAAGTGGATCGGAGAGAAATTGTCGTTCTGGCGCATGGATGCCTCAAGCCACGGCGGCTTCGTTCCAGTCAATCGATGCCGCCAGATCGGCAGGCCAGCGCCGAGGCGGCTCAATGAATGATACCCAGCGTTCGAGTCCAGCGCAAAACTCATCGCGGGAAATTTCCCGCGCGCCCATCGAACGCAGGTGCGCAGTACTCATCTGGCAATCAATCATGGCAAAATCCTTTGCCGCAAGCAACCTTGCCAGATGGGTGAGCGCCACCTTGGAAGCGTCGGTTTCGAGCGAAAACATGGATTCACCGAAAAACACGCGACCGAGCGCCATGCCATAAAGCCCGCCCACCAGTCGACCTTCGAGCCAACATTCGACGCTATGGGCATGGCCTAGCTCGAACATCCGGCAGTAGGCAGCCTGCATGATCGGAAGAATCCAGGTTCCTGCGCCGGATTCGCGCGGTTTCGCGCAGGCAGCGATGACGGCAGGGAAATCGGTGTCGATGCGTACCTCGAAGCGATGCTGTCGCAGGATTCGCCGCAATGAACGGCGAATCCTGATTTCATGCGGAAAGAGAACGAGGCGCGGGTTGGGACTCCACCAAAGGATGGGTTCGTCTTCATTGAACCACGGGAAAAGCCCCCGCCGGTATGCGGCAAGCAGCCACTCGGGCGAGAGCGCGCCCCCGGCAGCAACCAAACCGTTGGGTTCCTGCAGAGCCGAGGCGGCATCGGGGAAATCGGCCACATCGTCGAGCCAGGGAATCGTGCGCGAAGCCATGTCTGAAGTGTTACAGAAATTCGGCGAAAGTACAGCACGATTTCCCACGAACGATTGCAGGCGACATCGCCAGGCGTCGAACCGCCCGCTTTATGCCTTATTCGGTAACGGCTGTGGCGGCTGTGGCGGCAAGCGCGGCGGCA
>WRNU01000146.1 GCA_009776435.1 Betaproteobacteria bacterium | reverse complement strand
GGGGAGTGCCTTCGACCTCTCGGCCACGTCTCCATTACAGGAAGGCGGCACTATATCGGCTTGCCGCCCGCCGGTCAATTTTGCGCTCCGTCTCTCCCTCAGGCAAGGCGATCGAGATCGAACGCCTTGTGCAGCACCCGTACCGCCAGTTCGAGGTACTTTTCTTCGACGACGACGGAAATCTTGATCTCGGAGGTGGAGATCATGAGGATGTTGATGCCCTCCTCCGAGAGGGTGCGGAACATTTTCGCGGCCACGCCCGGATGCGAGCGCATGCCGACCCCAACGATCGAAACCTTGCACAGGGTTTTGTCGGACTCGATGCCCCTGGCGTTGATGACGGTCTTGACGCGATCGAGCACGCCGATGGTTTTGTCCAGATCGGCACGGGCGACGGTGAAGGAGAAGTCGGCTGTGCCGCCATGCCCGGAGTTCTGGATGATCATGTCGACGTCGATGTTGGCGTCGGCAACCGGGCCGAGTATCTGGTAGGCAATGCCGGGCTGGTCGGGAACGCCCTGGATGGTGATCTTGGCTTCGTCGCGATTGAAAGCAATTCCGGAAATGACGGGTTGTTCCATGTTTTTGTTTTCCTCAACGGTGATGAGCGTGCCCTGCCCTTCTTCTTCAAAGCTGGAGAGCACACGCAGCTTGACTTTGTATTTGCCGGCGAATTCGACGGAACGGATTTGCAGTACCTTGGAGCCAAGGCTGGCCATCTCCAGCATTTCTTCAAAGGTAATGACATCCAGCTTGCGCGCTTCGGGAACGACGCGCGGATCGGTGGTATAGACGCCGTCGACGTCGGTGTATATCTGGCATTCGTCGGCTTTCAGGGCGGCGGCTAGCGCCACGCCGGTGGTGTCGGAACCGCCGCGACCGAGGGTGGTGATGTTGCCGCCGACGTCGACCCCCTGGAATCCGGCCACGATGACGACTTTGCCTTCGGACAGATCGCTACGGATGGCGGCATCGTCGATGCCGAGGATGCGCGCCTTGGTGTGGGCATCGTCGGTGAGAATCTTCACCTGTCCGCCGGTATAGCTCTTCGCGGGAACGCCCGCCGCTTGCAAAGCCATGGCGAGCAGACCGATGGTGACTTGCTCGCCGGTGGACACCACCACGTCCAGTTCGCGTGGATCGGGTGTCGGTGTCAGCTCCTTGGCAAGAGCGATCAGCCGGTTGGTTTCGCCGCTCATCGCGGAAACGACGACGACGAGTTGATGTCCCTCGCCATGAAATTTTGCGATTCTCCCGGCGACATTCCTGATCCGGTCGGGGTTGCCTACCGAGGTGCCGCCGTACTTCTGTACGATCAGAGCCATGTTGTGTCTGTGTCTATGGAAAAGAAGCTGGATTCTAGCGGAAAAGCACCTCGAACACGCAGCACTTGTGAGCAAAGGCAAACCCGCTTTTTGGGAATGGGAACCGATCCCAAACGATCTTTGACACCAGCAATGCCAGAACGGCAATAAGGGTTACTGGCGCGCCCGGCGCGATTCGAACGCACGACCCCTGCCTTCGGAGGGCAGTACTCTATCCAGCTGAGCTACGGGCGCGAGGCTGCCGACGATTGCCGACAGGGGCCGGAAGAATAACCCGTTTTCCAGAGCGATGGAAGTGCGGACAAAAAAATGGCGCGACTCGGTAAAACGCGCTTTTGTGTTCCAGATCGTGCATGCAGAACGGGCAATGCACGGACACAGCCGTTACAATGCAACACCCGCAACGCAATATTTTCCACGCCTGCATGTTCCAAGAGCCTCAATCCCCGCCTGCTACCCTCCTGCAACGCCGCCTGTATGGCACGGTGGGACTGTCTTTGCTCATCGGTTTTTATCTGCTGACCGGCCTGACCGGGCACGATCCCTGGCGTGGCGACGATATTCGTTATTTTGGCTCGGTATACTCGATGCTCCAGAATGAGGGGTTGCTCTTCCCGCAACTCGGGGGCGAACCGTTCCTCGAATACCCACCGCTTTATTATTGGTGCGCGGCGCTGTTGGCGTTCATCACCAGCAGCGTGCTTGCCCCCCACGAGGGCGCACGGCTGGCAAGCGCCATCTTCACTGCGCTGGCCGTCTACTGGGTTGCCCGCAGCGCCGAGCGTCTGTATGGCCGACCGACCCGCACGCCAGCGGCGCTCCTCACCCTCGGCTGCCTCGGCCTCGTCCTGCATTCCCACGAAACGCAACCGCTCCTTGCCCTGATGGCAATGGTGGCCCTCGTCCTCAACGGTATCTCGCGCGTGCCCGAGCGCCCATTGATGGGCAGCCTGCAAGCTGGGTTGGGTTGCGCGCTGGCCATGCTTGCGGGCGGCATTCCCGGAATGCTGCTGACCGCGCCGCTGTTTGCCGTTGCCATCATCATCAGCCCCGAATGCCGCAATCACCGCGCCAGCGGCAGCCTGCTTGCCGGGTTGACCCTGGCCGTGTGCCTGGGGGGAATCTGGCCGCTCCTGCTCCACCTGCAAGAGCCGGAACTCTTCGCCGTCTGGCGACATGCTCAATGGCAGCAAATCGCTGGGGGAGATGTCTCCATCAATGGCCTCATCCGGCTCCTCAAGCTGATGGGCTGGTTCCTGTGGCCGCTTTGGCCGCTGGCGCTCTGGTCGCTCTGGCACGAGCGCAGCCGGCTTTTTCAGTTGCGCTGGCTGCTGCCGCTGCTGGCTACCGTGTTCGCGTTGATCCATCTGGTGTTTTCTTCCGATCGATCACAACCTGTCGCGCTTCCACTCCTGCCGGCGATGGCATTGCTGGCCGCCGGGGGCATTACCACGCTGCGCCGAGGCGCGGCCAGTGCCTTCGACTGGTTCTCGGCGATGACGTTCGGCGTGTTCGCCATCCTGGTCTGGATTGCCTGGTCGGCCCAGGTCTTTGCGTGGCCGACCGGGCTTGCCCGCCACATCGCTCGCGCCGCGCCGGAATTTGCGCTTACCGGCATATTTCCCAAAACCCTGCTCGGCATCAGTATCTGCGTGCTGTGGTTCTGTCTCGCCTGGGGCGCGCCGCGTCGCCCGTCGCGCGGCGCCACGAACTGGGCAATGGGGATGACGATGCTGTGGTGTCTGGCAGTCGCACTGCTGATGCAGTGGTTCGATCATACCCGTAGCTACCGGGCAATGGGGGAGTCCCTCAACAAGGCTCTCGCCCCATATGCCGGGGAATGCTTCGCCAGCGGCAAGCTATCCACATCGATCCGAAGCATGCTCGACTACTACGTGGGCCAACGCCCCCTGCCCGTCCAGGACGGCTTTGCCTCGCCGTGCCGTTTGCTGCTGATCTACACCGACCACAGAGGCAAAAAGCCCGACGAACTCGAAGGCAAGGAACCTGCCTGGTCTTTCCAGCGCGGCAGCCGCAAGCAATTCGAGGCTCTGTACCTTTATACTCGCCCGCATCATGAGTGACAGAGGCGCTTTCACCCCGCCACAACATCTGCCTGCGTGGTCGGCACTTACGGCTCACGCGCGTCGGCTTGCGGATCGACCGCTTTCCACCCTATTCGCCAATGATCCGGATCGTGCCAGCCGGTTCACCCGGATCTTTGAAAATCCGACTGAACTCGATCAAACCGCGCTGATCGTGGATTTTTCCAAACAGCAGTTCGACGATGAGATTCTCGCCGACCTCATCGGGCTTGCGCGTGATGCACGGTTGTCTGAAGGCATTCACGGTCTCTTCCACGGCGAGGCGGTCAACTTCACCGAAAAACGCGCCGCCTCCCACATGTCCATGCGTGGCGGATGCCCTCCTCCACCCGGCAGCGAAACGGATACCCGCGCCATGCGTACCTTCGCGTTCGACCTGCGGGAAGGGCTGCTCACCGGCAGCACCGGAAAAACCATCCACCACCTGATCAATCTCGGCATCGGCGGTTCCGACCTCGGCCCCCGGCTCGCAGTCGAAGCCCTTGCCGATCCACGCGGCAACATCGTCGGCGGGATCGAGCTGGCGCGAGTCGATTTCGTTGCCAACGTTGATCCGCGTGAATTCGACACCGTGCTTGCCCACGCCGATGCCGCCAGTACGCTGTTCGTGATCTCCTCCAAGAGTTTCAATACCCCGGAAACACTTGCCAATGCCGAAGCCGCCCGTCAATGGCTGCGCGCGCAACTCGGCGAGGACATCGACATTGGTGAACACTTCGCTGCGGTCAGCAACGCATTGGAAGCCGCCGTCGCTTTCGGCGTTCGGCCTGATCGTGTCTTTCCCCTGCCCGACTGGGTTGGCGGTCGTTATTCGGTGTGGTCGTCCATCGGCCTGCCTTTGCTCGTCGCCATTGGCGGCATGTTCGACGACTTTCTCGTGGGCGGCAGGATCATTGATGATCACTTTCGTCTTACTCCCTTCGAGCAGAACCTGCCCGTCTGGCTGGGACTCATCGGGCTATGGAACAGCAGTTTTCTTGGCATTCAGAGCGTAGCCGCGCTCCCCTACGCGCATGGGTTGCGCAGCTTTCCGGGCTGGCTCCAGCAACTCGAAATGGAAAGCAACGGCAAACACGTCCTGCGCGATGGCAGTCGCACTGAAGCCGACACAGCCCCCATCATCTGGGGCGCTGCCGGGACCATCGGCCAGCATGCGTTTCATCAACTGCTCTACCAGGGAACCCGCAAGGTTGCACTCGACTTCATCGTTCCGGTCGGTGAAGACGGCGACCTGCGCCAGCGCATCCTCGTCGACAATGCCCTTGCCCAGGCTGCCGCGCTGATGGCAGGCCGGGACCTCGATGCCGCCCGCGCCACGCTCACCCGCCGTAATCTGCCTGCCGCTGAAATCGAACAGCTTGCCCCTCATCTCGTCTGCGAAGGCAACCAACCCAGCACCACGATCATGTTGCCCCGGCTCGATCCCTTCCACCTCGGCGCACTACTCGCGCTCTACGAGCACAAGGTTTTCGTGCAAGCCTGGATTTGGGGCATCAATCCGTTCGATCAATATGGCGTGGAACACGGCAAGGAAATCGCGCGGGCGCTCGCTTCGGGCAAGGTTGGCGAGCAGGACGACTCGACAGCGCAACTTGCCCGGCTCGCAGAGGAATTCCGGCAGCGGATGCGTTGATCTCTTAAGGAACCTCTGAACAACTTAAGCATCCACCGCTTGTCATCCTGCGCGAAGTCGCAGGATCCATGCGATGTGTGGATTGAAGCGACTTCGCTTCGCTACGCGCTGCAATGACAGTGGCGCTTCGCCGATCTGTGCGCACTCATAGGGTTTTTGAGCAACCTGTTAAACCTGCCCCTGCGTGCTTGTGCGCCTGATGGCGGTTTCTTCGGGGCGCAGCGAGAGCTCGTAGGTTGGGATCCGCTACGCTCATCCCAACCTACGAGCTCTCAGGGGAAAATTTACGACCTGGGTCTCGGGCTTGATAGGGAGGCATATTGAGCGTCCGCTTATTTGATTACGCGGACGCTCAATATCAAAGCTCAAGGAAAATCCTGCAAGACGGCATCAACTGGACGCTTATCTTTGAACGGCTCTTCGGATCCGTTTTTTTTGCGGTCAAAATAGCGATGACTGGTTCGGGCATTATCCAACCCACAATCAGGCATCTCTCCATATCATGGAGAAGGTGTATCCCAACAAGCGCCTTGGAGGAGACTGTCTTTAGATCGTCTCGTTCCGCAAAATGTGGCATTTTTTGCGTGTATTACATATCCCTCTGAAAGATCTTTATATCGACATACCATATAGATATTTCTGCTTTCCAGTCTGCGGTATTGTGCCCCTTTTCTTGGTTCCGCTACCAGTGATGCTAATTGTTCTGGAGGGCCGTCAAATATAGCGAGAGATTCAAGCTTGTGTTCGGTTCCATGCACTGTGACAGATGATGGACAAATCCATTTCGCTTTATTCAGATCCATTTCATCGGCATAGACCGCTTGCGCGGTGAGGCAAACTGAGAACGCCAAGAGTCTTTTGTAGCGCATATTATTCTCATTAGAATGTTGATGTCGAACTGCAAAGCGCAGGATTCGTAGTGAGAGGATCTTGCACGGCTTCGATGACATAAAATGCTTCTCCATCATTGGATACGTAGCCGCCGCATACAAACTTAATGGTTCTTTTACCAAAGGGTTTTTCGGGAGTATTGTATTGATCGTACACCACCAAACCCGTAGCGTGGATTTCAGCCAATATGGCCGCATGTCCTTTGAACATAAAAACCGTGCCGACTTTGGTGGGAAATGTGGCGATTGCAGTTCCCGGCAGAATGTTGTTGCCTTTTACCTTTTTTCCACGCCGCCAGAGGCTTGTCTGAGGAGCGCCAGTCAGTGCCTTGACTGCTGCGGCGCATCCTTTTCTTACTGCCTCTGAAGAATGGGAAGCATCCGCCCCAGCAGCGACCCACTCCCCGACCTTTGCTTCACACGCCTGGATGGTTGCCATGTATGGCATTGTCTTGATCCTTTGTTTGAAATATGCGTTTATTCTGTCCAACGCGAAATCAAATGTCAACTGTTTTGATACGTTGGTCTACCGTTCTTGGGAGCACTGTAGGTTGGGATTCGCTACGCTCATCCCAACCTACAGTGCTGCATCCACCGCCTGTCATCCTGCGCGAAGACGCAGGATCCATGCGGTGAGTGGATTGAAGCGACTTCGCTTCGCCGATCTGTGCGCACTCATAGGGTTTTTGAGCAACCTGTTAAATGTAACCAGATGCTCTGAGAAAGTCTTCAATAGCCGCTTTCCCCTCTTTATCGACTCCTTGATGAAGATCTTCATACCAAGCCTGAATCTCTTCTTTTGAGGCGATGGCCTGCAGAATACGTAAAGATTTTTCCAAAAAGGTGTCAAAATTTGGGAAACCTCTTGCATCAAGAAAATGGTCATCCGTAGTAACAAGTGCTCGATAACCATCGGCAACCCAATCCATATAAGGCTTTGCTGCAGCAAATTCTTTCGATTGTTTCAGGGCTGAGAGAAAATGAGTTCTTAACTTAACTGGAAGGACTTCCTTGTGCTCAAGATTTAATTCATCGGCGCGCTTAAACCAGGTTTCGCCACAAAACAGATCGCCTATCATAACCGATGTTGTCGCCAATTGCATAGCGTTGTGTACGTTTGGCTCCAATTCAAAAATTTCATCGAAATCAGCATAAGCTTCTGTCCATTGTTTTAGTCTGCATTTTCCCATCGCGCATAAATGCAGGGCATCTCTACGTGTGAGCATTTCAGAATGCTTCCGATAAGGTTCAGCCAGTGCAATGGCCGTTTCAAAATCTTCTGCATAATACGCTTCAACTGCTGGATTCAATTCTTGAGAAATTGATTCTTTGGGGATTTCAGAATATGATGATTCAGACTGATCCTGTGTCTGCTCAAGATCGACCACTGGAATGTTTTTATGATCGACCAATGCAGTATATTCTTCATGAGTCAATATCCATGCCTTGATTGACTCGCCACTGCTTGTTTTTATTTTTCCTTCGTCAGTTCTTTTATGAATAAGCCACTCAATATCCAGCCACCTTTCTTGCGGATTACTTTCGATTTTATGCCCGGTCAATTTCAGCGTAGA
>WRNU01000145.1 GCA_009776435.1 Betaproteobacteria bacterium | reverse complement strand
GAGCCGGGTCATCGTCGCCGTCGTGCCCACCAACGAAGAAGGCATGATCGCCCGCTATACCGCCGAACTGCTGAACATGTAATTAAAAACCTTTCACGGAGAAAATCATGGGCTACAAAGTACCCGTTGGCATCTCGAACAAGCACCTGCATCTGTCCGAGCAGGCGCTGGCAGCCCTGTTCGGCGAGGGACACAAGCTCACGCCTTACAAGGAGCTTGTACAACCCGGTCAGTATGCCGCGCACGAACAGGTCGACATCGTCGGCCCCAAGGGTTCGTTCAAAAACATCCGCATCATCGGGCCGACCCGCCCGCAGACGCAGGTCGAAGTTTCCCTGACGGACGCGCGCGCGCTCGGCATCGATCCCCCGGTGCGTGAATCCGGCAAGCTGCAAGGCTCTCCCGGTGTCAAGCTCGTTGGACCCAAGGGCGAAGTCGAACTGGAATCCGGCGCAATCGTCGCGCTGCGCCATATCCATCTCTCGCCCGAACAGGCCAGGGAAGCGGGGCTTCAGGACAAGGATCTCGTCGACGTCAAGGTCTACGGCAAAAGGCCGCTGATCTTCGAGGACGTGCTCATTCGTTCAGGCGAAGGCCACTTCCGCGAGTTTCACATCGACACCGATGAAGCCAACGCAGCGGGCGTGTCCAACAACGACGAAGCGGAAATTCTCAGGAAGAAAAACTAGGAGGGGGAGACCCGACAAGGGAGGAAGTCAAACGGTGGATGGAGCAATCGCGCCTTATGCCGATTGCTCCTTCCTTCCTGCTTCCTCTCCTTGTGAGTCGCCCCAACGTCACCGTTTGCCGCGCAGCGGCGGCAGGCGCCTGGAATCTGGCTGCGGCTTGCTGCGTATCGGCGCAGGCGCGGGCTTTGCCGCCTGCGGCATCCCCGACCAGACCCACTCGATCAGCGCATCCTGCGCCTTTCTCGAATTGGCAGCCTCGGGGTGATTGACCATCATCACCACGGCCTGACGACGCCCGTTCTGATCGAGCACGTAGCCCGCGATGGCTCTCACATCATTGATCGTGCCCGTCTTCAGGTGCGCCCGCCCGCTCGCCGAACTACCGTCCAGGCGGCGACGCGCCGTGCCGTCGCGTCCGGCCACAGGCAGCGAAGCGATGAAATCCGGCATCCACGGACGTTGCCAGGCGCGAATCAACAAAGTCCCGAGACTGTCCGCGCGGATGCGGGCGTTGCGGGACAGCCCCGAACCGTTGTCGACCTCCAGTCCGGAAACGTCGATGCCCGCCCAGGCCAGACTCTTGCGCGCGGCCTCGGCGCCAGCGGCCACCATGTCGGCGGACATCCCGGCATCGGCAGTCGACCCGAAACTTTCGCGCCCCACCTGGGCCAGCAATTGTCGGGCAATGACGTTGCTCGACCATTTGTTCATGGTGCGCACGATCTCGCCCAGCGGCACGGACTCGTCGGAAATCAGGACTTGCGCGCCGACGGGCATGACGCCGCTTCGCACCTGCCCGCGCACCACACCGCCCAACTCCCACCACAAGGCTCGCACCATCCCTACATCGTAATCGGGCGGCGCAAGCGGCGAAGTAGCCCAGGTACGCGGCCCGCAACTGGCGGGCAGGCTGCCTGTAAGTGTCAAGCGAGATCCTTGTTCAATCCGCGCGTCGAGATCTCGATACCATGGCTCACAACTCTTATTGGAGGTCACGATCTGGTTGTCGATCTCTACCCCCATCAGCGGCGGCTCTGCGACCAGCCTTACGGGATCCTGCGCACGCGAGCCGGGGATAAGCGCCAGTTCCTGCGTATTGAAATGGATCAACAGCCCATCCCCGCCGCTATTGTATGGACGCAGGCCACGTCCGTCGAAGGCAAAGGGATCGTGCTCGGGCAATACCAGCGCCGAGCGATCGAGCACGATATCGCCCCCAATCGTGGAAAAACCCAGACTGCGCAGCCGTCGCAGCAGCCGCCAGAGACGCTCGTAGGTCAGCACCGGATCGCCGTCGCCCACCAGGTAAACATGCCCCATCAGAACGCCGTCTTCCCGCAGGGCGCCGCTGGTTGCGATGCGGGTCGTCCAGGTTCGCTCCGGCCCCAGCAACTCCAGCGCAGCGAAGGTCGTAACCACCTTCATCACCGAGGCCGGATTCATCGGGCGCGTGGCATTGAACGCCAGCGCGGGCTGTGTCGCATCCACCGGCTGAACCCACACCGCCACCGCGTCCGCCGGGATACGGGCCTGCTCCAGTTCCATGCGCACGGCGGGCGGCAGACTCTCCATCTGGGCGGCATGCGCCTGCGCCAGGAGGGAGAGCGCAAGGAACAACGCGCCCAACACGGAAACGAAGAAGGCGCAAAACGACCGGGACAACACACGCCCGAACGATGACAATGTTAATGTAGGAAGCGTCACGCCATATCTTGACAACATCACCATCAACCCCAACGAGAAATGACCGGATTTGGACATTACGACCGAACCGTTGCGGAAATCGAGAAAGAAATCGCCCTATGCTGCATCCTGCTCGGCCTGGACTGGACGGATGAAGCCCAGGTACGAACGCTGATCGACGGGTGCCTGCGCAGCACATCCGAACAACACCTGGACATGCTGCGCGCGCCCGACAAACAGACGAGAATCCGGGGCAAATTGTTCGCGCTTCTCGCCCTGCTGCTCGACACCATGCGCCAGAGCGCCCAAGCCGGCATCAAGGCCACGGGCTCCAGGCTTTGCCAGGCATTGAACCGTGCCTTCATCGAAGCCTACGACCGGCTCGACGACAGCGGACATTCCAGCGCATAGAGCGACTCCACCGTTTCTCTGGCGCGCACGAGATGGATCTCCCGCCCATCGACCAGCACCTCGGCGGCGCGCGGGCGGGAATTGTAGTTGGAGCTCATGCTCATCCCGTAAGCGCCCGCCGACAGCAGCGCAAGCAAATCCCCTTCTTCCACCGCCAGATCGCGGTCGCGCGCGAGAAAATCCCCGCTCTCGCAAATCGGCCCCACGACATCGACGGTTCGCCTGGGCGCATCGCGCGCGACAACCTCCATCACTGCATGCCAGCCACTGTAGAGCGACGGGCGAAGCAGATCATTCATTGCCGCGTCTACGATGGCGAAATTCTTTTCCTCGCCCGGTTTCAGATACTCGACCCTTGTGAGCAGCAGGCCCGCGTTTCCGGTGAGCGAGCGCCCCGGCTCGAAGCACAATTCTTCAGGCCGATCCTTGAACAGTTCCAGCAACGGCGCGAGATAGGCGTCCACCGTGGGGGCCGCTTCGTCCCGATAGCGGATACCCAGTCCGCCGCCCAGGTCGACATGTTCCAGGCGGATGCCTTCTGCCGCGAGTCGATCGACGAGGCCGAGCATCCGGCTTGCGGCCTCCGCCATCGGCGCGGCATCGAGCAATTGCGAACCGATGTGACAGGCAATGCCGCAAACCCGCAGATGCGGCAGAGCCGCCGCGCGCCGGTAAAGCGCCAGCGCCTCCCCGAACGCCACCCCGAACTTGTTGCTCTTCAGTCCCGTTGAAATATAGGGATGCGTTTTCGCATCGACATCCGGATTCACCCGTAGCGCAACGGGGGCCGTCCGGCCCATCTGTGCCGCGACCTCGTTCAACCGTTCAAGCTCGGCGGCGGATTCCACGTTGAAACAGCGAATTCCCGCCTCCAGCGCCTGGCGCATTTCCGTGCGACTCTTGCCCACGCCCGAGAACACCACCCGATCTGCGCGTCCCCCCGCCGCCAACACCCGCGCCAGTTCCCCGCCCGAGACGATATCGAACCCGGCCCCGAGTTGCGCGAACACCGAGAGCACACCGAGATTGGAATTTGCCTTGACCGCGCAACACACCAGCGAGCGCCGCGCCCCGAGCGCGCGTCGGTACGCATCGAAAGCCTCTGTGAGCGCCGCGCGCGAATACACATACACAGGAGTGCCGAAGCGCGCGGCAATATCGGTCAGGGCAACCTGCTCGATCAACAACCCCTGTGGGCTGCGGGCAAGCGTTGGCATGGGAAGCGGAAATTCCTGGCTCATGGATGTTTCACTCCGGACTGTCGATGGGCGACGGATCAATATCGGCGGGAGGCGCCTCGGCAGGAGGCGACCCGGCGGGAGTTGGGTCGGCAGGCGGCAGATAGAGAGGCCCCTTGATGCCACAGGCTGATATAAGCAAAACACAGGCTGTCGCGGCCATCAATGCACGCATGAACGGATTCTCCGGAAAAATAGTGATGTTAACGCACTGACCGGGCATCTGCACGGATCAATTACGGGTACGCACATCGACAAGCGGGCACGACACCGGCGAAGTGTGGCGCTAGAATGCGGCGCACTGCGTCGGTGTTTTTCGTCCGACGGTCGATTTCGATACCCAATCATTGCCCAGAGACCCTCATGTCATCACCGTCTTCCACTGTCACCCCCGCGCTGAAGGCCGAAATTCTTGCCGAAGCCCTGCCCTACATCCGCCGTTTTTCCCACAAGACCATCGTCGTCAAGTACGGCGGCAACGCGATGACCGATCCGCATCTCAAGGATTGTTTCGCCCGCGATGTCGTCCTTCTCAAACTCGTCGGACTCAATCCGGTCGTGGTGCATGGCGGTGGGCCGCAAATCGAAAACCTGCTCGCGCGGGTCGGCAAGAAGGGCGAATTCGTGCAGGGCATGCGCGTGACCGATGCCGAGACGATGGATGTCGTCGAAATGGTGCTCGGCGGTCAGGTCAACAAGGAAATCGTCCATCTCATCAACCAGAACGGCGGCAAGGCCATCGGCCTGACCGGCAAGGACGCGAATTTCATCCGCGCCCGCAAACTGCTGATCCAGAAGAAGGATGCACCCCTGGGTGATGTGATCGACATCGGTCATGTCGGCGAAATCATCCAGATCGACCCCAGCCCGATTGCGTTGCTCGATCAGGGCGATTTCATCCCGGTCATCGCCCCCATCGGAGCGGGCGAGGCGGGCGAGACGTACAACATCAACGCCGACGTGGTGGCGGGCAAACTCGCCGAAGTGCTCAAGGCCGAAAAGCTGGTGCTCCTCACCAACACCCCCGGCGTGCTCGACAAGGCCGGCAATCTTCTCACGGGCATCACGCCGGTTCAGATCGACGAAATGGTGGCCGACGGCACGCTGTCCGGCGGCATGCTGCCCAAGATTTCCTCCGCGCTCGAGGCCGCACGCAACGGCGTGAAGTCGGTACACATCATCGACGGGCGGGTGGAACACAGCCTGTTGCTGGAAATCCTCACCGATCACGGGGTCGGGACGATGATTCGGAGCGATTGAGTCGCCTCTTCCTGACTGATGTCAACCATTTCGAGGATATCCTCGAAATGGTTGGACCCGAAACGGTTCAACCCAGCTTACCCGCCACGAACGCCACCAGCGTCTCCACGGTTGCAAAGGTCGCGCCGTCGATCTCGTCGTCGCCGATGATGAAACCGAAACGTTCTTCGAACAGGTTCAGGATGCCCACCACTGCCATCGAATCCAATTCGGGCAACGCGCCCAGGAGCGGCGTGTCGGGCTGAAACAGCAGCGCGCGCCCTTCAAGGCCCAGGGCTTCGTCCACGAGTGCCAGCACTTCTCGCCCAATATCTTCCAATTTGAAATTCGTCAATTCCAGACTCCGATACTCTTCGCTTCGCCCACAAAGGAACCCCCATCCGCAAGGGCGGGGCAGCTATTATAGGCAGTCTTTTTTCAGGCTCAACCACACTCTCAATATGGACAATACAGCACGCCTTCTCCGATGCCCGTGACACTCCTTCATCACCTGATCCGTTCTTCCGCCGCACGCGCGCCCGAGGCCGTCGCCCTGCGCGCGGGAGGGGTTTCCCTGGATTACCAGGGGCTTGCCCTCGCCGTCGATGCCTTCGCGGGCGGCCTTGTTCATTTGGGGCTTGCCCGAGCCGAACGGGTCGCCGTCTGGCTCGACAAGCGGTTCGAGACCGTCATCGCCTGTTTCGGCACAGCGGCGGCAGGCGGGGCGTTCATACCGGTCAATCCTGCCCTCAAACCCGCGCAGGTCGCCCATATCCTGCGCGACAGCGGCGCATGCGCCCTCATCACCAGTCCCGAACGCTTCACCGGACTCACGGAGGCGCTCGCTACCTGCCCCGATTTGCGCCATCTGGTGCTGACCGGCGCACAGCAAGCCGTGCCGAACACCCACGTATTCGCCACGCACGGATGGAACGAAATGCTGGCATCGGCTCCGGGCGTTCGCGGTCACCGCGTCATCGACGCCGACATGACCGCGATACTCTATACCTCGGGCAGCACGGGACTTCCCAAGGGCGTAGTGTTGTCCCATCGCAATATGGTTGCCGGGGCGCAAAGCGTTGCCCATTACCTCGAAAACCGCGCCGACGATGTATTGCTCGCGGCGCTTCCGCTGTCGTTCGATGCCGGTTTCTCGCAACTGACCACGGCTTTCGCCGTGGGCGCGCGGGTGGCGCTGCTCAATTACCTGCTGCCGCGCGATGTATTGAAAGCAATGGAACACGAGCGCGTGACCGGACTGACCGCCGTGCCGCCGCTCTGGATACAACTCGCGCAACTCGCGTGGCCTACGGGCATCGAAGAACATCTGCGCTACTTTGCCAACACCGGCGGGCATCTGCCGCGCGCCACGCTGGATCGCCTGCGCGCCCTGCTGCCCTCGGCCAAGCCCTACCTGATGTACGGTCTCACCGAAGCCTTCCGCGCCACTTACCTGCCTCCCGAAGAAATCGACCGCCGTCCCGGTTCCATCGGCAAGGCGATTCCCAATGCCGAAGTGCTCGTACTGCGCGAGGACGGCAGCGAATGCGCGCCCGACGAGCCGGGCGAACTGGTGCAACGTGGCGCATTGGTCGGTCTCGGATACTGGAACGACCCCGAAAAAACCGCCGAACGATATAAACCTCTGCCCCCGAATGCCGGGGGCCGCCCCTCAGACTTGATGACGCCGGAGATCGCGGTTTTCTCGGGCGACACCGTGCGACGCGACCGGGACGGTTTCCTGTACTTCATCGGTCGGCGCGATGAAATGATCAAAACGTCGGGATACCGCGTCAGTCCCACGGAAATAGAAGAAATGCTTCATGAAACGGGACTGGTCGGAGAATGCGCCGCTTTCGGCCTGCCGCACGACACGCTTGGACAATGCATCGCCGTGGTGCTCACCCCTGCCGTCGGCTGCTTGAGCGGTCCCGAAACACTCGTGGCACAGATCACAAGTGAATGCCGATACCGTATGCCCTCCTACATGATTCCGACCCGGATCGAAGTGCGAGAAATGGCGCTGCCACGCAATTTCAACGGTAAAATCGACCGCACCACATTATTCCGGGAGTTGTGCAAAATGGACGGAAACGCTCCGGGAGTTCGCGTAGAGTAAGCGAACCCAACGGAATCTCACGCCAGTTTCCATTCGGATTCCATATAGATATAACCTACAACAGGACTCGTCCGGGCTCATGAATTCGATCGCTCCCCTGCATGCTCCCATGAAGCTGTTCCCCGTCAGCAATGGTCAATTGATTGTCGGCGGAATCCCCCTGAAACAACTGGTCGCGCGGGTCGG
>WRNU01000144.1 GCA_009776435.1 Betaproteobacteria bacterium | reverse complement strand
ACCGTCACGGGCATGTCTTCGACGGTGAATTCGTAGATGGCTTCCATGCCGAGGTCTTCAAAGGCGACGACCTTTGCGGCCTTGATGGCCTTGGAGACGAGGTAGGCCGCGCCGCCTACGGCCATGAGATAGGCGGATCGGTTGTCGCGGATGGCTTCGATGGCGACTGGGCCGCGTTCGGATTTGCCGATCATGGAGATGAGGCCGGTTTTCTCCAGCATCATGCGGGTGAACTTGTCCATCCGCGTGGCAGTGGTCGGGCCTGCAGGGCCGACGACTTCGTCGCGCACGGGGTCGACCGGGCCGACGTAATAAATGACGCGGTTGGTGAAGTCGACGGGCAGTTTTTCTCCCTTCTCGAGCATGTCCTGGATGCGCTTGTGCGCGGCGTCCCGCCCGGTAAGCATCCTGCCGTTCAAGAGCAGCGATTGCCCTGGTTTCCAGGCGGCAACCTCTTCTTTCGTCAGGGTGTCGAGATTGACGCGGGTGGCGGACTGGGTGTCGGCCTTCCAGGTGATTTGCGGCCAGTCTTCGAGCCTGGGCGGGGTAAGAACGGCAGGGCCGGTTCCGTCGAGATGGAAGTGCACGTGACGGGTAGCGGCGCAGTTGGGAATCATCGCCACGGGTTTGGAAGCGGCGTGCGTGGGATAGTCGAGCACTTTCACGTCGACCACGGCAGTGAGGCCGCCCAAGCCCTGCGCGCCGATGCCCAGCGCGTTGACTTTTTCCATGAGCTCGAGCCGGAGTTCCTCGGCGCGGGTAAGCGTAGCGCCGCTCGCGGCCTTTTCGCGCAAAAGGTGGATGTCGACCGGGGCCATCAGGGATTCCTTGGCAAGAAGCGCGGCTTTTTCCGGCGTGCCGCCGATGCCGATGCCCAGAATACCCGGCGGACACCAGCCCGCGCCCATCGCGGGAACGGTCTTGAGCACCCAGTCGACGATGTCGTCGGAGGGGTTCAGCATGGCAACCTTGGTCTTGTTCTCGGAGCCGCCGCCCTTGGCCGCGCAAATCACTTCCACATGGTGGCCGGGGACGATTTCGTAATGGACGACCGCCGGGGTGTTGTCGCGGCTGTTCTGGCGCTTGCCCGCCGGATCGAGCAGCACGGAAGCGCGCAGTTTGTTGTTCGGGTCGTTGTAGGCGCGACGCACGCCTTCGTCGATCATCTCCTGTACGCTGCGCCGGGCCTGCCATTGAACGTCCATGCCGACCTTGAGGAAAACGACGGCTATTCCGGTGTCCTGACAGATTGGGCGTCGACCTTCCGCGCTCATGCGGGAGTTGGTGAGAATCTGGGCAATGGCGTCTTTCGCGGCTGGGCTTTCTTCGCGCGCCCAGGCTTCGCCGAGCGCCTGCACGAAATCCAGGGGGTGATAGCAACTGATGAACTGGAAGGCGTCGGCGATGGACTGAATAAAGTCTTCTTCACGGATGGTAGTCATGAGGGTCTCCTCCCTGTTGTAATGATCGAGTGTCGGAGTGCAGAACTGACTCGAATGATTTTACAACGATTGTCGCTCAATCTCGGATGGTTGCTTCGGGCGGAGACGGGGCTTTGCTATCATCTGCCCGATGAACGCAGATTTGCATTGCCACTCCACTGTTTCGGACGGTTGTCTTGAACCGGCAGCCATCGTACGTCGGGCGTATGACAATGGCGTTAAGCTGCTTGCTCTCACCGATCACGATGAAATGGACGGCACGGCGGAAGCGGCGCGCGAGGCGACTGCATTGGGCATGCGTGTCGTGCCGGGAGTCGAAATCTCGGTGACGTATCGAGAGGTCACCGTGCATGTGGTGGGACTGGACGTCGACCCGGAAAACCTGGCGCTTCGGGCGAATCTCGAACGGGTGCGCTCGGGACGCGAGGAACGGGCGCGGCGCATGGCGGATGCGCTGGCGCGGGCGGGGCTGGCTGGGACGTTCTCGGGGGCGCGGCGTTTTGCGCGCAATCCGGCGATGATCGGGCGAGCGCACTTTGCCCGGCATCTGGTGGCAAGCGGGGTCATGCCGGACGTGCGGACGGTGTTCGATCATTTTCTCGCGCATGGCAAACCCGGTTTCGTTCCGCATCATTGGGCCGACCTGGAAGAGGCGGTAGACTGGATACGGGGCGCAGGCGGCATCGCGGTGATGGCGCATCCGGCACGGTATTGTCGGCGGCTCTCGGGGGCGGCGCTCGATCGGCTTTTCGATGTCTTCACGGCTGCCGGGGGCGAGGGCATGGAGGTGGTGGCCGGGGCGCACAGCCCGGAAGAGGTTCAGCGTTTCGCCACGCTCGCCCGACGGCGTGGCTTGCTGGCCTCGGCCGGTTCGGATTTTCATGAAGAAGGTGAAAGCCCGGTGGATATCGGGCGTTGCTCTCCGTTGCCGCCGGATCTGGAGCCGGTGTGGTCTCGCCTGACCTGAAACGATCATGGCCCAGTTTTTTTCTCTCTGCCCTGAATCGCCTCAACCCAGGTTGATCCGACAGGCGACGAACATCATTCAAGGGGGCGGGCTGATTGCGTTTCCGACGGATTCCGCGTATGCGTTGGGCGGGCGTATGGGCGATGCGGCGTTGCTCGATCGCATCCGCCGCTTGCGCGCAGTGGATGCGCGACACCATTTCACGCTGTTGTGCCGTGACCTGTCGGAAATCGCTACATTCGCCCGAGTCGACAATGTGCAATACCGGATGTTGAAGGCGAGCACGCCCGGCCCGTATACCTTCATTCTCGAAGCCACGCGCGAATTGCCGCGCCGGGTGCTGCATCCGAAGCGCAAGACGATCGGCATCCGCGTGCCGGAGCATCCGGTGGTGGGGGCGTTGCTGGAGGCGTTGGGCGAGCCGCTGCTGTCTTCGACCTTGTTGCTACCGGGAGAAGAGGAGCCTCTCACGGAGGCGTGGGAAATCCGCGAACGGCTGGAAAAGGAACTCGACCTGGTGATCGAGGCCGGAGCATGCCGCCCCGAGGCGACGACGGTGATCGATCTCTCGGGCGGCGCGCCGGAATTGCTGCGGGTGGGGCGGGGCAGCCTGGAGCCCTTCGGGTTTGCTGCGAGTTGAACGGAAAACGGAGAAAAAGGCGGGAATGACCGAACAACTGGTAGCAAAGATTCTGATCTGGATCGTGCCGGTGCTGCTGGCAATCACCGTGCACGAAGCGGCGCACGGGTACGTGGCGCGTTATTTTGGCGATCCGACCGCCGAGCAGGCCGGACGCATCTCGCTCGACCCGTTTCGCCATATCGACCCGGTGGGCACGGTGCTCGTGCCTCTGGGCATTTTTTTGCTCTCCTACAAATACACGGGCGAGCCGTGGGCGTTCGGTTGGGCGAAACCGGTTCCGGTCAATTTCAATCGCCTGCGCAATCCCAAGGCCGACATGCTCTGGGTAGCGGCGGCGGGCCCCTTTGCCAATCTGGTTATGGCGGTGATCTGGGCGATGGTCTTTGCGTTTACCGCGAAGGACGTCTCGCCTTTTTTTGCTTCGATGGCTGTGGCCGGGATGACCATCAATGGCGTACTGCTCTTTCTGAACCTGTTGCCGATACCGCCGCTCGACGGCGGGCGGATTGCGGTCAGCCTGCTGCCGGATCGGCTGGCCAGGAAATACGCGCGTATCGAGCCTTTCGGTTTTCCCATTCTGCTCGTCCTGATTGCGTACGGCAAGCTTGGTGCCATCCTTGAGCCATTGCTGGACGGGTTTCTGTCGGGGTTGATGAGGATATTCGGGTATTGAGACGGCCATGATGGAAAGCCAGAATCCAACGGAAGGAATATGCCTAGTCCCGCAAGAAACGAACGAGGCGGCCAATGACGCGCTGGCCCGTCTCTACGGCGAGCCGGTGCTGGAATTGCCCAAGGATCTGTACATTCCGCCCGACGCGCTGCGCGTGTTCCTGGAAGCCTTCGAGGGACCGCTCGATCTGTTGCTCTACCTGATCCGCCGCGCCAACATCAATGTGCTCGACATTCCCATGGCGCCGCTCACCGTGCAGTATCTCGAATACGTAGAAGCCATGCGTGCGAGCAACCTGGAGTTGGCGGCTGAATACCTGCTGATGGCGGCCATGCTGCTGGAAATCAAGTCGCGCATGCTGCTACCGCGCCCACCGCGCGAGGAAGCCATCGAGATCGACCCCAGGGCTGAACTGGTGCGCAGGCTGCTCGAATACGAACAGACCAAGCTTGCTGCCGCGCGGCTCGAAGCCTTGCCCAGGGCGGGAAGGGACTTCGAGAGGGTAGGGGTGTTCGTGACGGAAAGAATCGTTGAGCGCATGCCGGAAGTAAGCCTGCATGATTTGCAACTGGCCTGGTTGCGGCTGATGAAGCGGGCGAGGCTCGTGCAGCATCACCGGATCGAGCGCGAGAAACTGTCGGTACGCGAACACATGACGCTCATCCTGAGAAAACTGCATGGCGGCGCATTCGTCGTCTTCGATACGCTGTTCGACCTGGAAAAAGGGCCGGCCGGGCTGGTGGTAAGTTTTCTCGCCGTGCTGGAACTGGTCAAGGAAACCCTGGTGGTCATCACCCAGAACGAGGCGTTCGCGCCGATCTACGTCAAGCTGGCCGATAGTGAACTCTGAAGAAATTATTCCCGTGCAGGAGGAAGAAAACTTGCCGGATGGAAAAATCATCGCGGAGGCCGAGGATTTTCCCGCAGCTTCCGCAATGCCCATGACGACGGCGGTGGAGTCGAACACTCCGGTGGAAGTCAAGCGCATTCTCGAAGCGGCGCTTTTTGCCAGTGCCGTTCCGCTTCCGGTAAGCACCCTGCGCCAGTTGTTCGAGCAAGACCCCGGAGCCGACGTGGTGCGCCGCCTGCTCGACGAACTGCGCGCGGATTGGCAAGCGGCAGGGCGGGGCGTGGAACTCGCGCAAACGGCCAGCGGTTGGCGCTTCCAGACGCGGGCCGAACTTCAACCCTACCTGGACAGACTGAAAAACGAAAAACCGCCGCGCTATTCGAGGGCGGTGATGGAAACGCTGGCGATCATCGCGTATCGTCAACCGGTTACGCGGGGCGGCATCGAAGACATTCGCGGCGTGGCCGTCTCGCCCAACGTGCTCAAGACGTTGGAGTCGCGTGGCTGGATCGATGTCGTGGGACACCGTGACACACCGGGCCGCCCGGCGCTTTTCGCCACCACAAAACGCTTTCTCGACGACATGGGCCTGCGCAGCCTCACGGAATTGCCTGCCTTGCCCGAAATCGAAAGGATGATGGAACTTGTCGACACCACGAACATCGAAACGGACGCCCCTGCGCCCGCCGAGTAAGAATAAAATCAAACGTCATAACGAGTCGGATTTGAAGCCGGACTCGAAGCCGCGCAGGCCGGATGACGACGCACAAGGGCGAGTCGCGCGTCGCGGCGCGCGAGTTCCGCGCGATGGCGGCATCGAGCCGGAACGCCTGCAAAAAGTGCTTGCCCGCACGGGTCTGGCTTCGCGTCGCCAGATCGAGGAATGGGTGGAAGAAGGCCGCATCCTGGTCAATGAGGAGCCTGCCAATCTGGGTCAGAAAATCGGCCCCGGCGATCGGGTGAAACTCAATGGCCGCCTGATTCAGTTGCGCTTCGGCGCGCGTGCGCCGAGAGTGCTGATCTACCACAAGCCCGAGGGCGAAATCGTCTCCCGCAACGATCCGCAGGGCCGCCCCTCCGTGTTCGAGCGTCTGCCTCCCCTGCGGCGTGGTCGATGGCTTGCCATTGGACGGCTGGACTACAACACCTCCGGGTTGCTGCTCCTGACGGATGACGGCGATCTTGCCAACCGGATGATGCACCCGCGCTACGGGTTCGAGCGCGAATACGCGGTCAGGCTTCTGGGCGAACTCGGCGACGAACACATCCGGGCGCTGACCGAAGGCGTCGTACTCGAAGACGGCCCCGCCCGTTTCAGTTCCCTGCGTGCGCAGGGAGGGGAGGGGGTCAACCGCTGGTACAGAGTCGTCCTCCCGGAAGGCCGTAACCGCGAAGTGCGCCGCATGTTCGAGGCGGTCGGTTTCACCGTGAGTCGGTTGATGCGGGTGCGTTACGGCCCGGTCGAGTTGCCGCCCAGACTCAAGCGCGGCATGTGGATGGAAATGCCGGAAGCCGACGCCTGTCGGCTGGCGGGCCTGCCTGTGCCGAAAAAGGTCGGGTCTGAAAAGGAACGTCCGCCCAAACTGCGGCGAACCAAGCCTGCTTCTTGAGGGAGGCTATAGACTTTGCGGCGCTTCGCGCCGTGAATAAACGTGATCTGTTTCCGACTGATTCTTACTCAAGATCTCCGTGCCGAAGGCGCGTTGCCTCGATTGCCTCCCTCTTGAGAGAGGTGGCACGCCAAAGGCGTGACGGGGAGAGTTGCAGACGAGGGAACCGGAAGAAGCATACCCTTCGAGTTGATGCAGAACCATTCCCCCTTGCGCCAGAATTGCGCCTTGCCGTTTTCGTCGAAACGCAATTTTTCATTGGTCGCGTCGAGGAAATACCATCTGTCATGGATGGGCACATCCGGGGTGGTACTGGCGGCGGCATCGTCGGCAGGTACCAGCGCAGCCGTGTTCAGAGAGATCTGATACCCGCCGCTGTTGTATCTTGCCTTGACCGGCTTGACGAGACGGGGGGGGGTGATTTCCTTGCCATTGTTATCGAAATAGCCGTACCTCCGGTTGAGGACAACCAGAAACTGATTTCCTTGCCATTGTTATCGAAATAGCCGTACCTCCGGTTGAGGACAACCAGAAACAGGCGGTCTTCGTTGGTCGAAAAAATGGCATCGTAAGTCGGCGCAATGATGATTTCACCTTCTTTATTGATTAAACCCCATCTTCGATTCATTTCGACTTTTGCCAATTTCTTATGGAATTCTGTCACCCTGTCGAAACGAGGTTCGATGACGGTATCGCCATCGGGGTTGACGTAACCCCATTTCCCCTGGAGTTGGACTGCTGAACGTTCGTCGCGCCAGACGCCCGACACGTTGTCGAAGCGGGGGCGAACCGCAATCTGACCCTGTGCGTTGAAGTAACCCCATTTGTCGTTTACTCTGACGGGAACCAGACCGTAATCGAAATCACCCACTTCGTCGAAGATCAACTCGATGGTTTCTTCACCCTTGAGGTTGACATATCCCCATTTGCCGTCTCGACGGACTTTCGCCAGCCCGTTGAGTCCGAATTTTTCTGCAACATCGAATCGGGGTGAAATGATCGAATCCCTGCTGCATTCCCCGAAGTTCATCGAATAGCCCCACTTGCCGTCCCTGGAGCGGCTTCTGACCGTTTCCGGAACCAGTATCCTGGGGCAATACTCCATACCCGGAGGCCATGCGACCTCAGCTCTGAGGCATTGTTTCGCCCTGTTGCAGTTTGGCTTGATGTCGGACGGCTTCGTTGAATCCATTCTGGGTTGAATCCAGAAAATGCCGATCACGGTAAGCAACAGAACGCAAATGAGAATCGGTAGTCGGTATTTCATTGTGGTATTTCACTGTCATGCAACGAATGTAACTCCGTCCTTCCTTCATGGCGGAGCATAGCCTCCTTGAGACATCTCCCTTGGGAGGGAGGCAAGACCGCGCACCAAGCCGCCCCTGACCGGGAGAGCAGGGGAGGATCCGAACATCCGACACATTCTA
>WRNU01000143.1 GCA_009776435.1 Betaproteobacteria bacterium | reverse complement strand
TGCGCGAGCATGGAACCCGCGCCCGCCTTCTTCACGGCATCCTCGACGCTGGTGATGCGCACGACTTCACCCGCCGGGGCGCTGCCCGTGTCGAGCTTTTGACCAACCAACAGCACGACGGGCAGGTCTGCCCCCAGCCCGGCCTGTGAGCCGTCGATTTCGATGTAGACGCCAGGGTAGCGTAGCGCCTGGGGCACTTCAGAGAACGTGATGGTCACGGTTCATCTCCTGTGTTTTGAATGGATTCAAATGCGGGCGGGTCGGGCAGATAATTGGTAACGAGCGCGTCGAACACGTAGCGATCCGCCCAATACAGGTCGCCGTCCGTGTATTCCAGGACGCGCCCGCCATCGAACTTGAGCGGTCTTACGTTCGGCTCGATCTCCCACCCGAGCAGCAGGGTTTTAACGGCCTGCCGGTAGGCAAGCAGCTTGTCGTCGGTTTCGCCTGGTCGATGGACGCGGACGTTCTCGACCGCCATTACCACGTCGAAGGCCAACGTCACGTTTTCGGCGCGCTCGCCCGCGTGACGCACCCGGTCGGCGGCGCGGATCACCCAACAGGCCGGGAGCGGCAGCGCGTCCGGGCGTACCTGGGCGAACTCTGCCGCGCCCGCAACCTGCCGAAACCACCGTCCGTCGAAGCCTGCCGGTCTGGGTGTCAGGTGCAGGATCAAAGGGGTGAGCGACACCATCACTCAGCCCCCCCGGCAACAGAGAAGCGCGGCGGATAACGCGACGGGCCGGACTGGATTTCAGCAAGGCCGGAAGGCTCCGGCGGCACAAGACCCGGCAGCGTGCCTTTCTGGAACTTGTCGAGTAGCTCAAGCACGGCGTCGTAGGCGTCCTGAACCTCCTCCGTCATGCGCTCCGCGCCTTGCAGGTAGTAGAGCGCCACGGTTGACGAAAGTCTCGCCAGCAGCGTGGTCTGCGCCTGTGGCGGAATACCGTAGGAGATCAGGAGCGCATCCGCATCGGCCAGACACCTGTCAATAGCCTCCAGCGCCAACACCAGCGCCGCCTGTTCTTCCACGGGATACCCGGACACATCGCCCTTACCAATGACTTCCCGTAGCGCCTTGTCGGCGCGCGGGAAATCGTAATCGGCAGGCACGGCCAGTTGCGCGAGGCGCATGGCGTTGCTGCGGGCGAGGAGATCGGCGCGGGTGGCGAACATGGCTTATTTCGCCTTTTTGGTTTTGGCGGGAGCAAGGGCGGCGGCGGGGTCAGCGATAGTGGCAGCGAGATCAACCTCTTTCAGATCGTCATCGCTTAAAACTTCCGCCACATCCAGCATTTGCTCGGCAGCAAGGCGTTTGGCGGTCGCGTCATCAACCTCAACTTCCAATCCTTCTCGCGTGAAAGTCATCCCGCAACGACGGAAGGTCTCCGACTTCGAGGCAGGGGCTACACGAATAAACAGTTTCATGTTGTGCCTCCCGTTACAGCCAAGGCGTCACAAGTAGATCGACCTTGTTGTAGTTGGTGTTGCTTGCACCGCCTTCCTTCTGGACAGCCTTCAGGAGTTGCTCGGCTGCGGCCATGTTGTCCGGCCCCACGACAAGCAGGTCGGGGATAATGCCGAGCTTGCGGCGACCGTCCCCCTCGAACCTCATCATGGCGGCGAACGCGGCGTTGAAGTTGGCCTCGTTCAGCGCGGCCTTGCTGCCAAACGCGCATTGCCAGAAGCCGTAGGCGACTTCCCCGCGCCAGCGGCCGCCGAAGCTGTACACATCCAGGTTGAAGACGTTATCGCTGGTAGTGGTGGTAATTGAATCGAACTGCGGAGCCATACGCTCTTGCAGGTAGAGGGCGCTCGGTGCACGTTTCGTGCAAAGCAGCACCCACGGCGCACCCGCGCCATCCTGCACGTTGGAGACGGACACTGCCGCACCGCTGCCGTCTTCGTTCGGCGCAACCGGGTGATCCTCATCGAAGAACGGCTGACCGTCGTAGCAGGTATCCGTAAAACCAGCGGCGAGCGCCTGAAACACCAGGTCGTTCTTCAGGTCAATTGCGGCCTGACCGGCGGACTCAGCCAGCGTGCCGTACTGCCCGATGTTGTCGTCTTCGATGTCGGTACGCTGCACATCGACCGTGGTCTCGAACTTCCGATTGATGACAGCGTATGCCGTTTCCTTCAGGAGTTTGTGTTGGCGTGCGCCAACCCACTCCCGGAACGCCGGGAATTGTGAAAGCCACTCGTAGGTGTTGCTCTTGCTGCTCGACTGGATCAGCTTGGCAATTTTCTGCCAGTCATCCGGGGCTGCGGCAAGGCCCGCGTTCCAGCGGGCGGTCAGCGCGGTTTTGAGGGCGTCAATCTGCGCCTGGGTGAGGGTCTGTTGCGGCATGGGTTACTCCTTTGCTTTCAAAAAGGCTTCATGGGAGACGCCCAGCTTTTCGCAAAGCGCAGCCTCTTCCTTGGTAAGCGCGGCGACGGTAGGCGCAGGCTTGTCGTCAGCCTGCTTTGTGAGCAAACCAAGCGGCTCGGCCTTTTCGACATATTCCCTGAGTGCCGCCATCGACAGGTTTCCGACACTCTCTTTCAGCGCGGGCGGAACCTTTTCAAGCAGGCTGTCACGCTCGACCTTTTCCACCGCCAGCGCCGCTTCGGCTGCCTTCGCTTCGATGTCGGCAAGCTTGCTTCGCGCATCGTCACGTTCGCTCGTCAGCGTCTCGACAGTGGTCTTGAGTGCAGCCACTTCCGTCTTCAGACCGTCGCGCTCTTTGGTGAGCGCGGCAATCTCCCTGGCTTCATCGGCCATGTGGTTCTCCTTTGGGTTGGGGTTGGAGTTGTTTTTTCGCGCGGCAACAAGGGCATCCAGCCCGTCCAGCGCGGGAGTGTTCGTGAGCGCCACGGATACGATTTCAAGCACTTCGCCGGTTTGAGGGCTGTAGCCGAATACCGCAGAGATGTAGCGGTATTCGCGCGCCGCGATCAGCTCACGGGCACGATCCGTCCAGCGGATACCGACCGCGTACAGCCCTTTTCCGTCACGCCATTCAAGGTCGCGGAACCACCCGGCAGCAGGCACAGGCTGCCCGTTCAATTCGGCATGAAGGGACTGGTGCTCGTAGTCGACGAGGGTGTCGCCCGACTTCTGGCTCGCGCGAGCAACAACGGCTGCGGCAATGGCCGAGTCGAGCATCCACGCGGGCACGTCGCGCGGGCGACCGTCGTTGGCACGAAAAGGGCCGGGATGCAGCAAATGCGCATCGGTCGGCACAGCGTCGCCTTCGGCGGGAACCAGTTCGAGTGTCAGTGCGGCAAGGGTGCAGGCGTCCGTTCTCATGGACGCCAGTGTCGCCAATCTTTCAAGCGGCGTTCAGGCTGGAAACGTTTCCAGCCTGCGAGGGGTTGGGTATCGGCGTCGCGCAAACGCGCGGATAGACATGCTCATAACGGACATCTTGATTTCGGTGGAAATTCATTTCTGCCCGCACACTCGACAGGGAGTGGTGGGCGGAACCGCACGGGTGGAAAACCGGCATGTAGCAACCGGCAGGGCCGAAGCCCTACCGCACGGCCCACCCATTGGGAGATGCCATGCCGCGGACAAAAAAATCCGCCAGTTCGCAGGTATGCGTTGGCGGTTGTCTGTCCGCTGCTACACGTCGGGTTTCCACACCCGGTCGCCGTTGTTTTCAGCGACCGGAAAAGAATATGGTGTTTACAGCAGCGTTTCAAGGTTAAAAAAGCACGAACTGCTTGCCGGGATCATCTTCGCGGCAGATGTTCAGGACTTGACGCACGGTGAGGTTGTAGCGATGCGCGAGCGCGGGAAGGCTAGCCTTCCTTCTCTCCCTGCGTATCTGCTGGTCACGGAAATGGTTGAGCAGCTTGTCCGCTTTCGGCAGGGTCACGCGCCCGTTCTCGTCCATGTGATTGGCGAGCGTGTACCTCATCCGTTCGACTTCCTCCTGGTTCAACCCCTGCACCATCGCGCTTGAGCGCCCAAGAGGCACACAGACGTTCCTGCCGCCACGCTCCATTAACCATTCCCGCGCCCGGTTGACGCCAAGCGCCCGCACGACCGCACGCAACACCGGCGGCAAGAGTTCCAGGAGACTCTTGTCGACTACCGGCAGGTTGGGCACGTGCGTCTGGTTTTTCATCCGCGTGCCAGCCAGCTTTTCAGGGCTTCGGTGATGGCTGTGCACTCAGCCGAGCTAAGGCTGTCCAGGTCGCGCACATCGCGTCGTGTCTGGCGCGCGCAGAACGCGAGCAGCGCCGGACGGGTGACGCGCTTCAGCTTGCCCGCCGTACCGAGCCGCCCCCACAGGAGCACGATGCGCTTGATGCGCGGCGGCACTGGCTTCGTTTGCCCGCCCACTCTGTAATTGCGCTGGCGCGGCCAGCCGCGCGCCTCGTAGTCAGAGAGTGCCGCCGCGATCTGTGCGGGCGACATGGTGAGTGATGAGATGTGCAGTTCGACAACAGGACGTCCGCAAAACGATCCAGGAACATACGTGTCTTTTCCAGTCAGTACGCCCTTTATGCGTTTCGCGCCATGTCGGGCGATCAGGTCGCGGTGGCATTCGTCCGTCCATCCGGGCAGGCTTTTCAGCGCCCAGCCTTTGGCGATGCCGAGCAACTGGCGCTGGTGTTTGAGTAGGTCAGGCATTGCATGCCTCCATGATCGGGTTGTAATGATCGAACACCTGCATACCCAACTCTTTGGCGACAGCCAGTTCCAGCGCCGCGCCTTTCGATGCACGCCACCCCGGCAACAACTGGACGGCGTCGCAGAGCGTGAGCGCGCGGATGTCGCGCCGCATGCACTGCGCGCGGCGAGTCTCGTTCTTGTTGAGTTCTGCGGGGTTGATGACGGTGTAGCCCAACTCGCGCAGACGACGCGCCTCCGCGTAAAAGACAGGGAAGTTGAGTTCAGGCAGCCCTGTCATGGGGCCGGACACGTAGACGCGCTTCATGGCTTCACCCGGCTTTTACGGTCGAGAAACCGAAGACGCCGCTGTATCGCCTGACGCACGGCGGGTTGGACGCACTCCAGCGCCATCGCGTCCAGGCATTGCCGAGTGCCGAAGTTCTGTACGTCGGCGATGCGATCCGCGCAGGAGACGGCTTCACGGCGCTGGCCGTTTTTCAGGGTGCGGATGAACGGATTACTCACTACGCACCCCCGATGTCGATTTCAAACGGCGTGACGGCAAAATCTTCAATGCCTTGCACCACGGTAACGCCCGCCACGCCTGCCACGCTCCGGGGGTCGGCGAGAATGGCTTCCTTGTTGACCTCTTCCTTGGTGCGAATAAACCGATCCAGTCCGAGCCGCTTCAGGGTTTCGAGCACCTTGTCGACGGCGCGCAAGGAAACCGAGGGCGGGCGCTGTCGCCATGAGACTTCTCCGGTGATGAGGTTGGCGGTTTTGCCGCCGCCCGCGCAGAGCGCAAGCCGGTTGGCTTCACACCACCAGTGAATGCCCGTGGTGAGCGCGTCGATACGTTCCTTCAGGGCGTCAACCCTCCCCTTCTCGCGCTGGGTGATGGCGGCGATTTCGTCGTTGATGGACGTCTCCAGTCGCGCCAGTTCGCGTTGGGTGTCGCCGAGCGTCTTGATGGCGTCCATCGTTTCTTCCCGGCTCTGGCAGGCGTGTGGGGCGGCGGTTTTTTTGGCTTTGGCCATGCGTGTGTCACCTCATTCGTTTGGTCTGAAAAAACTGTTCCACAATCGCCGCGAGGCGTTCGCGGCTTACGGCGCGCTCGGCCTCTGTCTGCTTGGGCACAGGCAGCGCGGGCAGATGGATGGGGGCAGGCAGCGCGTCCAGAAAGTCGGCGGGAGTCGGCCATTCGCGCCGCTCAAAAAGCCGCGCAAACGCGGTGCGTACCCGTTTGGTGCCACGCTCTTCGTCTGTACCGCCAAGACGTCTGGTGATGGGGACAAGCCACACGTCGAGCGTCATGCCGATCACGTCGGCGGAGGGCGCGCGTTTCAGCCCAAGCGAAAGCAGGGCTTGAAACCCGTTCGAGAGTTCACGCGCAAGCCACTCGGGCGCGGTCATTTCGCCCTCTCCCGCAAGACTTCTATGGCCGCCCGCGCGTAGGATGTTTTACCCGGCGTTGCGGGCAGGGCCGGGAGCGGCGCAAGCGCCGTCGGATCCGGACGCCATGAGGCAATGACCTCGTACAGGTAGCCGTGCCCGTTGAGCGGCGTCTTGAGGCGGCCCGCGTCGCGGGCGGAAATCGCCTGATTGACGGCCCATACCCACGCTTCGGGCGGGGCGTCGTGGACTTGCCCGTTGCGCATGATCCTGCCAGCGGACATGTCTTCGACGACTTCCGCCAGCAGGCGGGCCACGCGCTCCATCGACAGTTCCCGCTGCTTGGGCCGAAAAAGCCCAAGGTAGCGGCAGACCGCACCACCGAATTCGCCGCCGATCCTGAAACAGTCGGCCAGTGCCGTGCGGGCGGACTCATGCGCGACCAGCGCATCGAGGCTCAGCGTTGCGCCGCAGCACGGGCAGCGCGTTTTCATCGCTTTCCCCTCGGGTCGAACCTTATATAGAACCGCTTGCATGTGGCATCGAGTTCGGTGCTGAAAAACTCGTTATCCGGGTGCTTGCAGACCACCCCTATCTCGCGCGTAGTGCCGCAGTGCTTGCAGTGGCAACAGGAGGTAAGTTCTTGCCTGGAATGCTTGGACATGCCGGTCCATGATTTGATGCCCCATCGCGCCTCAAGCCTTGCGGCAGTGTCATCAGGAGTTCTTTTCACGGTCATACCTGTTTGCAGCCTTGAAACTTGTAGCTGGAGAGCATCAGAAAAAACCGCAGCGCCATTGCAGCGGTTTGTGCCGCTTCCTGGGTAATGGATTCCAGAGTCGCCCCTTTTCCCGGCTCGTATGTCGCTTGAAGAACCTCCTTGGTGAGTTCCCCGAGTTCTTCGGCAAGCACTGCAAGGGCATGCATCGGGTCGGTAGGCCAGGTTGGATGCTTTTCACAAGCACTGGACAGCGCCTCAAAAACGAGAACGATTCGACTCCAATCGCACGCTGGAAGAACAGCATCTGCGAATAGGGTGGTTTCTTTTCCCTGAATGCACATACGAACGTCTGTGGTCTTGTCTGTGGTTTTCACTACATCTCCTTATGCGAGTGATTGCAGGCAAAGCGCCTGTTTTGCGACGGCGTCAACCAGATTTGTGTCGAGCGCCCGTCCCTGGCGGAACTCTTTCATTGCGGCAACAAGCCCCTCGACCAACATCCGCGCCGACCCTTTCGAGTAAGCGAAGAGCCGAGAAACGGTTTCGTCGGGGACTTCCTCGGTGCCGAACGCCGCCTGTACGAGCGCGGCGGCGTCGGCCTCCTTGATGCCCTTGACGGTTTCCGGCCAGAAACCGACACGACTCCTGATCTGGTCGAATTGCCCGTGCGCAGGGCGGATCAGGCCGGACAGGTGCTCCGTGCCTGCGAGCACCACGCCAACGTTGGCGACATCCCTGATTCGGCGGATCGTGTGCAGCTGGTTGGGGGTGAGCGTTTCGGCTTCGTCGATCACGACCAACGAGTCCGTATCCTTCAGGCTCGATACGATCTGGTCGAACTTTTCGGCGATGGAACCCTTTTCGATCCCGGCCACCATCCGCGCCAACTGCTTGATGAGGGTCTGCGGCGTCATGCAGGGGTTCGCCTCGATGATGTAGGT
>WRNU01000142.1 GCA_009776435.1 Betaproteobacteria bacterium | reverse complement strand
CAGTGGCCTCGGTCGCCGCCCCGCAGTTTTCGGCGTGAACGAGCGCCAGCGCACCCATACGATGCGCCACCACGGAAGCCACCTCGCGCCGGAAAAGGTCCTGCATCTCTTCCGTCGCCAACAGCAGGGCCGCCGGATTGATTTCGAGATAGGTCAACGGTTCCAGTGAGACGACCGACACCGGCTGGCGATGATTGAGCCTGTCGAGCCAGGCCAGTTCACCGAAAATCGTTCCCGGCCCCAGTTCCATCACCCGACGCCCCTTGACCGACAATTCGACCCGACCTTCCAGCAACACGCCGAAACGCTGCTCGGTGTCGCCCTCCTTTATCAATTTCACATATCCAGGCACATTGCGCCAAACGCTGATGCGCAACACTTCCCACAGTTCGACATCGTCGAATTCGGTGAAAAACGCCTGCCTGCGCAATATCGAAAAACGCGAAGTGTCGAGTTGGGCGTCGTTCTCATCGACGATCTTGTAACGGACCGCCGACAGATCCTTGGCAAACTCCGCACCGTTCTTGTAGCGCGAGTAAAGATCTTTCTCCATCGCCTTGCGAATGACCATGTCCATCTGTTCGGACACGTCCGGATTCAGATGCGACACGAAAGGCGGATCGACGTTGATGATCTTGTAGACCAACTGCGCCGGATTGGCGGCGCGAAACGGCAGCCTGCCCGCCAGCAGGTGGAACATCACCACCCCGAGCGAATAAAGATCGGTTTTCTGGTTGAGGGGATAGTTCTTGATCTGCTCCGGACTCATGTAAGCCGGAGAGCCGACCCCCATGATGAAGGTCGAATCCGCTTCGACCTTTTTATTGACATTGAGCGCCAGACCGAAATCGGTGATCCGCACATCGTCGTTTTCATCCATCAGGATGTTGGCCGGCTTGATGTCGCGGTGCACGACGCCATGTCGGTAAGCGTAATCGAGCGCCATACAGCACTTGAAAATGATGCCGATCACCCGATGCACGGGCAAACGGCGCTCGAAGCTGCAATACCGCTCCAGGGTCGTGCCCGGAAAATACTCCATGATCACGTATGCCTGTTCAGGCTCGACCACTACCTTGTGAATCTTGATGATATTGGGATGATTCAGCCGTAGCGCCACCGCTTCCTCGGCCCGCAGCAGCTTGAGCAGGCGGCGGTTCAGCTTGGCTCCATCACTGCTGTCGTCGCCGAAACGGATGAGCTTGAGCGCAACCGGCTCGGAAAAGCTCGGATGTCTGGCCTCATAGACGGTCGCTGTTGCGCCGCGTCCGACCTCACGCACGATTCGATAGCCGCCGATTATTCCGGGTAACTGTTCCATTGCCTATTGCCTCAATTTCTTGCCATTGTCTTGCCGGAACACGGCGGGCGCGGCATGAAAATTCCGGTAGCCGCGCATTCCGTCACGATTGCGGGCATCTACGAAAAACACGGAAAATCGGGTAGTGTCCCGGTTTGAAATTCGGTAGCGCCTCAACCTGAGGCTACACTGGCGGCCGTCATTGCGAGGAGCGTAGCGACGAAGCAATCCGCGCAAAAACCGGCTGGATTGCCTCGCTTCGCTCACAATGACGCTTTCTCCCGCATTCCCTGCGTCCACAAGGAGGCCATGCTTGAGTACCGCAGTCGATCTTCTCATCCATCCTCGCTGGCTGATTCCGGTCGTTCCCAACAACGTCACGCGCGAACTGCACAGCATCGCAGTCCATGACGGGCTGATCGTCGATATTCTGCCTCAGCGCGAAGCCCGCGCACGTTACCAGTCCACAGACGAGTACGAATTGCCTGCGCACGCCCTGATTCCGGGGCTGGTCAACCTGCATGCCCACGCCGCCATGAACCTGATGCGCGGCATCTCCGACGATCTGCCGCTCGAACGCTGGCTCAAGGACGTGATCTGGCCGACCGAATCCCGGCATGTGTCGCCCGCTTTCGTGCGGGACGGNACCCTGCTGGCCGCCTGCGAGATGCTGCGCGGCGGCATCACCACCTGCAACGACATGTACTTCTTCCCCGACGAGGCGGCCCAGGCTTTCGCCGAGGCCGGCATGCGCGCCGTCGTCGGGCTGATCGTGCTCGGCTTTCCCGGCGTCTGGGGGAGCGATGTCGACGACTACCTGCGCAAAGGGCTTGCCGTCCGGGACAAATGGCGCGGACACCCTCTCGTCGGTTTTGCCCTCGCCCCACATTCCCCATACGCAGTTCCGGATGCCGGACTGGAACGCGCCGCCTGTCTGGCCGCCGAACTCGACCTGCCCATCCACATCCACGTCCACGAGACCGAGAGCGAAATCAACGAGAGCCTTGCGGCCTTCGGCATGCGCCCGATTGCCCGGCTCGAACGCCTGGGGTTGCTCGGCCCCAATCTCACCGCCGTGCATGTCGTCCATTCCGATGAAACCGAACTCGCCCTGCTTGCCCTGCGCGGTTGCAGCGTGGCCCATTGCCCGGTCTCGAACATGAAACTGGCCAGCGGCATCGCGCCCGTGCCCGCCATGCTCAGGCACGGCATCAACGTGGGACTGGGCAGCGACGGCGCGGCCAGCAACAACCGCCTCGATCTGTTCCAGGAAATGCGACAGGCCGCACTGCTCGCAAAGGTAGGCAGCCTCGACGCCAGCGCCGTACCCGCGCATGCAGCCCTCTCCATGGCCACACTGGGGGGTGCGCGCGCGCTCGGTCTGGACGACATGATCGGTTCGCTCGAAATCGGCAAGCGCGCAGACCTCTGCGCCGTTGCGTTCGACAGCTTGTTTACGACCCCCTGTTTCGACCCGATTTCCCATCTGATCCATGTTTGTGACCGCCAACAGGTGTCGCATGTATGGGTTGACGGTAAAATTCGTGTACAAAACGGTGAAACACTGTTGCAAATCAGCTACAATGAATTGATCGCTATTGCATCACTATGGCAAACTAAGCTTGTTTAGCTGAGTTGGATTTCCGCTCAACAGAAGTCGCTGAATGCTCAATCAGATCATTCAGCATAGTTCCTGCGGCACTGTATCGCTTTTCACAACTGAGGAAACCATGACCAAACACCACAAGAAGCTGCTCGCGCTGGCCGCCATTGCCTCGTTCGGCCTGTCCGCTTCCACCGCTTTTGCGCAAGATGTCATCGTCGACGGCACGGGCGACATCCCCTACGCGATTGACGGTCGCAATAACGTTACCCGCAGCGGAGCCGGTTTGTGCTGGCGTACCGGTTACTGGACTGCGGGCGCCGCCGAAACCGCCCCGGCGGGTGAATTCCCGGTCGGATGCGGCTGCGACGAAGACATCGTCCCGAGGGAAAAATGCGAAGCGACTCCGCCTCCTCCGGTCGAGCCCCCCGTTTCGCCTCCCGTGCCGGGTCCGGACGTTGAAACTCCCAAGGTTCAGTTGAATGCTGACCTCCTGTTCGATTTCAACGAAGCCACTCTCAAGCCCGAAGGTCGTGCTGCCCTGGATGGCGTTGCCGCCCAGGCCAAAGAACTTCAGCTTGAAGTCGTCATCGTGACCGGCCACACCGACCGCATCGGTGGAGATGCCTACAACCAACGCCTGTCCGAGCGGCGCGCCGCTTCCGTGAAGTCCTACTTCGTGGGCCAGGGCATTGACGCCTCCCGCATCTACACCGAAGGCAAGGGCCGGACGCAACCCGTGACGGGCACTTCGTGCAACAACGTCACGCCGCGCAGTGCGCTCATCTCGTGTCTGCAACCGGATCGCCGCGTCGATATCGAAATCATCGGCACCCGGTAAGCCTGAAGCTGCACCGTTCCGCAAAAAACCCTGCTTTTGCAGGGTTTTTTGTTTTGTACCCCTGCTCTCGCAGGGTTTTGTGCAGCGCCTCTTGCGCAGGAGCGCGACTATTGCGTAGCCTGTAGCGCCTGCCCTCATCCGTTCATATCGAGAATCTCATGAACACTCTCAACACCGACCCCTCGGAACTGGACAAATTCAGTGATCTTGCCCACCGCTGGTGGGACCCAGCCTCCGAATTCAAGCCGCTGCATGAAATCAACCCGTTGCGTCTCGGCTGGATCGATGGGTTGGCGGGACTCCAGGGCAAAAAGGCGCTCGATGTCGGTTGCGGCGGCGGTGTGCTGGCCGAGGGCATGGCCACGCGCGGCGCGGAAGTCACCGGCATCGACCTGTCCGAAAAGTCGCTCAGCGTCGCCCGTCTGCATCTGTTTGAAAGCGAACTGAAAATCGACTACCAGCATATCTCGGCGGAAGCCCTTGCCGAGACGCACGCCGGGCAGTTCGACATCGTCACCTGCATGGAAATGCTTGAACACGTTCCCGACCCCGCCAGTATCGTCGCCGCCTGTGCGCGCCTGGTACGCCCCGGCGGGCACGTTTTTTTCTCCACCCTGAACCGCAACCCCAAGTCCTTCCTCTTTGCCATCATCGGGGCTGAATACGTGCTCAAACTGCTGCCGCGCGGCATGCACGACTACACCCGCTTCATCAAACCTTCCGAACTTGCCCGGTTCTGCCGCGATGCCGAACTCACGACCGCCGCCATGATCGGCCTGTCGTACAACCCCTTTACCCGCGTCTACAGCCTCGATCGTGACACCTCCGTCAACTACATGATGCAAACCCGCCGACCGGCCTGAAAAGGAGGTTGAATTCTCCCCCCGCTTCCCTCACAATCCGGGGCATGGTTGTAATTCCGGCGAGTTGGAGACGTTCTGGACAGGGGTTCGACTCCCCTCACCTCCACCCAAGCGCAATCCGATGAGTGTGTTTCGGTGGGGGTGTCCCGGTTTCGACAGGGCGAGCAAAGGCAAGCAGGCAACCCGAGAGGCGACGGACGTAATCCGCGCAAATCCTATAAACGCCAACGATGAGCGTTTTGCAGTCGCTGCATAAGCTGATTGCCGGGGCCGCTCGAGCCTTGTAACCCAAGACAGCCGGTGGGGACTTCGGTCCCCATCGTCATTTGAGCCGCCGCTACTCCGTCCGGCCACCTCCTCATTCATTTATTGCGCGGGTCGGAGGGAGTCACAGCGCATCAAAAGACACAGGCGAGAACAACGGTTCAGGTATACTCCACGCTTTTGCGCCCCTACTGACAGTCCCAATGGATATTCAAACTTTCATCGTCGCGCTCCTGCTTGGCATTGTCGAGGGAGTGACCGAGTTCCTGCCGATTTCTTCGACGGGGCACCTCATCATCGCCAGCAGCTTGCTCGGCGCCAACGACGAGATCGTCGACGTTTTCAATATCGTCGTCCAACTCGCTGCCATTCTCGCAGTATGGTGGGTCTTCCGAACGAGGATCGCCGAATTGACGGTCGGCATCCTGCGCAGGCCGCGCGACCATCGCAGCATGCGTTTCGTGCTGATGCTCTTCCTGGCCTTTCTGCCCGCAGCCATCCTGGGCGTACTCTTTCACAAACAGATCAAGCAGGTGTTGTTCAATCCCTACGTCGTTGCGGGGGCGCTGATCGTAGGCGGTTTTATCATTCTCATCGTCGAACGCTTCCTTAAGAATCGTCCCCAACAGGCGGACATCAACGACATCACCGCAAATACTGCAATCAAAATCGGCTTTGCGCAGGCGCTGTCGATGATTCCCGGCACTTCACGCGCGGGCGCGACGATCATCGGCGGGGTGGTTTTCGGACTGTCACGCAGGGCGGCCACGGAGTTCTCCTTCTTTCTCGCCATCCCGACCATGCTTGGGGCCACTGTGCTGGACGTCTACAAGAACTGGCATCTGTTCAGAGTGGAACACATCCCGTTCTTCGCGGTCGGTTGCCTTGCCTCGTTCATCTCGGCAATGTGGGCCGTGCGTTTCCTGTTGCGCTATATCTCCACTCACACCTTTGTGCCGTTTGCCTATTACCGGATCGTTTTCGGAGTGATCGTGTTTGCCACCGGGTATTACAACCTGGTGGAATGGGTTCCATAGAACTGAACGCACGGCGGTCATCCATGTTTGTCCTGTTCGAGGAAGAAGGCGGCTTCAAGGCTGGAACCGTACTGGTCGATAACGACAGTTCGCTCCAGGTGGAAAACTCGCGCGGCAAGCGGGTAAAGCTGAAGCGCGCCAACGTATTGCTCGAATTCCGCGAGCCAGCGCCCGCCGATTTGCTGACCCGCGCGCAGATCGCCGCCGCCGAATTCGATACGGATTTCCTGTGGAGCGTCTGCGGCAACGAGGAATTCGCCTTCACGGAGTTCGCCGCCGATTATTACGGCCACGCGCCAAATGCAGTCGAGGCCGCCGCGATGCTGTTTTCGCTGCACGCCGCGCCAATGTGGTTTCACCGCCGGGGCAAGGGGCGTTACCGCAAGGCTCCGGAAGACATCCTGCACGCAGCCAAGGCAGGCATGGAGAAAAAACGCCAGCAAGCCGAAGCCATCGAACGGATGCGCACAGAACTGGCGGCAAAACGGCTGCCCGCCGAGTTCGACGGCATGATCTCCCAATTGCTCTATCGTCCCGACCGCAACCGCATCGAGGTGAAGGCGCTGGAAGCGGCCTCTGTCGACACGGGACTGTCTGCGGCAAGATTGCTGCTGGAATGCGGGGGGCTCGCATCGAGTCACGACTATCACTACAACCGTTTCCTGTTCGAGCTGTTTCCGGAAGGCACGGATTTTCCGGCTTTCGATCCGCCCGTTTTCCCGACCGATCTGCCCCACGCGGAAGTTGCCGCGTTTTCGATCGACGACGCCTCGACCACGGAAATCGACGATGCCTTTTCCGTCACGCCTCAGCCAGGAGGCGGCTGGAAGATCGGCATCCACATCGCCGCGCCCGCCCTGGGTTTTACGCGCGGCTCCACGCTGGATGCCATCGCGCGCAGACGCCTGTCGACCGTCTACATGCCGGGCAACAAGATCACGATGCTGCCCGATGACGTGGTCTCGGTATTCACGCTCAACGCAGGCTCCGACCGCCCCGCCCTGTCGCTCTACCTCGACGTGCGGGCCGACCTGACCGTCGTCGGCCATGAGAGCCGCATCGAATTCGTGCCGATCCTCGCCAACCTGCGTCATCACGACATCGAGCCGATCTTCAACGAATCGACACTGACGAAAGGCGGGCCGGACTTTCCCTGGAAAAAGGAACTCACCCTGCTCTGGGATCTCGCCACGGTGCTCGAAGCCGGACGCGGCAGACCTTCGGAATACGCGAACCAGGTGGACTACATCTTTTCCGTCGACTGGGAACAAAACTCGCCGGACGGCCCCGGCGTGATCTCCATCGGAAAACGGCTGCGCGGCTCCCCGCTGGAAAAGCTCGTGTCCGAACTGATGATTCTCGTCAATTCCACCTGGGGGCGGCTGCTCGATGAGTCCGGCGTTCCCGGCCTGTACCGCGTACAGGGCGGCGGCAAGGTGCGCATGGCGACGGTNGCCTCTTCACACGAAGGGCTTGGCGTCGATTGCTATGCCTGGTCGAGTTCTCCGCTACGCCGTTACGCCGANCTGGTCAATCAATGGCAAATCGCCGCCGTGCTCAACAAAACCGCCCCGGCCTTCGCGCCCAGATCGACCGATCTGCTGGNGGCGATGCGCGATTTTGAACAGGCTTACGCCGAGTACATCGAATTCCAGCGCCGCATCGAACGNTACTGGTGTGTGCGATGGTTGCGACAAAACAATGTNTGCACGACAGAGGCCNNCGTATTGCGNGACAATCTCGTTCGCCTCATCGACATTCCGCTCATTTTCAAGATGCCCTCTCTTCCCCCCCAACTTCCCGGCTCCAGAATCAGCCTGTCCGTCACGG
>WRNU01000141.1 GCA_009776435.1 Betaproteobacteria bacterium | reverse complement strand
ATAGCGCCGCAATGCGTGCAGTCCCCGGAAACGCGGACTCAACGGCGTTCTTTCCTCAGGGAACATCTGCGTGAGCTTGCGCTGGAAGAAATGCCGCCCGGTCAGCGCCAACCCCTTGATCAGTTCCTTGAGGAACAAGCTTCCAATGTAATCCCTGGCTCCCACGGCCTATCCCTTTACCTTGTCATTTCCAGATCAGCGGGGACACCGTCACCCCCACCGCCACTACCACAACCCACACCAACGTGATCGGAACGAACACTTTCCAGCCCAGACGCATGACCTGATCATAACGGAAACGGGGGAAAGTGGCCCGTACCCACAGGAAGACGAACAGGAAGAACGCCGTCTTCAGGGCCAACCAATGGAATCCGTCCGGCAAACCGGGAATTGGCGAGAGCCAGCCGCCGAGGAACAGGATCGAGGTCATCACGGACACAAGGATCATGTTGGCATACTCGGCCAGGAAGAAGAGCGCAAAGGCCATGCCCGAATACTCGACCATGTGCCCGGCAACGATCTCGGACTCGCCTTCCACCACGTCGAACGGCGCGCGGTTGGTTTCCGCGAGACCGGAGACGAAATAGATCACGAACATCGGAAACAACGGCAGCCAGTACCAAGACAACATGCCATACCCCTGCTGGGCGAGGACGATATCCCCCAGTTTGAGGCTTCCTGCGAGCAGCAACACGCAGATCAGCGCAAAGCCGAGCGAGATTTCGTAGGAAATCATCTGCGCCGTCGCCCGCATCGCGCCAAGGAATGCGTACTTGGAGTTCGAGGCCCAACCCGCGATGATGACTCCGTAGACCTCTATCGAGACGACCGCCAACAGGAAGAGCAGACCGGCGTTGATGTCGGAAATCACCAGAAACTGCGAGTTGCCGGCTGAATCCTCGAATGTGCCGAACGGGATCACCGCCCAGCCCACCAGCGAGGGGGCAATGGCGAGAATCGGGCCAAGGATGAAAAGCCCCTTGTTGGCGCCACTCGGAATGATGACTTCCTTGAAAAGCAGCTTGAGCGCGTCGGCAATCGGTTGCAGCAATCCGAGCGGCCCAACCCGGTTCGGCCCGACGCGCAACTGGATGGCGCCGATGACCTTGCGCTCGAAATACGTCATATAGGCCACGCACAGCAACAACGGCGCGAGTACGGCGACGATCTTGAGCATCGCCCACACGGCAGCCCCGAGAGCCGGGCCTAACAAGGAATCAAGCCATTGCGTTATCACGTCCATCAAAGTCGCTCCACGCTCAGTTCGCCATGCAAGGATCCAAGCGGTACGGTCGAGGCATGCGCAGCGGCAATGCGGACGCAGCCTGCGGCAAGATTTTCATCCGCCTCGACCTGCAATTCGACCGTCCCTCCGGTTCCCGTCACCCGCACCCTGTCACTGGAGTGCACGCCCAAAGTCTCCATCGTCGCCAATGGCATCCTCGCCCTGGGGGGGCCAGCATCGGCGGTCTTTTGCAGCGAAGGCGCGCGCCGCACCAATGGATCGGCAAAATAAACCGGCACGTCGGCAACCCGTTGCAGGGTATTGGCACGCGCCTCGGAAGGTGTGGCCGCCGACACATCGCCGATGGCGTTGTCCAGCCGGGCGCGGCGGGAATCGTCGCCACCCGGCAGCGCCTCATCGCGCACGGTCTCGATGTCGTCCTGATCGAAGCCGGGCAGTTCAAGCAGATTGCCCAACACCCGCAGGATTTTCCAGCCCGGACGGGACTCTCCGCGCGAATGCGTCGAAGCCTCGAAGCTCTGCACGTCGCCGATACAGTTCACGAAGGTGCCCGGCGTCTCGGCAAACGGGGACAACGGCAACAGCACGTCGGCAACCTGACGCAGGGCGGGCGAATCGAAGGCGCTGATCGCAACGACCAGCCGCGCGCGATTCATCGCTTCCACGGTCGCAGCGCCGTCGGCGAAATCGAGATCGGGGTCGGCGCCAAACAACAAATAGGCATGCCGTGGCGATTCGATCATCGCCCGTGCGTCCAGCCCGCCTTCGCCCGGTACGGCATTGGCAAAATACCCTCCCACGCTGTTGGCCGCTTCGCCAACGAAGCCGAAGGAGGCATCGGACAGGCGCGCAATCTCCTGACCCCACAGGTGCAACTCGGCGGCACGCGGGTGCTGTTCGGCAAGATTGCCGAGCCACACCGCCGTCTTTTCGCCATCGGCGAGACTCTGCGCAATCGCGCGAGCATCGTCGGAAATCTCGGTCGGTATTCTTCTGAGCAGCGTGCTTGAGATTTCCTTGCCGGTTTTCTCAGCCAGCGCAGCCACAATGGCCGCCAGTGCGTCCACCATTTCGGAGGGCGGAACCAGCGCGCGTGTGGCCATCGGCATTCGCCAGTCTTCGGCGTTCGGTCCCACGGTGCACACCTCCAGGCCGTGGCGCATCGCGGAATGGCGCACCTTCTGCGCAAGCAGCGGCGCATCCTTGCGCAGGAAACTGCCGATGACCAGGATGCTGTCGAGATCGTGGACATCGACCACGGTCATGCCGAGCCAGGGGATCCCGGCGCGCGCGGTGTCGCCCCGGAAATCGTGGCGACGCAGGCGGAAATCAACGTTTTCCGACCCCAGGCCACGCACCAGTTTTTGCAGCAGATGAAGTTCTTCGACCGTCGAATGCGGGGAAGCCAACGCGCCAAGCGCCTGACCGCCCTGCTCGCTCACGACGGCGCGTAGCGCACTGGAGACGAACGCAAGCACTTTCTGCCACGTTTCGGGATGCCACGCTTCGCCGTTACGCATCATCGGCAAAGTCAGTCGTTGTTCGCTCGTGAGCGCCTCATAGGAAAAACGATCCCTGTCCGAGAGCCAGCATTCGTTGAGATTCTCGTTGCTCAGGGGCAGTACCCGCATGACCTCGTCGTTTCTGGTCTGAACGATGAGATTGGTTCCGAGCGAATCGTGCGGACTCACCGAACGCCGCCGCGACAGTTCCCAGGAACGGGCAAGGTAACGGAACGGTTTCGAGGTCAGCGCACCGACCGGACAAAGGTCGATGACGTTGCCGGAGAGTTCGGAGTCGACCGCGCGCCCGAGGAAGGTCATGATCTCGGCATGGTCGCTCCGATATGCCTGCCCCATTTCCATTTCGCCGCCGATCTCGGTGGTGAATCGCACACAGCGCGTGCAATTGATGCAACGGTTCGCCTCGGAGGCGATCAGCGGGCCGAAGTTCTTGTTGACGAAGACGCGCTTTTTCTCCTGGTAACGCGCTTTCGTATCGCCGTAACCGATCGCCAGATCCTGCAACAGGCATTCGCCGCCCTGATCGCAGATCGGACAATCGAGCGGATGATTGATGAGCAGGAATTCCATGACTCCTTTCTGTGCCTGTATCGTCGCCTTCGTGCGGGTCCAGACCTTCATGCCGTTGGTCACGGGCGTGGCGCATGCGGGCACCGGCTTGGGGGCTTTTTCGACCTCCACCAGGCACATGCGACAACTGGCTGCAATCGACAGCTTCTTGTGATAGCAGAAGTGCGGAATATAGATGCCGGCCAGGGTCGCGGCATCCATCACGGTGCTGCCTACCGGAACCTGAATCGCCTTGCCGTCGATTTCGATGTCTAGCATGACTGGCTCACGTAAATTTGGCTGCCGGTATCCTGCCTCGCAGGGGGGACCAGGCATTTCTTGTTTTCGATGTGGTATTCGAACTCGTCGGCGAAATGATTGACGAAGCTCTGCACCGGCCCCGCCGCCGCGTCGCCGAGCGCGCAAATGGTGCGTCCTGAAATGTTTCCCGCTACCGAGCGCAACAGGTCGAGGTCTTCAGGCCGCCCGAGGCCGTGTTCGATCCGGTGCACCACGCGGTACATCCAGCCCGTGCCTTCACGGCAGGGCGTGCACTGACCGCAGGATTCCTCATGGTAAAACCAGGCCAGACGCTCCAGCGCCCGCACCATGCAGGTGGTCTCGTCCATGACGATCACCGCGCCGGAGCCGAGCATCGACCCCGCCCTGGAAATCGAGTCGAAGTCCAGCGTGCAGTTCATCATGATTTCGGCGGGAAGCACCGGCGCGGAGGAACCGCCCGGAATCACCGCCTTCAGCTTGCGCCCGGCGCGCATGCCGCCTGCCATTTCCAGCAGTTCGGAAAACGGCGAGCCGAGGCGCAGTTCGTAGTTGCCCGGCCTGCACACGTGGCCGGAAACCGAAAAGAGTTTCGTGCCGCCGTTATTGGGTTTGCCCAGATTCAGGAAAGCCTGGCCGCCCATCTTCATGATGAAGGGTACCGCAGCGAACGTTTCGGTGTTGTTGACCGTCGTCGGCTTGCCGTACAGGCCGAAGGCCGCCGGAAACGGCGGCTTGAAGCGAGGCTGCCCCTTCTTGCCTTCGACGGATTCGAGCAACGCGGTTTCCTCGCCGCAGATGTAAGCCCCGTAGCCGTGATGCGCGAAGAGATCGAAGGAAAAACCGCTTCCGAGGATATTCTGGCCGAGGAATCCGGCGGCGCGCGCTTCGTCCAGGGCTTCTTCAAAACGTTGGTAGATCTCGAAAATTTCGCCGTGGATATAGTTGTAGCCCCGCGTGCAGCCCATCGCGTAAGCGCCGATGAGCATCCCCTCGATCACCGTATGCGGGTTGTAGCGCAGGATGTCCCGATCCTTGAACGTGCCCGGCTCACCCTCGTCGGAGTTGCAGACCACGTATTTGTCGCCGGGGAAGGAGCGCGGCATGAACGACCATTTCAGCCCGGTCGGAAAGCCCGCGCCCCCGCGCCCGCGCAGGCCCGAAGTCTTGACTTCGGCAATAATGGCATCAGGCGGCGTCTTCTCCTTGAGGATCTTGCGCAACGCCTCGTAGCCTCCCCTGGCGACGTAATCCTTGAGCCGCCAGGTACGGTCGCCGTCGAGACCGGCGAGAATCAGTCCGTGCTCGCTCATTGCTTCTCCAGGTCGGCCAGCAGTTGGTCGATTTTCTCGGTCGTCATGAAACTGCACATGCGATGGTTGTTATGCAGCAACACCGGCGCATCGCCGCAAGCGCCCATGCACTCCCCTTCCTTGAGCGTAAACATGCCGTCGGGCGTGGTTTCGTTGAAACCGATGCCCAGCTTCTTCTTCAGGTAGTCTGCCGCATGCACCCCGCCGGAGAGCGCACAGGGCAGATTGGTGCATACCGTGATCTTGTGACGGCCTACTTGCGCGAGGTTGTACATGCCGTAGAAGCTTGCCACCTCCCACGCGGCAATCGGCGGAATACCGATATAACCGGCCACGAATTCGATGGTCTCCATCGACAGCCACCCCTTCTCCTGCTGCGCGATGCGCAGCGCCGAGATGATCGCAGACTGCTTCTTGCCGGGCGGATACTTGGCAATCTCCCGGTCTATCTGTTGTAACGATTCTTGACTCAACATATCTGGCTCTTTTGAAGCGAAGCGTTTTCCGGTCAGCGGTCTACATCGCCAAACACCACGTCNACCGTGCCCATGAGCGCCACCACGTCGGCAATCATGTGCCCGCGCGCAAGTTCGTCCATCGCTGCCAGNTGGATGAAACCCGCTGAACGCAGNCTGATCCGNTAGGGTTTGTTGGCGCCGTCCGAGATNGCGTACACGCCGAATTCCCCCTTGGGATGCTCGATGGTGGCATACNCCTCGCCCTCGGGAACATGGAAACCCTCGGAGAAAAGCTTGAAGTGGTGGATCAACTCCTCCATGTCGCTCTTGATCGTTTCACGCTTGGGCGGAGCGATCTTGTGGTTATCGGTAATGACCGGGCCGGGGTTCCTGCGCAGCCATTCGATGCACTGGCGAACGATCCGGGTCGACTGGCGCATTTCCTCCATCCGGCACAGGTAACGGTCGTAACAGTCCCCGTTCCTGCCGATCGGAATATCGAAGTCGAGCCGGTCGTAGACCTCGTAGGGCTGCTTCCTGCGCAAATCCCAGGCAACGCCGGAGCCGCGCAACATCGGCCCGGTAAAGCCCAGTGCCAGCGCCCGCTCGGGCGACACCACGCCGATGCCCACGGTACGCTGTTTCCAGATGCGGTTCTCGGTGAGCAGCGTTTCGTAGTCGTCGCAGTATTTCGGGAAGCGATCGAAGAAGTCCTCGATGAAATCGAGCATCGACCCTTCGCGCGCCGCATTGAGCTCATTGATGCGGCTCTCGTTCTTGAAGCGGCTGGGTTTGTACTTCGGCATGCTGTCGGGCAGGTCGCGGTAGACGCCGCCGGGCCGATAGTAGGCCGGGTGCATGCGCGCCCCGGACACCGCCTCGTAGACATCGAACAGATCTTCGCGCTCGCGGAAGGTGTAGAGAATCATCGTCATCGCGCCGATGTCGAAAGCGTGCGAACCGATGAGCACCAGATGATTGAGAACGCGGGAGATTTCATCGAACATCACCCGGATGTACTGGGCGCGCTCCGGCACCTCGATACCGAGCAATTTTTCTACCGCCAGGCAATACACGTGCTCGTTGCACATCATCGCCATGTAGTCGAGCCGATCCAGGTAGGGCACCGACTGCAACCAGGTGCGGGTCTCCATGAGTTTCTCGGTTCCGCGATGCAGGAGCCCGATATGTGGGTCGGCGCGCTCGACCACCTCGCCGTCGAGTTCGAGCACCAAGCGCAAGACCCCGTGCGCTGCCGGGTGTTGGGGGCCGAAATTGAGCGTGTAATTGCGGATCTCAGACATGACCGGCTTCCCCGTAACCTGCCTCGCGCACCACGCGCGGCGTGTTTTCGCGCGGTTCGATCGTCACCGGCTGGTAAACCACCCGGCCCGCCTCTTCGTCGTAACGCATTTCCACGTACCCCGACACCGGGAAATCCTTGCGCAGCGGATGTCCCACGAAACCGTAATCGGTCAGGATGCGGCGCAGATCTGGATGACCGGAGTACATGATGCCGCAGAGGTCGAACGCCTCGCGCTCCTGCCAGTTGACGCTCGGCCACAGGTCGCAGACCGAATCGAGCACCGGGAAATCGTCGTCCGTGGAAAACGTCCGAACGCGCAACCGCCAGTTATGCTCGAGGGAAAGCAGGTGCAGGATCGTGGCGAAACGCCTGCCGGGCTTGCAGGCGGCGTTGCCGTAGGTCAGGTAATCGACCCCGCACAGATCCATCAACTGCTCGAACCGCAATTCGGCGTGATCGCGCAAGGTACGGGCGACATGCAGGTAATCTTCCGCGCCCACCTCGATCGTGATTTCGCCCCGATCCTCGACCAGTGAACGCAGGCGCCCCTCGAAGACGATTCGCAGAATCTGGCTCAGGCGCTCAAGTTTGGCACTCATGAATCCCTCATCTCCTTAGCGGCGCGCGATGGTGCTGGTACGCTTGATCTTGTTCTGGAGTTGCAACAGGCCGTAAAGCAGGGCTTCGGCCGTAGGCGGACATCCCGGCACATAAACATCGACGGGCACGATCCGGTCACAGCCGCGCACCACCGAATAGGAATAATGGTAATAGCCGCCGCCATTGGCACAGGAACCCATCGAAACCACCCAACGCGGCTCGGCAAGCTGCTCGTAGACCCGGCGCACCGCTGGGGCCATCTTGTTGGTGACCGTGCCGGCAACGACCATCAGGTCGGACTGGCGCGGACTGGCGCGGAAAATGATGCCGTAGCGGTCGAGATCGTAGCGGGCCATCCCCGAGTGCATCATCTCGATCGCGCAGCAGGCCAGCCCGAAAGTCACCGGCCACAAGGAGCCTGTGCGCGTCCAGTTGATGACCGTATCCAGCGACGTGGTGATGAA
>WRNU01000140.1 GCA_009776435.1 Betaproteobacteria bacterium | reverse complement strand
CTTTCCTCCCAGGGCGGTCTGCCCGCCGCCCTCCCTGGCCGTCATCGACGTCTCTCTCTCCGCGTTTGATTGAATCCAGGGGTTTCCGGCCAGGGGGCTATCCCCCTGGCCGGTTTTTTTATAGTACGTGCGTGCGATCCCCCCGCGCGAAACCCATGAGCGGCACATCGGTTGCCACGCCTCGCCCCAACGCCAATACCTTGAAAAGCTCGCCCATTTCATTGGGCAGGGTCAGTTTTTGCGCCGCCACCGATGCGCGGGCATATTCGGCGCTGCCTTCCGGCCCGCGCCCGGCGAGGTATTCGAGCAAACCGCAATTGAGCAGGAATTGCCCCTGGCTCGCATAACCCAGCACGTCCAGGCCCGCGTCGAACCCTGCTTCGGCCATCGCGGTGAAATCCACGGAACTGGTGATATCGTTCAGCCCCGGCCACAGGAAAGGATCCTCGTGCGCGCGATGGCAGTAATGGCACTTCAGTGTGCCGCGCGCCCGAAAAGGCAAACAGAATTCATCGCGCGGATAACCGTAATCGAACAGCAGCAACGCCCCATGCCGCAGGCGCGCACCCCAATCCGCGATCCAGGCCGCCGCCGCGAGATTGATCTCGGTGACAAACTCGCCTCCACCCTCTTCGATCATCCCCGTCGGCAACGGCAATTTCTGCGCCGCTGCCAGCAACCGACCCCGCGCCGGACGATCCGCCCAGACGAATGCTCCATCTTGCCGGCATGCCACACCCCGCTCGAAAAATCCGCCCTCGCGTGCGGCAACGACATGCGTGGGAATGGCATCCAGCACCTCGTTACCCACGAGTACGCCGGAAAACGTCTCCGGCGGCGCGTCGAGCCACACCACGCGCGAAGCCAATTGCGGGTCGAGCGCGGAGATCGTTTGCCGCTGACGCGCACGTAACTGCGCCGAAAGTTCGAGAATGCCGTAGAACTCCGGCAGACAATCCAGCCGTTCGAGTTCGCGCAACAGATCGATCGCCAGCACGCCGCTGCCCGCGCCCGCCTCGATTACGGCCGGGTGGCTTGCGCGCATGATCTCCGCCACCTGCGCCGCCAGCGTTTGTCCGAAAAGCGTCGTCAATTCGGGCGCGGTGATGAAATCCCCCCCCTTGCCGAACTTCTGCGTACCGCCGCTGTAATAGCCGAGACCCGGTGCGTACAGGGCCAGTTCCATATATCGGTGAAACGAAATCCAGCCCCCGGCGGAGGCGATCTCGCGTTCGATCAAAACTGCGAGCCCGGATGATTGCGCAAGCGCATCGGTATCTGGAACGGGTAAATTGGGCATGGCTCCGGCAGCGCGTCGATGGTAACGGGTTGAACGCAATCCTCGCCATTCAATGGAGAGGTCGGTGAAACAAGCATTTCTGGAGCCGCAGACTCCCCTGAACAAGCCTCCCTCTCGAGGAAGGTGGCACGCCGGAGGCGTGACGGAGGGAGTAAGAAATCCCCGTCATTGTTGGCGGGGTGGCTCAAAGCGCGACATAGTTGCCTCGAATACGGTTATTATTTCATATTTCATCATCGGGAAAAAGAATGAGGATTGCCAAGGATGGCTGATTCGCTCCTGGAGTTGGGCCGCGCGGTGCAGGCGTTTCGTGACGAGCGCGACTGGTCGCAGTTCCACGGACTCAAGCACCTGATCGTATCGCTTTGCCTGGAAGCGGGCGAGTTGCTGGAGCTTGCGCAGTGGAAGAGCGACGCCGAGGTAGATGCCCTGCCGCTTTCTCAGGAAGGCAGGGAGGCGCTTTCCGACGAATGCGCCGATGTGCTCGCCTACCTGCTGCTGATCGCCGATAAAACCAAGATCGACCTCGCTGCGGCCCTGCGCCGCAAGCTCACCAAGAACGCGCTGAAATATCCTGTGGAAAAGTCTCTCGGGCGGCGGGAGAAGTATTCGTTGCTATAGGCTTACGCATCGGGCACATCGAGGACTCCCACATGTCCAACGTTTTTCCCATCCGCTATATCGAGCCTGTCTATCGCCCGCCGAGCGAAGCCGAATCCCTGATCCTGCCGATAACGGACGGCTGCTCATGGAACCGCTGCACTTTCTGCGAGATGTACACCGCCCCACAGAAGAAATTCCGCGCGCGGCCCGAAGAAGAAGTGCTGGAGACCATTCGCAACCTGGGCGAACATCCCTATGGCCGTGAGGCGCGCAGGGTATTTCTGGCCGACGGTGACGCCACCGTCCTGCCCACCCGGCGACTGTTGGCGGTGCTCGCGGCAATCCGGGAATACCTGCCCGGCGTGCGCCGGATTTCGAGCTATTGCCTGCCGCGCAACCTCCGGAAGAAAAGCGTCGAAGAATTGAAGGAACTCGCCGAGGCGGGGCTGAAACTCGTCTACGTGGGCGCAGAATCGGGCGACGACACGGTGCTGGAACGGGTCGCCAAGGGGGAGACCTTCGAGAGCACCCGAGAAGGGCTCGAAAAACTGGGGAAAGCGGGCATCACGCGCTCGGTGATGATCCTGAACGGCCTGGGCGGCGCACGGTACAGCGAAACCCACGCCTTGCGCTCCGCCGAGCTTGCCAACGCCACGCAACCCGAATTCCTGGCGACGCTGGTGGTGAGTTTTCCCAAGAGTGACGCGCGTCTGCGGGCGACATTCCCGGACTGGGAGCCGCTCGACGTACCCGGCCTGCTCCGGGAGATGGAACGGTTCATCGACCAGTTGGCGCTCGAACGCACGGTCTTTCGCAGCGATCACGCCTCCAACTGGCTGGTGCTGCGCGGCACCCTGCCGCAAGACAAGGAAAGGATGCTCGCTCATCTGCGCGACGCCATTGCCTTGCCGGAATCCGCGCCGATACGTCCGGCGTGGGCGCGAGGGCTTTGAACCGCACGAATGATGAAGAAAACATCTATTTTCCATCCGGAATGACCCACCATGCAGGTATAATGCGCGCTGCCTTCTCTCTCTCCCGGCCGTGACAGACTCTCTTTCCGCCGCCTCCTGCGCTTCCCACCCGGACAAACCGGGCAAGAGTCTCGTCAACCTCGAAAAATGGCTCCTGCGCCAGACCGGCAAAGCCATTGCCGACTACAACATGATCGGCGCGGGCGACACGGTGATGGTATGCGTCTCCGGTGGCAAGGATTCCCACGCCCTGCTCTCGTGCCTGCTGGCGCTGCGCGAGCGCGCGCCCGTGGATTTCCGCATCGTGGCAATGAATCTCAACCAGCGCCAGCCCGGTTTCCCCGAGGACGTGCTGCCTGCGTATTTCGAGAAAATCGGCGTCGAACACCGGATCGTCACGGAAAACACCTATTCCATCGTCAAAAACAAGATCCCGGAAGGCAAAACCACCTGTTCGCTGTGTTCGCGCCTGCGGCGCGGCATCATCTACCGCGTGGCACGGGAAATCGGCGCAACCCGCATCGCGCTCGGACATCACCGCGACGACGCGCTCGAAACCCTGTTCCTGAACATGTTCTTCGGCGGCAAGATCAAGGCCATGCCGCCCAAGCTGCGCAGCGACGACGGACGCCATATCGTCATCCGTCCCCTGGCCTATTGCTCCGAGGCGGACATCGCCCGATACGCGCGCGCAAAAGCATTCCCCATCATTCCCTGCAACCTGTGCGGCAACCAGGAAAACGCTCAGAGACGCCAGATCAAGGCCATGTTGCAGGAATGGGAAAAAAGTCACCCTGGGCGTATCCTGTCGCTGGCGACTTCGCTACGCAACGTCGTGCCGTCTCATCTGGGCGACAGCCGCCTTTTCGATTTCACATCCCTCGAACGAAGGGAGACGACATCGGAAAATGAAGATGAACCGAGTATCGCCATGCCTGTCCGATTCATGACAAAGGCGTCTTCCACAAGCCTCTCCACGCCTGCCGGAGCCAATAAATCACGCCAGAGCCTCAATACTTGCGTTGCTGCTCATGAATAGACATCATAATTACCTCGCCCACAAGGTATCCTGATCGTTCCATTACAACCACCATGCCCGATTCACGCCATCTTTGTGTCCTCGTTGCAGAAATCGTCGGAGGAGATCGCCTTGTCACCCGGCTAGGAGAAGCGGAAACCGGCCGCGCAGTAGATCGCTGCCTGAACCGTGTCGATCTTGCCATTGGCGGTAGCGGCGGCGAAATCATCGCCCGCGACCGTTCGGCGATCATTGCTGCGTTCGAGCAATGCGACAGCGCCGTCATGGCCGCCTGCGAAGCCATCGACCGCGTGCGCAAGCTACCCCCGGTCACCGGAACCCAGATGCTATTGCGGATCGGCCTCCATTTCGGCGAGGTCGAAAACGGCATGGGAGAAGGCGTGGAAGGCGCGCGCCGGATTCTCCAGGCTTGCGATATCGACCAGTCCATGGTCAGTGCCACGGTCGTCGACCAACTGAGTCCGGCAGTCAGAAAATTTGCCAGCGCGGAAGCCTTCCTCGACGCCGCCCTGGAAAAACTGCCATGGCCGGTCTTCATGATCGGTGCACAGGGCACAACCACGGCCTCGCCGATGCTATCGCTGCGCCCGCGACAGCGCCCGGAACCTTCCTCGCCGCTCACCTCGTCGAGACCGCTGCCCGCCACGCCTCCTCCCGCGCCTTCTTCTCCCGCTGCCGCACAATCCTCGTCCGGCCCCCGCATGCGGCTGAAACACCAGCAGGACATCCTGTTCGTCGATGAAAACCGCCCTGTCGTGCTTCTCGGGCGCGAGCTTGGAAACGATGTCGTCATCATCGATCCACGCGCATCGAGGCAACACGCGCGCATCGAACTGCGGCGCGAAGGTTTCATTCTGACCGATGAGAGCACCAACGGCTGTTTCGTGTCCATCGAGGGTCAGGAAGAACAGTGCCTGAAGGGCACTGCGCTGCCCCTCACAGGCTCGGGGTGTTTTGGCTGCGGCTTTTCGTCCAAGGAATTCGAGAACGACCTCGTCTTTTTCGAGCTTGCCTGAGCCACTTGCCAGGCATGTATCTGCCGTTTGACAAGTGTGCTTCGTCGCGCATTCGTTAGGAGGAGAAAACAACCGTATGATATACGGATGCACATATCAGATGATCTTCCCATTTTGGAACGCACATACGTTGGGATTCGCTACGCTCATCCCAACCTACAGGGCTTTTCGCGCTCGAACGGATACTGGCTCCCGCCTGACCGCACGATGAAGCGAACTGCGAGTGCGTGCAGGTTGGGTATGGCAAATTAGTTGCCTGGGACAACCTGTTTTGGATGATTCTTCTTGGTGTTCTTATATCCTCGCTATATTTCAGTGTTCCTGATGATGATATAATAGGGAATCCTAAATCCTTGAATGGTATTTATTGTATTTCTTTAGCAAAATCTTTCTTAGTGCACTTATATCCCCGCTATATTTCAGCGTGCTCGTTGTTATTATAATAGGAGATCCAGTAATCCAGCGATCTATTGATTCTTGCGCACGGAAAAAGAAATTTTTATTTTTGTTAATGTACTTTTCCGGATCCTTTACTATTATCTTTATAAAAGAATCGCTTGCTTGATCTTCAGGCTCTTGCTCTGATATTTCAATTACATCTTTCCAAGGGATGTGACCAGCAAAACAGCCAAATGTGCATATATCAATTGTCATACCCGTGTTATCGACTGTAAGACCTGTGGCACTTTTATAAGAGAACAACGGTTTTGTAAAAGCAGCATATACTATACTCAAAAAAGCCACCAGTATGATCGCAAGCAATAGAAGAACACCTGATTCCACTGTAAAGCCAAGAAATACTATAACAACTCCTAAAACCGCGAACAGCACGGTAATCAATGAAAGGAGAAATAGAACCTTGACTTTACTTATAGGGATTACAACCTTTTCGTCCATCGTGTTTTACCTTATCCTATGATCCACTGGAAAATTAGTGCTGGAAATGGGATGCTACTCCATCCTTGATGCTCGTACAACGTAGCTCGCGTAGCGAAGCGGCGGCGCTGAGGAAAAGATATGGGAATGATATACTGACAAAAATACCAAATGTGAGACAGTTTTCTTGTCCGAGAACAACGATGGTGTTTGAGTTCGCAAGCTCACCCCAACGATCATGGCTCCGTGCGCCCCCCTTGAGGATGCAAGACGCATTCTATCACACCAACCTGCACGCACTGCTGCATCGTTTTGTGAAGTGAGCTGGATTAAGCTCTAAAATATGAAGTTTCTCCGCTCCGCCTCCACCACGATGAATCAACGTTTGCGTGAAGTTCCCTACAACTACACCTCGCTCTCCGACCGCGAAATCGTCATTCGACTGCTCGGCGCGGATGCCTGGGCGGTGCTCGAAAAATTGCGCGACGAGCGCGTTACCGGGCGTTCGGCGCGCATGCTCTACGAGGTGCTGGGGGACATCTGGGTCGTGCGGCGCAATCCATACCTCGAAGATGACCTGCTCACCAACCGCAAGCGGCGCGAGGCGCTGATTGCCGCACTCCATCACCGCGTAAGCGAAGTCGATAAACGCCGCAAGGGCAACGAGCGGGTCAATCTGCTCGTCGAGCGTGCACGCACGGCGGTGGCCGACTTCGAGCAATGGTTCATCAATACCGCGCGCCGCCGCCGCGAAGTCCGCCAGCGGCTCTCCCGCCACACCCGGCATGACAACATCTGCTTCGATGGACACGCCCGCGTCGCGCATGTCACCGACGCAACTGACTGGCGGGTCGAATACCCATTCGTCGTCCTCACCCCCGATACCGAGGAAGAAGTCGCCCCACTCGTGCGCGCGGCCATCGGGCTGGGGCTGACCATCATCGCTCGCGGCGGCGGAACCGGATACACCGGCGGAGTCGTTCCGCTCGACGCATATTCTATTGTCATCAACACCGAAAAACTCACCCAGATCGGCCCGGTAGAAGAAGCCTACCTGCCCGACCGTGACGGACAACTGATGGCGGAGCCATGCGCCACCATCCGCACGGGCGCGGGGGTTATCACCGAGCGCGTCGCGGAGGCGGCAAGTCAGGCCGGGCGTGTGTTCGCGGTCGATCCCACCTCGGCCTCGGCCTCCACCATCGGCGGCAACATCGCCGTAAACGCCGGAGGCAAGAAAGCGGTGCTCTGGGGCACGGCGCTCGACAATCTGGCCTGGTGGAAGATGGTCACGCCCGACGGGCACTGGCTCGAAGTCGAACGGCTCAACCACAACTTCGGCAAGATCCACGAGCAGGAAGCCATCCATTTCCGTCTGCGCCGCTTCAACGGCACAAGCAACGCCTTACTCGGCGAGTCCATCCTGTGCCTGCCCGGCGCGGACTGCCGCAAGATCGGACTGGGGAAGGATGTCACCGACAAATTCCTCGGCGGCATCCCCGGCGTACAAAAGGAAGGCACGGACGGCATCATCGTCGCCGCGCGCTGGATACTGCACGAGATGCCGCCCATCACGCGCACCGTGTGTCTCGAATTTTTCGGTCAGGTGCGCGAAGCCGTCCCCGCCATCGTCGACATCACCGACCATTTCAAACCCGGCGGCGGCGGACATCAGGCCGGCATACAGTTGGCCGGGCTCGAACACCTGGACGAGCGTTACGTGAAAGCCGTCGGCTACACCACCAAGGCCCGTCGCCACGGCCGCCCGAAAATGGTGTTGGTCGGCGACATCGTCGGCTTCGACGAGTCGGCGGTCATGGCCGCCGCCTCCGAAGTCGTGCGCATGGCCAACGCGCGCGGAGCCGAAGGCTTCATCGCCGTCTCCCCGGACCAGCGCAAACGCTTCTGGCTGGAGCGCGGCCGCACGGCGGCCATCTCCCGCCACACCAAT
>WRNU01000139.1 GCA_009776435.1 Betaproteobacteria bacterium | reverse complement strand
TTGCGGCCAATCGAGGTGCGCTCCTTGTTGAGCACGATCTCCTTGAGCACCAGTCCATCCATGCTGAGGATCAATTTCGGCATCACTCGCATCCATCCATATTCATCTGGCTCATCAGGCGAAGCGCGCCGTCCGCGCATCGGTCATCGTCATCCAGAATTCATTCATCGAACCACGCAACGATAACGGATACGTTATCGTGTCCGCCAGCCGAATTCGCTGCTTCGATCAGACTCCGGGCGACTTCGTCAGCCCGCGCAGGCATCCCGAGCAGTCTGCAAATTTCATGCTCGTTTACCATGTCTGTCAAACCATCAGTGCACAGTAGCAAACGATCCCCCGGATGCAATGCACAAATACCGGTATCGGGTTCCTCATCATCATTCACCCCGAGACCGCGCGTAAGCAACCCCCGGCTGGGATGATTCTGCGCTATCTCGGCCGTGAAATGCCCGGCATCGACGAATTCCTGCACCAGGGTGTGATCGCGCGACAATTGCGTCAACGCGCCGCCGCGCAACAGGTACAGGCGCGAATCGCCGACATACGCATAGCTCATCTCCCCCGGATTCAGCAAGACCCCAATGAAAGTCGACCCCATCATGTGGACGGCGTCGGATTGTTTTCCCGCGCTGCGAATGGCGGCATTGGCTTCGATCACGCTATTGGCAAGCACTTCGGCATAATCAGGTTTCCTGCCTTCCCTGCTTTTTTCCGCTGCCTCGAGCAGGTTGTTCCGCACATAACTGACGGCCAGCGCGGAAGCCAGATCCCCCGAGCTATGCCCCCCCATGCCATCGGCCAGCAGCAGCCATCCCCGTTCGGCGTCAGCCCACAGTGAATCTTCATTGCGAGTCCGAACCTGACCAATGTCTGTGCACGCAGCACATTCAAGCGTTGTCACTCTCTGCTGCGTTCTGCCGCCGTCCGGCATAATATCAATCTCCCAAGGCTATCCGTATTTTCGCCTATTCTAAAGTAAGGCGCTTCACCAAATTTTAACGGCCTCAACATTTGTTTTTGTTTCAGCCTTCATGACACAGCAACAATGCTGTACGATAGGTAAGATATTCACCAATACTGTACTGATTTTCTCTGCTTTTCCTGACAATCATGAACATCAGACGAACAGGAATACCCTTTCTGCTCGCGGGCATATTTGCTGTTCTCTGCCTGTCGTTCAACGCCCCGGTTACTCCTTCCGGGGCTTCCTGCCAAGCTGCGCGGCCTGCTCCCAATGAGCAATCGCGCTCCGGCGCGCGCGCGCCCAGAGCTTCCTCCCAGGCCGCGCGGTCTGCCCCCCGGAACAATGGCACAAGCGTGACGGACATCGAGGCGACGCTCAAAAACCTCAAGAACACCGAGCAGGAGCTACAGTCCCGACTACGCGATGTCGAAAATTTGCGGAAAAAACTGCGTGAGCAGGCGGACAGCGAACCGGAAACCATTAAAAGACTACAGTCCCAAATACGCGAACTCGAAGAAGAACGAAGCGAGTTGCTCAAACGGCTTCCTTCAAACGCCTCACAGCGATCAGTCAACTGGATGCTCGGCGGAGCCGCCCTGTTTACCTTCGCCCTCTGCGTCATCCTTTTGTTGCGCATGAACAGGCCGAAGACCTTCGATGAATCAATGAGATGGGAAGAACCGACCTCCCATGAGCATTCCTCCCCTCACTTCGACTCCATCCCATCCGCGCCCGATACGGAGACAGGAGCCAGACCACTTTCGGTTCAACCTCTCGCTCCTTCCCTGCCCGACTGGGATTCGGCCTCCCCCGCACTCGATGCGCAAAGCCTGAAAGCCCTGGAGGCAAATGAAGCCGTCTGGAGCCGTGACCCGACCATCGAACTGGCCGAGATCATGTTGAGCTATGGCCGCATCAACAGCGCCGCCGAAGCTTTGGCGAACTTCATCGAGAACAACCCGAAAGAGGCTTTCGTGCCCTGGCTCAAGCTGCTCGAAGTCTATCGAGCCAACGGGCAGCGCACCGAGTTCGACAAGATCGCCCGGAAACTGAACAAGACATTCAATGTCTGGACGGTCGATTGGGACAATTTCAACGATGCCCTCACTCCGGTGCACGGCCTCGAAACCATGACGCATATCGTGAAGCGTTTGCAGAATCTATGGGGCACGCGCAAATGTCAGGCTTACCTGCAATACCTGCTGCGCGACACGCGGGACGAAACCCGGCAGGGCTTTCCGCTTGCCGCCATCGACGACATTCTTTGCCTGAGCGATACCCTCGAGCACTATCTCGGCCCCTACACCGGGCCGATCAATGCTTTTAGAGACCTGATGGATACCGCCCCCCCGACTGAAACCGAAGGCAACAAATCGGATGTTCACGCGCAGGAAAACGGCGCGGAACAGGAGGATACAGACAAGCCGCAGGCGGATGAAGGCGACAAGATTCAGATCCAGGAAGATGCTCAACCGTAAAGGTTGTGCGGGTACATCACTCTGCTCAACCTTGTTTGCCTCCCCGGTGCTTTGGGTAGACCTGTCGCCGCGACCACCCCGTCACGCCTTCGGCGTGCCACCCCTCCACAGGAGGGGAATGGCTGCCCTGGCGCTTTGGAGCACCTCCGCTCAAACCGGGTTGGGTAGATCGAGAAAATCCGCTGTAAGTCCCAGTTCGTCATTCATATGGCGCGCCAGCGCCTGCACGCCATAGCGTTCGGTGACATGGTGTCCGGCGGCGATGTAGGGGACGCCGGATTCCCGCGCCAGGTGGGTCGTCTGTTCCGAAATTTCCCCCGAAACGTACAGATCGGCCCCGGCAGCGATGGCTTGTTCAAAAAAGCCCTGCGCCCCGCCGGTGCACCACGCGATGTTTGATACCACGCGCTCGCCGTCGCCAACCAGCAACGGCTCGCGTTCGAGCCTGACGGCAAGATTGGCCGCAATGTCGGATGCCTTGAGTCCGGTCTCTCGCGGCGTGCCGAGCCAGCCGATGTCCTGGTCGCCGAAATGGCCCGTGCCCTCCCAGGCCATGTGCCACGCAAGCTGCGCGTTGTTGCCCAGCACGGGATGCCCGTCGAGCGGCAGGTGATACGCAAACAGCGAAATATCGTGGCCGAGCAACACACCGAGCCGGCGACGACGGATGCCAGTGATGCGCCCGTCCTCGCCTCGCCAGAAATATCCGTGGTGCACCAGAAGGGCATCGTAGCCGCCCGCAGCAGCCGCATCGACCAGCGCCTGACTGGCCGTCACCCCGCACAAAACCCGCCGCACTTCGGCACGTCCTTCCACTTGAAGCCCATTTGGACAATAATCGCGCCAACGTGCGGTTTCCAGTAGATCATTCAGATATTGACGTAATTCATCGAGCCGCATACCTTTCTCCAGTAGTTTTCACATGGTTTCTTTACGTCGCAGGTCTCCATTATGCGTCGCTTGTGGTTGATTTTTACGCAGGCAGTGACCGTCAGTGTCGCCGTTCTGTTTGTTATAGGCTCTCTCAAGCCCGAATGGTTGCACGGGGAAGGCCCTGCCCCCTTGCCAGCGGTCACAATCGTCGAGGCCTCTACGGCCCCGACCCGCTCCGCCGGTGAGTTGAGCCCCGTTTCCTATGCCGGGGCGGCGCAACAGGCATTGCCTGCGGTCGTGCACATCTACACCCGACAGACGGCCAGGATTCCCAATCATCCCCTGATGAACGATCCTGTCTTCCGCCACTTTTTCAGTACGCCGGAGCGTACCGGGCTGGGATCGGGGGTCATCGTCGACCCGCAGGGCTACGTGCTCACCAACAACCACGTCATCGAGAACGCGGACGAAATCGAAGCCGTCCTCAACGATGGGCGCAAGTTTGAAGCCCGCCTCATCGGACGCGACCCGGAAACCGATCTCGCCGTGCTCAGGCTTGCCGATGCCACTTCCCTGCCGGCCATCGCCTTTGCCCCGGCGGACAGCCTGACCGTGGGCGACGTCGTGCTGGCCATCGGCAACCCCTTCGGTATCGGGCAAACGGTGACGATGGGCATCGCCTCGGCGCTGGGCCGCAACCATCTCGGCATCAACACCTTCGAGAACTACATCCAGACGGATGCCGCAATCAACCCCGGCAACTCGGGCGGCGCGCTCATCGACGGCTCTGGGCGACTGGTGGGCATCAATACCGCGATCTACTCGCGCGGCAACAATACGCGCGGCGGCGATTCGCCTTCCGGCGGCGGACTCGGCATCGGTTTTGCCATTCCCGTCTCGATTGCGCGCATGGTGCTCGAACAGATCGTCGCAAACGGCGAAGTGGTGCGCGGGTGGGTCGGCATCGAAATGCGCGAAATCACGCCGGAATTCGCAGAATCCTTCGATCTGGCTTCCGAACATGGCGTGCTGATTACCAGCGTGTTGCACGGCAGTCCGGCGGACAAGAGCGGCGCGCAGCCCGGCGATATACTGGTCGCCATCAATGGACAGGAAGTCCAGGCTCCGCGCGAGATGCTCGACCTCGTGGCCTCGCTGCCGCCGGGGCAGGTCGCTGCCTTCCGCCTTCTGCGGGGAAGCCGGAAAATCGAACTGAAAATTGCAGTCGGACGCCGACCCACGCCACGAACGGCGCGCTGAACCGCCGTTCAGTCGTTACCGGATTTCCTCGGCTCGATCGGCACGACGGCATTGCCGTTCGTCCCAGTATCGGGTTCCGGCTTCGAGATGGCAGCGGCGATGAAAATGCCTGCTTCGTACAACAGGCACATGGGAATCGCCAGCATGATTTGCGAGACCACGTCCGGCGGCGTCACGATGGCCGCGACGATGAACGCGCCCACGATCACGTAAGGCCGCGCCTGGCGCAGCTTCGGCACCGACACCACGCCCACTTTGGCAAGCAGGATCACGACGACGGGCACTTCAAACGTTACGCCGAAGGCAAGAAACATCGTCGTGACGAAGGACAGGTATTGATCGATGTCCGTCATCATTTGCACGCTTTCGGGGGAAACGCTGACGATGAAGCGAAACGCCATGTTGAATACGAAAAAATAACAGAACGCCATGCCGGCGAGGAAAAGCAGCACGCTCCCCGCAACCAGGGGCAGAATCAGGCGGCGCTCGTGCGCATAAAGACCCGGCGCGACGAAGGCCCACACCTGGTAGAGCACGAAGGGCAGAGCCAACACGAAAGCGACCAGCATCGTCAACTTGATCGGCACGAAAAACGGAGTCACCACCCCGACGGCGATCATGCTTGCGCTGGACGGCAGGGCGGATTTCAGCGGAAGGGCAAGGAGATCGTAAATGACATTCGACCCCGGCCACACCATCAGGCACACGAAAAGCACAGCCACGGCGATGAGAGAGCGCAGCAGACGGGTGCGCAACTCGATCAGGTGCGAAATAAAACTCTCTTCCCGGCTGAGGCTCTCTTGCTCGATGCTCATACGGAATCCACCGGCTTCGCGGGCGCGGTTTCGGTTGAAGCGGGAGGCGCATCCAGCTTCAGGTCGAGTTGCAATTCCTGCGCGCCATCCTGCGCGTCCACAGCGATGGCCGCGTCGGCCTCCTGCGGCGGCGCAACGGGCGAAGAGGTTTCGTTTTCGGGCAGGCTCAACGCTTCCTGCATGCCGGACTGAATCTCTCCCACCCCTTCATACAGGGATTTCTCCAACTCCTGTGACTGTTGCTGGAATTTTTTCAACTCGTCGAGTTGCATTTCGCGCCGGATGTCGGCCTTCACGTCCGAGATGTAACGCTGCATTCGCCCGAACAGATGTCCGGCAGTGCGCGCCACGCCGGGCAGGCGTTCAGGGCCGACCACCACCAGCAACACGATGGCGATGACGACGAGTTCCGAAAAACCCAGGTCGAACATGCTTCAGAAACTCGTCGTTATCGTCGGTATCGACGCTACGCGAAGCATGGGCAGAACGTCAGGTGGACTTTTCCGAATCACTGACGACTTTCTCGCGCGCTTCGCCTTCAATCACCGTGCCCTCCTGCGCAGTCACCTGGGGCGGTGGCGGCGTTCCGGCAGCAGCGGCGTCACCTTCCTTGAGTCCTTCCTTGAAACCACGTATTGCGCCGCCGAGATCCGAGCCAATGTTGCGCAGTTTTTTGGTGCCAAAGATAAGAATGACAATCAACAGAATCAACGCTACCTGCCATGGGCCAACCATGTTGAACCTCCTCAATGACTTTGTTTAACCATCGGGCCGACCGGCTCCGGTCCGCCCAGAATATGCAGATGCAGATGCGGCACTTCCTGTCCGCCGATCCTGCCCGTGTTGATAATGCAACGAAAACCGTCCTCGCTGCCGTTTTCCGTCGCAAGTTTTTGCGCAACCGACAACATTCGCCCCAGTACCGGCTCGTCCTTTGCGCTTACGTGAGCCAATGAAGCGATGTGCGTCCTGGGAATCACGAGCACATGCGTGGGCCGCAAGGGGTGAATGTCGTGGAAGGCGACGACCAGTTCGTCTTCAAAGCATTTTTTGGCAGGGATTTCACCCGCCGCGATTTTGCAGAAAATGCAATCACCCATGTCGTTCTCCGTGTCCCCGGTTCATCCGGGTTGCCGCGCCTGTTTTTCCGCGATGCCCGAAACGCCTTCGCGCCGCGCCAGTTCCCGGCGCACGTCGTCGATCGACAGGCCGTGAAAAGCAAGCAGCGCCATGATGTGGAAAACCACATCCGCCGCCTCATGGACGATACCATCGGAGCGCCCATCCTTGCTTGCCATGATGAGTTCGGCGGCCTCCTCTCCGATTTTCTTCAGAATCGCATCCGGCCCACGGGCGTAGAGTCTTGCCACGTAGGAACTTTCCGGATCGGCGTCGCGTCGTCCAACCAGCGTGGCTTCAATCCGGTCGAACACGTCATCGGCTGGGGGCGTGGCATCGCTCACTTTTCAGGGGTTTCCTTGTAGATGTCTTTCGGGTCTTTCAGCACCGGCTCGACATCTTCCCATTTTCTGCCCTCGTCGGACAACCGCCGGAAAAAACAGCTCTGTCGTCCGGTGTGACAGGCAATGCCGCCCACCTGCTCGATGGAAAGCAACAGCACGTCGCCGTCGCAATCGGTGCGCAGCTCACACACCTTCTGCACATGGCCCGATTCCTCGCCCTTGTGCCAGAGGCGCGCGCGAGAGCGCGACCAGTACACGGCCTCGCCCGTTGCCACGGTACGCTCGAGCGCCTCGCGGTTCATCCAGGCAAACATCACCACCTTGCCGCTTGCCGCTTCCTGCGCAATCGCCGGAATCAGGCCGTCGGCATCCCACCGAAGATCGTCGAGCCAACCCGCATCCGCGCTCACAAACGCACCTCGATGCCGCGTGCGCGCATGAATTCCTTGGCCTCGCGCACCGTGTATTTGCCGAAGTGGAAAATACCCGCCGCCAACACCGCGTCGGCATGCCCGATGCTCACACCGTCGGCCAGATGGTCGAGCGTGCCCGCACCGCCGCTGGCGATTACCGGAATGCGCACCGCGTCGGCCACGGCGCGGGTGAGTTCGAGATCGAACCCGATATGCGTTCCGTCCCGATCCATGCTGGTAAGCAGGATTTCTCCCGCGCCCAGATTCTCTAGTTGCTGCGCCCATTCCACCGCGTCCAGCCCCGTGCCCTTGCGCCCGCCATGCGTAAACACCTCCCACTGGCCCGGCGCTTTCTGCTTGGCGTCGATGGCCGCCACGATGCACTGGTTGCCCACCTTGCCGCTGGCTTCCCGCACGAGTTGCGGGTCGCTGACCGCCGCCGTGTTGATGCTCACCTTGTCCGCCCCGGCGTTCAGAAGTCGGCGCACGTCCTCGACCGTGCGCACGCCGCCGCCCACGGTCAACGGAATGAAAACCTGCTCGGC
>WRNU01000138.1 GCA_009776435.1 Betaproteobacteria bacterium | reverse complement strand
CCGGAAAACATCTTCATCGACGACTTACGCGAAGAATTCGTGCGCGATTTCGTCTTCCCCATGTTCCGCTGCAACACCGTGTACGAAGGCGAATACCTGCTCGGTACCTCCATTGCCCGTCCGCTGATTGCCAAACGTCAGATCGAAATCGCTCGTTCCACCGGGGCCGAAGCCGTGTCGCACGGCGCCACCGGCAAGGGGAACGATCAGGTGCGGTTCGAGTTGGGCTACTACGCTCTCATGCCCAACATCAAGGTCATCGCCCCCTGGCGCGAATGGGATCTGCTCTCGCGCGAAAAACTTCTTGACTACGCCGAAAAGCATGGCATTGCCGTTGAGCGCAAGCACCGCGAAGGCGGTTCGCCCTATTCGATGGACGCCAACTTGCTGCACATCTCCTATGAAGGACGGCATCTCGAAGACCCTGCCGCCGAAGCCGAAGAAGCCATGTGGCGCTGGACGGTTTCCCCGGAACAAGCCCCCGATGCTCCGGAATACGTCGACCTCGAGTTCGTCAACGGCGATCTCACGGCCATCGACGGGCAAAAGATGAAGGCGCATGAACTGCTTGCCAAACTCAACGAACTGGGCGGCAGGCACGGCATCGGTCGGCTCGATCTCGTCGAAAACCGTTACGTCGGCATGAAGAGCCGCGGCTGCTACGAGACCCCCGGCGGAACCATTCTCCTGCGCGCTCACCGCGCCATCGAATCCGTCACCCTGGATCGGGAAGTCGCCCATCTCAAGGACGACATCCTCGCCCGTTACGCCAGCCTCATCTACAACGGCTACTGGTGGAGTCCCGAGCGCCTCGCTCTGCAAACCCTCATCGACCATACTCAGCAGGTCGTCAACGGTTGGGTGCGGCTGAAGCTCTACAAGGGCAGCGCTGTCGTCGTTGCGCGCGACTCGAAAACCGATTCGCTCTTCGACTCCGACATTGCCACCTTTGAAGACGATCAAGGCGCTTTCGACCAGAAAGACGCCTACGGTTTCATCCGNNTNAACGCNCTGCGCATGCGTATTGCCGCCAATGCCCGCAACAAGCGGGGACGGTAAAAAGCCTCGACGAAGGAATCCNTCATGCCCTCATTCGACATCCTTTCCGAAGTCGACTTCGTTGGCTTGCGCAACGCCGTCGACGTNGCCAATCGCAAAATCGGCAACCGNTACGACTTCAAGGGAACCGATGCCCGTGTCGAGCAGAGCGACAAACTGCTCACCCTTTACGGCGACAGCGATTTCCAGCTTGGGCAGATGAAAGACATTCTCCTGCCCGAAATGACTGCGAAAAAGGTCGATGTGCGTTGTCTCGACTATGGCGAGTTGCAAAAGGTTTCCGGCAACAAGGTCAAGCAGGAGGTTCGGGTGCGTGTGGGAGTCGAGCAGGACCTGGCAAAGAAGATCGTCAAGCTCCTCAAGGACGCCAAACTCAAGGTACAGGCCGCCATCCAGGGGGACGCCGTGCGCGTCTCCGGAGCCAAGCGCGACGTGTTGCAGGAAGCCATCGCGCTCGTGAAGAAGAGCGTCACCGATTATCCGCTCCAATACGGCAATTTCCGGGACTGAACAAGCCTCCCTCTTGAGGGAGGTGGCACGCCGTAGGCGTGACGGAGGGAATTGATGGCGGGGTGACCCGGTTTTTTCTCGTTGCGCGCTTCGTGCAAGGTGACGGCCATCCTCTCCTGTCGCGCGGGGGAGACGCCGGTGACACTGCGCTCCATCTTTCTTGACTTGACAGAATGGCTGATAAACAATTCGTCAGGCCATATCCCGGCAAACAGAACAGGCGTTCCTTTTGTGCAGTTTCAACCAGGGGACAAAGGACATGAACCAACAGGCAATGTCTACATCTGGCTCAACCCCGATACCCGGCGGGATCCAAGGCGCAGAGAGTCGGAACGACAGGTCAAGCCAGCGCATCCACGCTGTGCTTCTTTTTCTCCATCAGCGCATCGGGCTCCGTCGGCTGGTCGGATTCCTGGCTCTCTTTGTAGTGACCGTGGCTGCGGCATGGTGGGGATTGAACATGGGGCAGGTTCCCGTTCCCAGACAGACGCCGGCGCCCGACATCGAAAGCGCAGCCCTGTCTCAGCCGGAAGAATCCCTGTCAGAAGAATCCTCGTCGGAAGCGCCTCCATCGGATGTCTCCTTATCGGACGCATCCTCGTCGGACCCATCCCAGTCTGAAGCCTCCCCGTCGGCAGGTGACTCTGCAACGGGCGTTGTTGGTTCGTCCGCGAAGAAGTCCAAGCCCAATAAAGCCCGTCGAAAGGCGAAAACTACCCGCAGGGGAAAGAGAAAACTGACGCCTGCGGGCGATCACCTGGGCGTTCCATATATGAAGAAAAAACTTTACTGAACTGCGAGAAGAGCCAATTCTCCGGCCTTCGCTCATGTTCCACTGCTTGTCATCCTGCGCGAAGTCGCAGGATCCATGCGGTGTGTGGATTGCAGCGACTACGCTTCGCTTCGCGCTGCAATGACGGTGGCGTCGTGGAAGCAGATGGGAAAATGTGATAGAGAGACAGCTCCAGGGATGGGAATGACCGCCTGATAACGCCTTTCTATCCGGTACCGGGAATGAGGCTTGTCAGATGAATGTCCCGAACCCGGATTACGCGCTGGTCTTTCACTTTTTCGAGGAGCGGGGGGAGCGGCCCGTGGCCGGGAATGGAGAGAGCAGGGGCGATTTCGGCCAGTGGCAGGAGGACGAAAGCGCGCTGGTGGAGGCGCGGATGGGGCAGGGTGAGCACCGGGGATTGCATCTCCGTTTCGCCGTACAAAAGCAGATCGAGATCGATGGGGCGTGGCGCGAGCCTCGCATGGCGGCGGCGGCCACAGGCAGATTCAATGGAAAAGAGCGCATCGAGCAGCGTCGGGGCGGAAAGGCCGGTATCCAGGGCGACGACGGCGTTGATGTAATCGGGCTGCGGGCTGTCGACCCCCAACGGCGCACTGCGGTAACACGAGGAACAGGCGAGCAGCCGCGTTTCCGGCAGGGCCGCGAGGGCTTCCAGAACACGGGGCAAGGTGCTGAAAGGGTCGCCGAGATTGGCCCCCAGGCCGATGAAGGCACGCTCGTGGGTAGGCATTGTCTTTATGGCGCGGGGACGAGTTCGGGTACGGCGGTTTTGGGTTCGGCAGACTTGCGGCGACTCCGGCGTCGTTTGCGCGCCGGAGCCTTGACGCCGTTCGCCGAGGCTGCGCGCAGCAACTCCTCACGCTCGCTCTGACCGGCATGGGCGAAGCGATGCCACCAGTCGGGGAGATCTTCCGGAATGCCGCCCGCCTGCGCGCGCAGGAGGAGAAAATCCCAACTGGCGCGAAACTTCGGATGCTCGATCAGACGGTATGGCGCGCGGCCTGTGCGCTTGTCGAAACGCGATTGCAACCCCCAGAGTTCCTTGATGTCCCCGGCAACGCGACGGGTAATGGCCAGTCTCTGCGCCTGGGCGGCAAGCACTTCGTCCATTGCGTCGAAAAGGGCCGGATGGGACGCTTCACCGGCGGCCTGCCGCTCTTTCCATGTTCGTGACAATTCGGGCCAGAGTAGCGCCGCGAAGAGAAAACCGGGCGAAACGGACTTGTCCGCGCGTACCCGGCTGTCGGTGTTTTCCAGGGCCAGCCAGATGAAACGCTCGGCGATGGGTTGGTCGAGAATGATGTCGAGCAACGGTAAAAGCCCATGGTGCAAGCCTTCTTCGCGCAATTGGCTGATGCAGCGCACGGCGTTGCCCGACATGAGCAGTTTCAGGGTTTCGTCGAAGAGTCGCGCCGTCGGCACGTTTTCGAGCAGAATGGCCATGTCGCGGATCGGCGCGCGCGCGGCGGGGTCGATGATGAGACCGAGCTTGGCCGCAAGCCGTACTGCACGCAGCATGCGCACGGGGTCTTCACGGTAGCGGGCGCGAGGTTCGCCGATGACTCGTAGCGTTTTTTGTTGCAGGTCGGCGACGCCGTGATGGTAGTCGACGATGGTTTCGGTGAGCGGGTCGTAGTAGAGGGCGTTGACGGTGAAATCCCGCCGGATGGCGTCTTCGGCCTGGGAACCGTAACTGTTGTCGGCAAGTACCCGCCCGTGCTGGTCTGTCTCGGCGTTCTGGGCGGCCCGAAAGGTGGAAACCTCGATGGTTTCCAGCCCATTCAGAACGTGGACGATCTTGAACCGGCGACCGATGATGCGCGAGCGGCGAAAAAGCGCCCGAACCTCCTCGGGTGTGGCGCTGGTGGCGACATCGTAATCCTTGGGCAGGTGTCCGATCAGCAGGTCGCGGATTGCGCCGCCGACGATGTAAGCCTGGTGGCCGCGATCCTGGAGCGTGGCGCAGACCTTGACCGCTCCGGCGGAGACTTGTCCCCGTTGGATGCCGTGCTGGCTGACAGGGATGCGAGCAGGTTCGGTGGGAGCGGAAAGTGGCGCTGCGCGATGGTTGAAAACTCTGCGCAGCAACTTGCGAATCATTTGAACGACATTCTTGAAAAGGGCGTCAATCGGAAAGGCGGATCAGGCGCGTAATGTTACCTGATACGCGCCTGTCGGGCAGAGAACATTTTGGGCTGCTTCGCTGCACATTGCGGAAGCTGTAAGGGCGGCCTTCAGTCATGAATGCTGCCGCCGCAATTGCCACAGAAACGGTCGCCGAGTTGGACAGGCGTCTGGCAGTGTGGACAAATCTGGGTCGTTTTCGCGTTTTCCGCCACCGTGGCGGCGGGAACCTTGTCCGCAAGAAACGATGCCAGGATGTCCGGCGTGTCGACGACAGGGCTACTGGTTGTCGTTGCTTGCGGGATCGGCCTGATCACTGGTTCTTTTTTGTCTTCTTTGTTCCCGCTCTGGAGCATGGATTCCCAGGCATGTTCCCTTTCCCTGGGTAGAGGCAGATTCTTCGTGATTTGCAGGTAAATCAGATTGAGTCCCATCATGGACATCGCCATGAGAGCGGACAGGAACAACATCATGCCCGTCATGGAACCGAAGGCTTCTGCGATCGTGTAGTCCGTGTAGTTCGAACCGAGGAGACTCCAGGCAAAGGCAGGGAAGCTGCCAGGGATGCTCTTTATATCCAAAATGGATTTTGACGCTTCACTGATGAACTGGCTGCCAATGAGAAAGATACCGGCCAGGATGATTTCGGCCAGGACGATGAATACAGTGAGCAGAAGCAGGTTGACCAGCAGTTCCACGGCACGGTGGGTAACGATTCGCTGGAGCATCGTCAGCGCCTCACGGATGGTCGCACCGTTCCAGACGGCAGGACTGACCATCGACAATCCCGCCATGAGACCGAAAAACAACAGACCGGCCAGTATCACCAGCACCGGGAAAAGCACGGCATAGAGCGCCGGGCCGATAACGGGCAACTTGCATATGAAGAGCAACAGGCAGAGGAAGAGATAGAAGACTACCGTCAGCGCGATACTGAGCAGCGTGATGCCCAGAATGCGCAAAAAGGTGGGAATACCCTCGAATACGGCTTTGCGAAGCGGGCGCGGCGTTCGTCCATGCGCCTGATCCATGAGCAGCAGTCCGGCGACGGAAGTTCCGATGGGCAGTATCACCAGCAGGGTCAGGAGGGAGAACAGGGCGGTCACTGCGGAGAAACCGGAACTGCCCAGCTTGCTTCCCAGAAAAACCAGGGCCATCGACAGCAAACCTGTGACGAGAAGGGCGAACAGGGCTTTTTCGTTGGCGAGCGCCCTGGGGATGAGCGGCAACAGGCCGGAGTGAAGGATTTTCTCTTCGGACAGGTTTTGGTTCATGTGGATCTCCAGAAAAGAGACTCGTTCAGCATTTTTGGATCACCTCGGCTTTCCCGTTTCATTCAATCCGCCACTCATCACGGTAATTGAGCTGCGGCCCGTGTTCAAAGCGATCTGCTCTTGCATTCGGGGAGGTTTTCCCACTGGCTCGTGCAATACTGTTTGCGCACCTTCTCACGGCAGAAGAAACCCTCACAATCCAACAGGTCGTCGCGCATTTGTTCGAGCCAGGGTGGCGTGTCCGGACTCGTTGCCACAGGCGCTGAGGCAGGCGCGGCGGCGGGTTCAAACTCCGGGGCAGGCGCGGCGGCGGGTTCAACAAACTCCGGGGCAGGTGTGGCAGTGGGTTCAAGCTCCGGGGTGAGCGTGGCAGCGGGTTCAAGTTCCAGGGTGGGCGTGGCAGCGGACTCATGCGCCGGGGCGGGCGTGGGCGGGGCAGGCATGGGTAGCGGAGAACGGGAAATGGGGGCGTCACCCCTGGTCTCGGCTGGTCTGCTCGGGTTATATATATTGTGTCGACCCTGCTGCTGGTTCGTCGGCAACGACGGAATGCTCAACAGATCCTGTTCCGATACGGGTTCCGGTTTCAGCAGTGTCAGTTCCGGGTCGGGGGGCGGCGTTTTTTGCACTGAGGAAGCGGGCGCGGAAAGAACCCTGGAAGGCTCGACATCGGAAGGAAATTCAGAAGGCAGCGCCGGGAACGGCGCTTCGACATTGTCCGAAGAACGGTTCGTTTCTCTGGAATTCCACTGCCAAAACATGCCCAGGAACACGATCAGGATGATGGCGGCCAGGCCGTACACGGCTGGATGGATGCTTTCCCGGAGGGATTGCGTCGGCACGGGGCGCGATCCGGGATAGGGAGGATCCACCACGATACGGTCATCTCTTTCAAGGGAGATTGGCGGAAACGTTTCGGTTGCGAAGAGGGGCGCAAACTCGCTTTGGACCGTGTCAGCGGCAATGAACGGCTCGTTCGGCGTGTTGTCCATTACCGTGTCTGCGGTAATGAACGGTTCGATTGGCGTGTCGACCGTTTGCACGGAAGACTTTGCGTGATCGCGCGCCTTTTTGTGTTTCTTCTTGCGGTGTCTGGCTTTGCTGCCGGAGAAAATCATTGTTGGCGCAGTGGATGCATTCGTTGAGGCGTCCGGCTGCGGTGGCGGCGTGTGCACTGGCCGCTGAAGCATCTCGATGACCTTGGCGCTGCCGGAGAGAATCATCGTCGGCATGGTGGATGCGGTCGTCAGGGCATCCGGTTGCGGCAGCGGTCTGGGAGGCGGTTCCTGCAACTGTAGCGATCCGGTTGACCTGATCGGGGGTGGCAGGGCGGTCGAACCGTCGTCCGGGGCTGGAGCGGCGGCAATCGGCTCCTGCGGCGTTGCGGCAGCCTTGAGCAGGTATGGCAGGGCGGTCGAATCGTCGTCCGTGGCTGATGGAGAGGCGGCAGTCGGTTCCTGTGGCGTTGCGGTTGCCTTGAGCGTCGACAGCAGGATGGTCGGCAAATCGTCGCCTGGGATCGAAGCGCCGGCAGTCGGCTCCTGTGGCGTTGCAGTTGTATTGAGCGTAGACAGCAGGACGGTCGAATCGCTATCCGGGGCCGAGGCGGCGGCAGCCGGATCGGTGGTCGTCAGTGCGTTGTCTGCTCGGAGCGAGACGCCGCATTGTGGGCAAAATTTGGGGAATCGCGCCCCAATGTCAGCTCTACAGGATGTGCAAAACATGAGTTACCTGCCGTTAAGCCAGAGTTCGCCCGACATGCCGGATCATCGTTAGGGAAAAGAAAAATATTGCCATAAAAGGCTCCGTTATTATACCGGCATTTTCCGGCAAGACGGCGCACGATTTTCTCCGTCGCAGCCGTCCGGAAAAGTTCTGCCTGAAGTGGATCACAGTGGGGTCTTGCATTCGGGAATACGGTTCCAATGCCCGTTGCAATGCCTGTTTTTCGCTCTTCTTTCGCAACGATAGATTTCACGATCATCTTTACGATCATCTTTACATTGGCTTAGTTCTGCACGCAAGGCGGAAAGTTTGTCTGGTGGCATGGGAGGTGGAGGTGGAGGTGGAGGCGGCGGCGGAGGTGGAGGTGGAGGTGGAGGTGGAGGTGGAGGTGGAGGTGGA
>WRNU01000137.1 GCA_009776435.1 Betaproteobacteria bacterium | reverse complement strand
AGCCTCCTTGAGACATCTCCCTTGGGAGGGAGGCAAGACCGCGCACCAAGCCGCCCCTGACCGGGAGAGCAGGGGAGGATCCGAACATCCGACACATTCTAGCGTTTCTCCAGTGCGCTGCGGCATCAATGAGCTGCAAAACCGCATTCTTCCGGATATGCAGGGTTGGGCGTGGCATGATGTTACTGGATGGGCGTGGGGAATGGGCTTTTTCGCGCTGATTTGGTATTGTTTTGCGCCAGTTATCCATTTTGAGCATAATAAAAGAGGATTGCCATTGAAAAACTTTTTGTTCGTCCCGGTTCTGCTTGCCAGCGCGATGCTGGCATCCCAGGCGCAAAGCGCGGGAGAGACTTCCTTCAGAGTGGACAAGATCGGAGCCGGGTCGGCATGCCGGATTGTCGCGGTCAACAGAACCGTTGCTCCGGTCACTGTCGCGGTCAAGGTTACGGCAGGCGTGCATCAGCATCGACCCGGTCAGGTACGGTCTTTGCGGGCGGTGATTGAGCCGAACTCCACGCGGGAGATTACCCGGATTCAGACGAAGGATCACCGGGAGCCTTGCCGGGGAGAGATGACCTACACGCACAGCGTTGGCGATGCGTTCGCAGCGCCCGACTTGCGCCACAGGTATCGTTTGCCTTTCAGGAAGGGCACTATCGTCCGCGTCGCCCAGGAACCCGGCGGTGTTTTGACGACCCACAAGGATGACCTGAGCCGTTATGCCTTCGATTTGGCCGTCCCCGAAGGCACGCCCGTGCTTGCCGCTCGCGCGGGAAGCGTGATTGAAATCCGGGATACCTTCAGTGAAGGGCGGCGTGACCCGAAACTTGCCGAAAAAACCAATTTTGTCTCCATCATTCATACCGATGGCACTTTCGCCCAATATGCGCACCTTACCCCGCACAGCATATTGGTGCGTCCCGGCGAGTGGGTCGAAGCGGGGCAGATGATCGGCAAGTCCGGCAACACGGGCTTTGCCGGTGGCCCGCACCTGCATTTCGACCTGCGTCGGGCGCGCATCGGGGCGGATGGCACGGTGAAGCAGGAATCGTTGCCCTTGAGCTTTTTCAGTCAGCGGTCGGGGAAAAAGATCACGCTCACGCAAAGGAAGCGGATTACAGTGGATTGATCTCTGTCATATCGTGCCGGTATCGGGAACAAAGAGCCAGCACGATGTTTTTCCGCTTTTTTACAGTTTTTCTGTTGCTTTTCATATCCGTTCCGGCGATGGGGCAGTCGGCTCCGGACGCAACGGAGCAATCGCCTCCGCCCGTTGCCACGGAGAGCGATGCCGCACCCGTGGCCGAGCCGGACGCGGGTGAAGCGCCGGATGCTTCGTCCGGGGAAGACTGGCGCGATACTTCCGGCTACCCCTTCCCCGCGCTGGCAGACACGGTTGCAGCGGCGCAAAACATGGTGCATGCGATGCTTCTGCGCGAATACTGCGCGAACAAAAAATTGCCCGACGATTTCGTGCGCGGGCGGCTGGCCCGCTTCAGCCGCATCACCGGGCGCGAGGAAGATTGCCAGAGCCTGCTTGATTATGGGCGTTAGGGCGGTTTCGGTTTTAAATGCTTACATGTCGCGTAGATCGGGTGAGCTTGCAAGCCCCACCGCCGCGACCACCCCGTCAGGCTTCGCCTGCCACCCCTCCACGGAGGGGAATGTCTGGAATTAACATCCGTTGGAGTCGGGCGGATGCCAGCATTCATCTTCGGCGAGAGTTGGCGTTTCCTCCAACAGATAGGCATGTGTGCCGCTGGAACCGTAATAAATTCGTGCCAACAATTCGGCCAACACACCGGAAGTCACCATTTGCACGCCCGCAATGACGAGAAAAAGACCGCCGAAGAGTAACGGGCGCGTGCCGATGCTCTCTCCGAGGAAGAATTTGATTCCGGCAAGATAGGCGAGGATGAGGCCGCCCAGCGCCCCGAGCACGATGCCGATACCGCCGAAGAAATGTCCTGGTCGGGTGCGGTAGCGCATGAAGAAATAGACGAAGATGAGATCGAGCAGGACGCGGAAGGTGCGGGAGATGCCGTACTTGGACTGCCCGAAGACGCGGGCATGGTGCGTGACAACTTCCTGCGCGATGCGCTTTGGCGTGGTCACCGTCGCCAGCCAGGCGGGGATGAAGCGGTGCATCTCGCCATAGAGCCGCACGCTCTTGATGGCGCTGGCGCGAAAGACCTTGAGGCTGCAACCGTAATCTTGTAGATGGACGCCGGTCATCCGGGCGATGAGGCGATTGGCGATCCACGACGGAATCTTGCGGAGCAGGTTGTCACGGCGATCCTTGCGCCAACCGGCAACCAGATCGAGGTCTTCATCGAGCAGCCGTCCGACCATGTGAGGGATGTCGATGGGGTCGTTTTGCAGGTCGCCATCCAGGGTGGCGATGACGGTGCCGCGCGCGGCGTCGATACCGGCTTGCATGGCCGCCGTCTGTTTGAAATTGCGCCTGAGCCGGATGATGCGTACATGTGGGCCTTCGAGGGCCGCGCAGCGCGCCAGTTCCGACGGCGTGGCGTCGATACTGCCATCGTCGACCAGGATGATTTCCCACGGCCACGGGTAGGGTTTGAGCGCAAGGCGGATGCGCGCCAGGAGCGGTTCGACGTTTTCGGCCTCGTTGTACATCGGCACGACCACAGACAGGGTATGGCGCAGTAGGGAGGCTGGAATTCGCGGCTCGGCGGGGGGGAGGGGAGATTGGTTCATGGGTTTCGGACTTCTACGGATTCGGACGACTCTGCCGCCCGACGGACGTGGGGCAGCAACAAGGCGATGATACCGGCGCACACGGAACAGGCAATTACAAAAAGATGCAGTGCCAGTGCCGCGCGCAGGCCGTCGGCAAGCATGATGCCGTTGGGCAGCAGGGCTGCCGCCGCCCCGGCCTCATAAGTGCCGAATCCCGCCACGCCCTGCACGGGGAGGATGGCGGCGAGTTCCGCACCAAGCGCGCCTGCAACGCCCGTGTTCATGCTTGTTCCGAGCAGTGCAGCCAGCAGCCATGCTTGCGCAGCGAGTTTGACCGTCCAGTTTGCAATGGTCCATAGCCAGCCGAAGCGGGCATGTTGGGTCGACTGGGCAAAGGCTTCGCGCAAGCGGGTGAGTCTGCTCGTCCCGAACGAGCGGTGTGGACGACGCGCCCATCGTGGTAGCGCCCAGGCAAAGGCAACGAGCGCGGCCACGCCCACAAAGCGTAACGCAAGCGCCAGCCCCGGCCAGACCATGACCGCGACCACGGCGACGACCAGTGCGTCCTGCAAACGGAACCAGAACAGAGAGGCCAGCGCGCGCGTGAGCGGCGTGCCGAAGAACTTGCCGAGCAGCACGGGAAACGCCACCTCGCCACCACGAAACGGCACGATGTTTACGGCAGCGTTATGCAGGAGCACGAGGCGCAGGCAAGCGCCGAATCGGCCACGCATTTCATGGCGGAATTCATCGAAAACCCGTGCGGTGCGCAACAGGTAACTCAGCAAAAACCCCACTGCTGCCAGCCCAAGCACGCTGCAGGGGAGTTGTTCCAGCATCGCGCCGATGGCAGCCCATTGCTGCTTTGCCAGCAGCCAGTATGCGAACGCCAGCGTGAATGCAACAGCGAGTCCGCATTTCGCAATTTTCATTTCTGACCGACTGGGTCGGTGATGATGGGCTGGCGTTTCCGTTGCCGCCGGTTGGCCGTATAGTTGCGCGCCGCCAAGCTTATACAGGCAATCACCAATAACGGGTCGATCAGATAATCCCAGAAATTGGTCGATTCGAGCAGGCCGAATGCGAAAGCGAAAAGGTCGATGGCGAGTAGCCAGAGCCAGAGCGTTTGTCCGCGCCACCAGAGTACCAGCGCGGGCGCGGCCAATGCCGCCAACAACAGGGCGGGCTGAAAGCCGAGCCGGTAAGGATCGAAGTCGCCCGCGCCAAGCGCGAGTGGATAGAACAGCAGACCGAAAGCGGCGATCATCGCAGGCGCTCGCCAACCGCGCGCAAAAGCGACGGGCGGGCGTGCGGCGATGCCGAGTATCACCAACTGCAAGGTGGTGATGCTCGGGTCGCCCCAGAACGCGCGTAGCGCCTGGGCAAGCGACAGGCCAAGCCATGGCAGGGGCACAAGCGCGACAAGCCCAAGCACGGCTACCAGCCAGAGCAGGCGGCGCGGCAGCAGGCGGGAAAACAGCCAGGTCAATAGCAATGCCTGAGCGAAGAGTAGTCCCTGAGCGTGCAGCATCATTGGATGACTCCCAGTTCGGCTGGCGCAAAACGCAAATGGACAATGGCTTCGCGTCGCCAGGTGTAGGCCAGGTGAACTATGCTATTTTCATCTTGAAAGAGCGCTGGATAGGAATATCCCTTATTCTTCTCGTCCGCGCCGCGTTCGACGAACTGCGGCGGCGACCAACTCTGCCCGCGATCCGATGAAACCTGCAAGGCGAGTTGCCCGCGTCCATGCTCATCGGGATTCGAGGCCAGAAGCAGACGGCCATCGGCAAGGTGCAGCAGGGCAACGCTGGCATCGGGATTGGGCAAATCGGTGGCGACAGCATGCGTCCAGCGCGCGCCGCCGTCGGTGCTGCGCGTCGCGTGAACGCGATGCTTTCGACTGGCATCGCGCATCAGAACGATAATGTCATGCGCGTCGAACGCCACCGCCGACGGTTGCAACAGGCCGACGCTGGCCGGTATCCGTTGCTTGTCGACGATTTGTCCGCGCGCGTCGAGGCGCAGCCACTCTGGACGCTTGGCAGCGAGCTCATGATAGACAGGCAACGCGACGCCGCCATCGGCGAGCAGTATCGGCGCGCTCCGCACCAGCGTCGAAATGTTGAAGAAAGGTGAAGTAATCAGGCGTCGCGCGGGCGACCAGGTAATGCCGTCGTCATCAGACAGGCTGTGATTGATGGCGCTACAGGCCCAGCCGCCGTAGCCGACGCTGACGAACCACAGGTGCAGTCTTCCGGCGGTATCGCGCCACAACACCGGATTGCCGAGCTTGCCCACCCGCCGTCCCGTGTCATTCTGGACACGGGCGCGCGTCATGATCGGCCTGGTCTGGCTCCATGCTTTGCCGTCGAAAGTGGCAAAGACGATATCTACATCCGGCGCGCCTTCGCGGCTGCCGGCGAACCAGGCGGCGGCAATATGACTCCCGCCCAGATCCGCGAGACTGACGCTATGCGCCGAAGCCGCCGGGTTGGGCAGGAAGAGGCGTTCCATATTGCTTTGCGCAATCGTCGTTGGCGTTGCCGCTGTTGATGGTGTTACCGATCGCGCTGCCGATTCCGGCAAGGGCTTGAGCATCGGCAAGGCGAGCGCCAGGGCGATGGCAAAAACCGCTACTGGCAAATAACGGGTGCACCGGCCAACATTCATGGCAACACCTCGAATACTTGCACCGTCGACATCAGCGGGTTCGGACTGCGCTCATTCCATGCCTGCTTCCAGTCGTCACGCTTTGCGCCCGCTTTGGCGAAACGGATACCGGAACCCGCCGAAATCAGTGCCTGGTATTCGAGCCGCAAAACGGTTTTCAGATTGAGATCGGCAAGACGCTTATCCAAAGCAGCGCGATTTTCGGCACGTATCGTAATGAGCGTGCCTGGCGCGGTGGGCGGATCGAGGCGACGGCGTAGCGGTCGTTTTTCCAACATGGGCAGCAAAGCCGGTTGCATGTCGCCAAACAGGATCACCGGCTTGCCGTGTGCGAGCGCCGTAACGTCTTCGGGCACTTTGTTGACGCCGAGGGCAGGAAAGGCGATGCCCCAGCCAACGCTCCAGAGAAGCGCAGCAGCGATAGCGAGACCGAAGGGACTCGACGCGAATTGCCGTCCGCCCGATACGGGACGCCACCAGACGAAAACAAAAAAGACCACAAACAGCGCCAGCAACCACCAACTGCCGAGTTGCCAGCGCCAAAGCAGAGCCGCCAGCAAAGCCACGGGCAGCGCCACCGACAGGCTGCCCAGTCGCCGCCCCCAGGCGGCGGCGCGATCGGTTTCGAGCGCGAACGCTGCCAGCAAGGCCAGCGCGGGCAGCGAGCCGATCAGGTAACGCTCAAAGCTGCGGATGAAGAAAAATGGCACAAGCGTTGCCAGCAGCCAGGTAGCGGCAAAGCGCACCCGTGGCTCATGACGAAGAGACCAAAGCCCCTGAAAGGCGACGAAGCTCCATGGCAACGACAAAGTGACGATGCCGCCGATTACGGCGAAGGAAAGGCCGATCTGGCGGGCTTCCAGTTCGCCCTGGGCCACAAGCGCCAATTCCTTGCCGTAGAGATGATCCACATGCAGATACCAGAACAGCGGCAACGCGAATGTCAATCCGAGCATAAGAAGGTGTGCGCCCCAGCGTTGCCTGAGAACCGACAGCGTTTCCTGGCGAACCGCCCATAAAGCCAGCATACCGCCGCCGCAGGCAACGAAAGCGAATGGGCCTTTGGTCATCAAGGCGGCGCCAAGACAAGCGGCTATCCCCAGCAAGGTTGTCATGCGTGGACGATCCAGCCAGGACAGATAGCAACACAGGGCCGCAGTCGAGAGCGCCGCCACGGGCACATCGAGCATCAGGCGGCGCGATTCGGAAGCCATGCCGCTCATGCCCAACAGCACGGCAGCGGCCAGCAACCCGGTTTTCCAGCGCCCCGTCAGATACCGGCCCAGCCAGGCGGTGCAGCCGAGCAGCAGCAGGGTGAAGGCGACGGTGATGGCACGCGCGGCAAGCAGAGACGGCCCGAATACTTCAAAACTGGCGCGTCCGAGCCAGTACAGCATGGGCGGCTTTTTCAGACGCGGTTCGCCGTCAACGAAAGGTATCCACCAGTGACCATCCTGCATCATCTCCAGCGGTATACGCAGGCCAAGCAGGTATTCGTCCTTGCCGGTCAATCCGGTGGGAGAAGCAATGCCCAGCCCGAGAATGACGGCGGCAACGACCAGGCAGCAAAAACAGAAAACGGCTTTAGTACAACGTTTTTGAAATAGCTGTGCATTCATACAGTTATCTTCACGGCTATATCCTCAGCTGTCGGCAGGCGGGCGCCGCCAAAGCCGAATACGGTTGGAACTCTATCACGTTTCAAATGAGGTTTGAATTTGCGTACCTTGTAGTCTATCTACCACATCGAGATGATTGCTTTAAGCGTTTTCCGGCATTCACCGAAGCAGGCACGGACGACTGAACTGCTCAAGTACCTGCCCTCGCTGCCGTTACCGGGACGTTCACCTGGTTTTCCAGGTGTGTGGACACAAGGAAATGCTTTTTATGGACATTGCTCCCATTGCCGCCGTAGCCAGCGCCAACGCTGCCGAACTGACTCAAAGTCAGGTCGGGTTGAGTGTGCTCAAGAAGGCCATCGACATTGAAGCTGCCGGTGCGCTGGCGCTCGTGCAAGCCGTCCCCGTGCCGTCTGCAATGCCCTCCGGAACGGTGGGCGGAGTGGTCGATACGTGGGCGTGAGCAAGCCGGGCGACGTTTTTTCCCCCAAGCAAGATTTATAGCAAATACATTTTATAAGAATGCTTGAAATAGAGAAATTATTTCTCTATTATTCAGGTATGGGAAAGATACACAGTAGCGAAAACTGGTTGATTCGTGTGCAAGGAAACGAGCATCCGCCAGTCCACGTCCATGTGATCTGCCCAGAAGGGAAAGCTGCCGTGTATCTCGACGGGCGCGTCATCAACAGTGGCGTCCCGGCGGGCACGCTCAGACGCGCGCAAGAATGGATCGCCGACAATCACACCCTGATCAACGATGAGTGGATTCGGATGAACAACCCCGCAGAAAGGTGAAGCAATGAACGTGAATAGACTTGAATCCGTCCGCCCGCTCGAAGCAATGGTGATCGAGGCCACCTACAGCGGCGGGCAAAAGGTGCGAGTCGACATGACGGAGATCGCCGCGCGACTGAAGGTGTTCGCGCCGCTCACTGACAGAACCGTGTTTGAACAAGTCGGCGTAGCGGATTGGGGGCAC
>WRNU01000136.1 GCA_009776435.1 Betaproteobacteria bacterium | reverse complement strand
ACGGCGCATTGAACGGAATGCAACGATGACGGATATTCCCTACCTCAGTCTGGCGATATGGATACCGATACTCGGCGGGCTGCTGGTGCTGGCCACCGGATCGGATACCAACGCCCGCATGGCGCGTATGACGGCACTGCTGACCGCAGTCCTGGGTTTTGCCGTGACCATTCCGCTCTTCACATCTTTCGATTACGGCACTGCCGACATGCAGTTCCGGGAGGAACTGCTCTGGATCGAGCATTTCAAAATCCATTATCGACTCGGCATCGACGGTATCTCGATGTGGTTCGTGCTGTTGAACTCGTTCATGACCATCATCGTGGTGATTGCGGGATGGGAAGTCATCCGGAGCCGGGTGGCGCAGTACATGGCCGCCTTCCTCATCATGTCCGGCCTGATGAACGGCATTTTCTCGGCGCTCGACGGCGTGCTGTTCTACGTCTTCTTCGAAGCCTCGCTGATTCCGCTTTATCTGATCATCGGCATCTGGGGCGGCCCGAACCGGGTCTACGCGGCCTTCAAGTTCTTCCTCTTCACGCTGGCCGGTTCGCTGTTGCTGCTGCTGTCGCTCATCTATCTCTACAACGCGACCGGCAGTTTCGATATTCTCGAATGGCATAAAGCGCCATTGGCGATGAGCGCGCAGATATGGATATTCTTCGCCTTCCTCGTCGCCTTCGGGGTCAAGGTTCCGATGTGGCCGATACATACCTGGTTGCCGGATGCCCACGTCGAAGCGCCCACGGGCGGCTCGGTGGTGCTGGCGGCCATCGCCCTGAAACTTGGCGCTTACGGTTTCATCCGGTTCGCGTTGCCCATCGTGCCGCATGCGTGCGATAAATACACATGGCTCGTCGTCGGATTGTCGCTGATTGCGGTGGTCTATATCGGTTTCGTGGCCCTGGCGCAGACCGACATGAAGAAGCTCGTCGCCTATTCGTCGGTTTCACACATGGGTTTCGTCACCCTCGGTTTTTTCCTGTACAACCATTATGGTATCGAGGGCGCGCTCATCCAGATGATTTCCCACGGCTTCGTGTCCGGCGCGATGTTCCTGTGCATCGGCGTACTTTACGACCGCATGCATTCGCGCAAGATTGCGGATTACGGTGGCGTGGTGAATACCATGCCGAAATTTGCCGCCTTCTTCATGCTCTTCGCAATGGCAAACGCCGGTCTGCCTGGGACGAGCGGTTTTATTGGCGAATTTACCGTCATTCTCGGCGCGATGCAGGTGAACTTTCTGATTGCCTTCCTTGCGGCCACTACCCTGATTCTTGGCGCAGCCTACACGCTATGGATGTACAAGCGCGTGGTGTTCGGCGCTGTGGCGAACGAGAAGGTAGCCGGACTCACCGACATCAACCGGCGCGAGTTCCTTTTCCTTGCCGTGCTCGCCCTGTGCGTGCTGGCGATGGGCGTGTATCCCAAACCCTTCACCGATGTGATGAGCACCTCGGTGAATCATCTCATGGAACATGTCGGCAGTAAGATGCTGACGGCATTACCTCTCTGACGCAGGTGTAGCCAGACAACGGACGATCGAAAGATGAACTTTGAAGTTTCCAGTCTTTACTCGGCGACGGCTGAAATTTTCGTCGTGATCATGATCCTGATGATCATGCTGGCGACGGCTTTCGCCCGAGGCATTGCGCGCGGCCTGGCCTATTCGCTTGCCCAGTTCACGCTGATCGTGGCGGCCTTCATCACGTTTTTTACCCTGGATGAAGGCAGAGAACTTGCCTTCAACAACATGTTCGTGCGCGATCAGCCGGGCGGGATTCTCAAGCTGATGGTGTATTTCTCGATGATGATCGCGTTGCTCTACGGGCGTGGCTATCTCGCCGAGCGCAAGCTCGACCGCCCCGAGTATTACCTGCTTGCGCTTCTGACCACGCTCGGCATGATGGTGATGATTACTGCCAACCATCTGCTGGTTCTCTACGTCGGCCTGGAAATGATGTCGCTGTCGCTCTACGCGTTGGTGGCGTTCGACCGCGACACGGTGCGATCCACCGAGGCAGGGATGAAATATTTCGTGCTGGGGGCGCTCGCTTCCGGTCTGCTGCTCTACGGCATGTCGATGATCTATGGCGCAACGAACGGCTCGCTGGAACTGTCTGCGGTGAAACAAGCCGTGTTCGACGATGGAGCCAACAATACAGTGCTGCTCTTCGGTCTCGTCTTCCTCGTTGCCGGCATCTCGTTCAAGTTGGGTGTCGTGCCTTTCCACATGTGGGTGCCCGATGTCTATCAGGGTTCGCCGACCGCCGTCACGACCATCCTGTCCAGTGCGCCCAAGCTTGCCGCTTTCGCAATGGCGATGCGTCTGTTGGCGGGCGGATTGCCCGGCCTCATCGAGCACTGGCAAACCATGTTGATGTTCGTTGCCGCCTCTTCCATCATTCTCGGCAATTTTGCGGCGCTGGCACAGCGCAACATCAAGCGCATGCTGGCTTACTCCGGCATCTCGCACATGGGGTTCATGCTGTTGGGGTTACTCGCTGGCAGTGGTGCGGGTTTCAGCAGCGCCATGTTCTACGCCATTGCCTATGCGCTCATGACCTTAGCCGCATTCGGCATGGTCGTGTTGCTCTCCCGCGATGGGTTCGAGGCCGAGAGCATCGAGGATTTCAAGGGACTCAATCGCCGCAACCCCTGGTTTGCGCTGCTCATGCTCTTCGTGATGTTCTCGATGGCGGGCATTCCTTTCTTCGTCGGTTTCTTTGCCAAGTTCTCCGTGCTCGAAGCAGTGATCCGGGCTGGACATCTCTGGATTGCGGTGTTGGCGGTGGCGATGTCGCTCATCGGCGCCTTCTACTATCTGCGCGTCGTCAAATTCATGTATTTCGATGAGCCGGCTGACAGTACCCCGCTCAAAGCCTCGGGCGAGTTGCAGGTGATGCTCTCGCTCAACGGCGTGGCCATTGCCCTGCTCGGACTCATGCCGGGCGCGCTGCTGAATTGGTGCCAGGGTGCCATGAACATGGCGTTTGCCGGTTGATCGAAAAGGGAAAGAACATCATATGACGGGTTTTACCACGGTCTGGATTGTGGTTGGTCTTGCCTGTGTGGCGGCCAACCTGCCTTTTCTGTTCGAGCGCGTGTTGTTTATCTGGCTTCACCCTTCGGGGCGCAAAGGGTTCGGCTGGCGATTCCTGGAGTTGCTGGCGCTTTACCTCGTCGTCGGCGGTCTGGCCTTCCTGCTGGAAAATAACGCTCATGGCGCCGTTTATCCGAAAGGCTGGCAATTCTACGCGGCGACGTTTTGCCTGTTCCTCGTATTTGCCTTTCCGGGGTTCGTCCATTGCTACCTGTGGCGCGGCAATCGCCGCCGCCACGCCGTGGTAGAGATACCGCACGACCAGGAATGATTCAATCCACGCGCGGGCGGCAGGTACAATCTGTCCGCTGGTTTTCTGCTTTTCTTGACCCAAGCGCGCGGGTTTTCTCATGAGCCAATCCACGTCCTCTCGCTCTACCTGGTCCAATCGCTGGGCTTTCATCCTCGTTACCATCGGCTCTGCCGTCGGACTCGGCAATATCTGGAAGTTCTCCTACATCGCTGGCGCAAGCGAGGGCAGCGTAGGAATCTTCGTCGTCGTCTATCTGGCCTGTGTCGCCCTGATCGGTTTGCCGCTGCTCATGGCGGAAATACTCATCGGCAGGCGAGGGCGAGGTAATCCGGTCGTTGCCATGCTCAACACCGCCAGGGAGTCCGGCAATTCTCCGTGGTGGGCCTTGCTGGGATGGGTCGGGATCTTCGGCGCATTGATGATCCTGTCGTTTTACAGCGTGGTCTCCGGATGGATGGTGGACTATTTCTGGCATTCGCTCGTGGAGGGTGTACAGGTCGGTACGCCCGAAGCAGCAGTGGCGGCTTATGACGAACTGATGAGTAACCCCTTGCGCCTGAGCTTTTGGCACACAATTTTCATGATTCTTGCCACGGGCGTGGTGGCGCGGGGCGTGATAGGCGGGATCGAGACCGCCAACAAGATCATGCTGCCGCTGCTTTTCCTGATCCTGGTCTTGTTGACCCTGTGGGGCGCGGCGGTTGGCGACATGCCGACGGCGCTGCGTTTCATGTTCAATCTCAAAGTCGAGGCGATCAAGCCCGGCGTCGTGCTCGACGGGATGGGGCATGCCTTTTTCTCATTGAGCCTCGGAATGGGGGCCATCATGGCCTATGGCTCTTATCTCGACAAACGGACGAGTATCGGTAACACCTGTGTGTGGATCGTGGTTGCCGGCGTTTTCATTGGGTTGCTTTGCGGGGCGGCCATCTTTTCGTTGACTTTCGGCTTCGATCTGACGCCGGACACCGGGCCGGGTCTCATGCTCAAGACCTTGCCGCTTGCCTTCACCCACATGCCTGGCGGACGGGTGTTTGCCACGCTCTTCTTTCTTTTCGTCATTTTTGCTGCCTGGACATCGGCCATTTCGCTGCTGGAGCCTTTCGTTTCCTGGCTCACCGAACGGTACGGCATTCGTCGCGCCCGCGCGGCATGGGCAACGGCGCTGCCGGTGTGGTTGCTGGGGGTGGCGGTTTGCCTGTCGTTCAACGACTGGTCGGAGTACAGGATTTTCGACCGCAACCTTTTCGGTGTGCTGGATCATCTTGCTACGCGCTTTATAATGCCGCTTTCCGGGCTTGCCATTGCCATTTACGTAGGATGGAGACTGGGCAAGGTGATCGTCGTGGACGAAATACGCCTGAAACAGCGTGCGTTTACCCTGTGGTTCAACGTGTTGCGCTACGTTGTGCCGGTCGGCATCTCGTTGGTGTTTCTCTATGAACTCGGAGGAACTGCGCTTTTGATCTACGTCGTGCCGGCTGGCATCCTATTGGTGTTTTTTATCATTAAACAGGTTTTGCGGGATTGGCTCAAATAAATGTTCAACAGGAAAAAATTCTGGTCAGGGTTACTGTTTTTTATATGCATCACCGTCATGGCTGGTGCATTTGCACGGGAAGGCAGACTGAAATCGGATGAACATGTCATGTTTTTGCCGGGCCTTGCCGTGGAACGGGCGGATGGCTCTTTCGGTGTCGATGTCGATGCCTGGGTATTCGAGAAAGAATCGAAACGTCTTGCCGTTTCTGCGCTGACCTCCTGGTTGGGGGTCGATCTCAACAAACTACCTCCCGAGCAAAAAGCCTTATTCTTTGAGAGGACACGCTATTTCCGCACGGATTCCGAGCGCGGCAAGCGGCTCAGGGTGCGGTTGGCCGACCAGCTTTTCACGCTGCCGCGCACCAAAGGCGCCGGGCGCACGCATGCCAGATTGCGCGTTGAGCGCGAGTGGGTCAAATGGGAGAATGGCTCAAGCGGTTTCGGTTCGGTTCGCTGGACACTGGAAGCCCCCAGACATCCGGCGCATGGCCAGGAAGGTTATGCCAAGATCATTCCTGCGGAAGGCGTTTCCATTGTCAGCGACATTGACGACACCATCAAGATTTCAAACGTTCTGAACAGGAAAACCCTGGTACGCAATACTTTTCTGGAGCCTTTCCGGGCGGTTCCCGGAATGGCCGAGTGGTATTCGGAAATGGCGCGCAATGAACAACATGCGTTTTTCCATTATCTCTCTGCCTCGCCCATTCAGCTTCATCCGGCGTTATCGGAATTTCTGAAGGATGGGCGTTTCCCGCCGGGTGTTCTTCATCTGCGCGAGGCCACTTCGAAGCGCACCCTCTACGCTGGGCGAAAAACAACCATCGCGCATAAAAAAAATGTCATTGCCCGCCTGTTGATGACCTATCCTCGGCGCAAGTTCATCCTGATTGGCGATTCCGGCGAAAACGACCCTGAAATCTACGCCGATATTTTCCGGGCTCATCCGGAACGAATCCTCGCCATTCACATTCGCAATGTCACCAACGAGGATCGCGCCGCGCCGCGCTATCAGCAAACCTTTGCCGGAATCGACCCGCAAATCTGGCATATCCGGGACTGAGCGATGACTTTCCTCGACCTTCCCCAAATGCTTTCCGCCTCCGGCAGCGTGGCGCTGCCCGGCTCCAAGAGCATTTCCAACCGCGCGTTGCTCCTGGCTGCGCTTGCGCAAGGGGAGACGGAATTGCGCGCCTTGCTCGATTCCGATGATACGGCGCGGATGCGGGAGGCGCTTGCAGCGTTGGGCGTATTGATGTCGGCAACAGACGATGGAGACTTGCGGGTGTCGGGCTGCGGTGGGCGGTTTCCCGTGCGGCAGGCGGAGTTGTTTCTTGGCAACGCAGGAACGGCTTTTCGTTCTCTGACGGCGGTACTGGCTTTCGCGGGCGGGGAGTACGTGTTGAAGGGTGTGCCCCGGATGCACGAGCGGCCTATCGGCGATCTGGTCGACGCGCTCAAGACCTGCGGGGCGAATATCGAATCGCTTGAAAAAGAAGGTTTTCCGCCGCTTTTGCTTCGTCCCGCCGATATTCGGCCCGGCAGCGTGGTGAAGATTCGCGGAGATGTATCCAGTCAGTTTCTAAGTGGCCTGTTGATGGCATTGCCGCTCGCCGGAGTGGAGACCACGGTGGAGGTCGATGGCGAGTTGATTTCCAAACCCTACGTCGAGTTGACGTTGAACCTGATGGCGCGTTTCGGCGTGACCGTGAAACGGGAGGGCTGGCGGGCGTTTTCGATTCCTGCCGGAGCGTGTTACCGCTCGCCCGGCGTTTATCAGGTGGAGGGCGACGCTTCGTCGGCATCCTATTTTCTTGCCCTGGGGGCAATTGGGGCGAGCGTGGAGAATCCCGTCCGCGTGGAAGGCGTGGGGAGGAACGCGATCCAGGGGGATGTGCGTTTCGCGGATGCGCTGGCGGCAATGGGAGCGACGGTTACGGAAAGCGAGGACTGGATTTCTGCTGCCCGGCCTACCGGTGGCAAGCCGCTTAGAGGGATTCATCTGGATTGCAACCATATTCCTGACGCGGCCATGACGCTGGCCGTCGTTGCGCTGTTCGCGCAAGGGGAAACCACGCTTGCCAATATCGCCAGTTGGCGAGTGAAGGAAACCGACCGCATTGCCGCGATGGCCGCCGAGTTACGCAAGTTGAACGTGCGGGTGGAGGAGGGGGCGGATTTTTTGAAGATCGTTCCGCCGGACGCGGCGCATCCACTTCAGCCCGCAGTTATTGACACTTACGACGATCATCGCGTGGCGATGTGTTTTTCGCTCGCCTCGTTCGGCGTGCCGTTGCGCATTCGTGATCCCGGTTGCGTGGCGAAAACGTTTCCCGATTATTTCGATCGTTTTGGAGCCGTTGCACAGCCTGCGCCGGTGATTGCCATCGACGGTCCAACGGCTTCCGGCAAGGGGGCGGTTTCTGCGCGGGTCGCGCGCGCGCTCGGGTTTCATTATCTCGACTCCGGTGCGCTCTATCGCCTCACTGCGCTGGCTGCGCGGGAAGCGGGCGTGGATTGGGCAGACGAGGCGGGCGTGGCATCCATCGCCGCCCGATTGGATGTGATGTTTCACGCCGACGGCGTGCGTCTGAATGGCAGGGAAGTGGGTGAGGCAATTCGGCACGAGGAGATGTCTTCCGGGGCATCGAAGGTGGCGGCGCTACCGGCAGTGCGCGAGGCGTTGTTATTCCGGCAGCGGGCATTCCATTGCGCGCCGGGGTTGGTCGGAGACGGGCGCGACATGGGTTCCGTGGTGTTTCCCGGCGCGCGGTTGAAAGTTTTTTTGACGGCAAGCCCTGCGGTTCGCGCCGAGCGTCGCGTCCGGCAATTGCTGGAACGTAATGAACCCGCCAACCTGAGTGTCATTCAGGCCGATCTCGAAGCGCGGGACGCGCGTGATCGCGCCCGTCCGGTTGCACCGCTCAAGCAGGAAGCGGACGCGCTGTTGCTGGACACTGAATATCTGGGTGTCGATGAAGCCGTGGCAAAGGTGCTGGACTGGTATCATCAGATTCCCCTCCCGTGGAGGGGTGGCAGGGGGGTAATTCCCCTCTGTGGAGGGGTGGCAGGCGAAGCCTGACGGGGGGGTAGCAGCGG
>WRNU01000135.1 GCA_009776435.1 Betaproteobacteria bacterium | reverse complement strand
CAGGGTGGCTTGTTTGACGGAGTTTCGTCGGAGGTTGCGTTTTTTTTCCGGCAAATGCTGATGAAGAAGCCAGGGGGGGTGAATACGCTAACCGAGGTGTTCCGGCTGTAAGCCACTTCCGGCTGCAGGCCGCTTTGAAGGATGAAGGATTAAAGTAAATGGCAACTGGTACTGTCAAATGGTTCAACGATTCCAAGGGTTTTGGATTCATTACACCCGATGATGGAAGCGAAGACCTATTCGCGCATTTTTCCGCTATCAACATGAGCGGTTTCAAAACCCTGAAAGAGGGTGAAAAAGTTTCCTTTGAGATCACGCAAGGACCAAAAGGAAAACAAGCCTCCAACATTCAGCGTCCGGCTTGACGACTGCAAGCCGGTAAGCGGGCGCTTGGGAAAGCGCCCGGCTTTTTTGCGTCCCGATCCTGCCTTGTATTGACATTTGTTATATGAGGCCGCAGGCTCCCCCGAGCAAGCTTCTCTCTTGAGGGAGGTGGCACGCGCAAAGCGCGGGTCGAAAGGGTGTAGACGTAGAATGGATACGCGCAATAGATGAATGAGGATGTGGCTGGACTGCTGTACTCCCTCCGTCACCCGCGCTATGCGCGGGTGCCACCTCCCTCGAGAGGGAGGCTATAGAGGCAGCGCGCCTTCGGCGCGGAGATATTGAGTAAGAATCAGCCGGAAACAGACCACGTTTACTTACGGCGCAAAGCGCCGCAAGACCTATAGCCTCCCTCTTGAGGGAGGTGGCCTGCCGAAGGCAGGACGGAGGGAGTACTGCGAGGGTCGGACTCAATAAAAAAATCAGCCTGCTCCGACTTCAGGCGCGGGTTTGCGTAGCCGAATGTGCAGTTCCCGGAGCTGTTTTTCGTCGACCGCGCCGGGCGCGTTGGTCAGCAGGCATTGCGCGCGCTGCGTCTTGGGAAAGGCGATGACGTCGCGGATGGATTCCGCCCCGGCCATCAACGTCACCACGCGATCCAGCCCGAACGCCAGTCCGCCGTGCGGGGGCGCGCCGAATTTGAGGGCATCGAGCAAAAAACCGAATTTTGTCCGTTGCTCTTCCGGCCCGATATTGAGCGCCTCGAATACGGCTTCCTGCACATCGGCGCGATGGATACGGATCGAGCCGCCGCCGATTTCCCAGCCATTGAGCGCCAGATCGTAAGCCTTGGCGAGACACTCGCCGGGATTGTCTTTCAAAAGCGCGGCATGTTCGTCCTTGGGGCTGGTGAAGGGATGGTGGCAGGCCACCCAGCGTTTATCGTCCGCGTCGTACTCGAACATCGGAAAATCGACGATCCACACGGGACACCAGACCGCGCCGGAAACAAACCCCTTTTCGTGCCCGAGTTTGGCGCGAAGCGCGCCAAGCGCGTCGTTCACGATCTTTGTACTGTCGGCGCCGAAGAAAATGAGATCGCCCGATTTTGCTCCGGTGCGTTCAAGAATCGCGCGTAATGCCGTCTCGTGCAGGTTCTTGACGATGGGCGATTGCAGCCCCTGTTCATTTATCTGACTTGCATCATTGACCTTGATATAGGCCAATCCTTTTGCGCCATAAATGCCGACGAAACGGGTGTATTCGTCGATTTCGCCACGAGTGAGGCTTGCGCCGTCCGGCACGCGCATGGCTGCGACCCGGCCCCCGGAATTGGCTGCGCCGGAAAACACCTTGAAGGCGACATCCCTGACCGCATCGGTGATTTCGGTGAGTTCGAGCGTTACCCGCAAGTCGGGCTTGTCGGAGCCGTAGCGGCTCAACGCCTCCGCGCAGGTCATGCGCGGGAACGGGTTGGGTAGCTCGACGCCGAGCGTTTCCCTGAAGACGAATCGAACCATCTCTTCCATCAGGGCGGTGATGCCGGTCACGTCCATGAACGAGGTTTCGATATCGACCTGGGTGAATTCGGGTTGGCGATCTGCGCGCAGGTCTTCGTCACGGAAGCACTTCGTGATCTGATAGTAGCGATCGAAACCCGCCACCATCAAAAGCTGCTTGAACAACTGCGGCGACTGCGGCAGGGCGAAAAACTCCCCGGCGTGGACGCGGGAAGGAACCAGATAATCGCGCGCCCCTTCGGGGGTGCTCTTCGTCAGCATCGGCGTTTCGATGTCGATGAAGCCGTGGGAGTCGAGGAAGCGGCGGAAAGCCATCGCGGCCTTGTAGCGCAGCATCAGGTTGTCCTGCATCCGGGGCCGTCGCAGGTCGATGACCCGGTGGGTCAGGCGCACCGTCTCGGAGAGATTGTCGTCGTCGAGTTGAAAGGGCAAGGGGGTCGAGGTGTTGAGAATCTCGATTTCGTGGCACAACACCTCGATTTCACCGGAAGCGAGATTCGCGTTTTCCGTACCCGCCGGGCGGCGGCGCACCTTGCCTGTGAGCTTCAGGCAAAACTCGTTGCGAACCGACTCGGCGGTTCTGAACATGTCCGGGCGATCCGGGTCGCACACGATTTGCGCCAGTCCCGCGATATCCCGCAGATCGATGAAGATGACTCCTCCGTGGTCGCGGCGGCGGTGAACCCAGCCGCAAAGCGTGACGGTCTGGTCGAGGTGTGCGGTCGTGACCTGGCCGCAATAGTGAGTTCTCATGAGAAGAGTCCCAAAGGCTTATTCGAATAGGAGGATACTGGTTTCCGGTTCGCGTGTTGGAGGCGCGACCACCCCCATCGAGATGATGTACTTGAGCGCCTCATCGACACTCATGTCGAGTTCGATGACATCTGCCGCGGGCAGCATCAGGAAATACCCGGAGGTCGGATTGGGCGTGGTCGGAACATAAACGCTGACGTAATCGCCCCCGAGCCGCTGGACGATGTCGCCACTGGGAGTTCCCGTCAGGAAGGCGATCGTCCAGGCATCCTTGCGTGGAAACTGCACCAGCAGCGCCTTGCTGAAAGCCTTGCCGTTGTCGGCGAAAAGCGTGTCCGAGACCTGTTTGATGCTGTAGTAGAGGGACTTGACCACTGGGATGCGCGCCAACAGCGATTCCCAGGAGCGCACGACCCTTTGTCCGAGGACGTTTGCGCCGATCACGCCGGTAGCGAACAGGATGAAGATGCCCAGCGCCGCGCCCAGCCCAGGGATGTGGAAGCCGAGGATGGTCTGAGGACGCAGGTGTTGGGGCAACCAGGGCAGGATCCAGCCGTCCAGCGTATTCACGGTCCATGCTAGAAGCATAACCGTGAGAGACAGGGGTATCCAGATCAGCAGGCCGGTGATGAGGTACTTCTTCACGCTGAAAAATCCTGTGTCGGGGTGTCAGGACGAATGGCAGGGGCAGCCGTCGCAGGAGGCTGGCGGGGCCGTCGTCGAAGCATTTTCGTCCTTGCCCTTGCCAGCGCCGCACTTGAAATCGGTGGCGTACCAGCCGCTGCCCTTGAGCTGGAATCCCGCTACCGAGAGCAGTTTGACGTAACGATCGCTGTTGCAGGACGGGCAGACGGTGAGCACGGCATCGCTCATTTTCTGAAGATGTTCTTTCTGGAACCCACAATGTTCGCAGCGGTACTCGTAGATCGGCATTGAAAACCTCCTTGAAGCTGAACCATTAAGTATAGCGTAACGCGCACGGGCACACAGTCCCGCGCGGTATGGAAAGCGGCAATAAGTTGCCCATACAGTGGAAAGCACGCGCCACGCTCCACACAGGGCGCTTGCACGGCGTTCAAGGGGCGCATGAAGTGGCGGCGGCTTATGTTATTCTGCGCCCTGAAGTGCTTTTGCGTATTTGGCTGGATAACATCCACTAATTTTTCAAGGTATTGACGTTATGAAAAAAATGAGAATAACCGGCATCGTTCTGCTGGTCATTTCTGTCTTATCGTTTGCAGGTATGCTCATGGTTTCTTCCCGTGAGGCGCTCGGAGATTTTCTCTTTTTTACCTTCTTCCTTGGGATGGCTGGCGGGATATTTTTTTTGCTGTTCGCATATGTCAAAGCGAGAAGTGGCCCAGTAGTTATTGGAAAAGTTCTTGAGATAAAGGAGACTGACCATGTATCCTCGCTCATTCTGACGGTACGGTTCAAAACAGTTGACGGACAGCAGGTGACTAGTGTAGAAAAAGTGACAGCTAATCAGGTTCTTAATCAGGATCTTCTGTCACAGTTCTTTCCGGGGATGCCGCTTCCACTTAGATACCATCCAGAGAATCCAAATAAAATCTTCATAGCAATGGAGGACACGGAAGAAGTGAACCGCGTCATCACAGAACACTTCGCAAAAATGGAAAATGGTCCGTTTGTTTTCGGGAAGCTTATTTCGGCAAATCCGACGGGTAAGCAGGCGAAAGCAGGCCCTATTATGGAGTTTATTCTTCAGTTCCACACTGTTGAAGGGCAGCAGGTGACTGTCTCTTATCAAAAAGCGGCTCTTGAGGAGTTTCAGCCAGGAACCCTGTTCCCTCTTCGATATAATCCGGAGGAACCGGAACTAATCATCGTAGGGTTTGCAATGGGTGCGTATGAGGCAGATGCGGAAATCGTGGAACGTGCCATTAACGCATATATGATGGCAGAAGGGCTGACCACTCAGGAAGAACTGGACATGAAGGAACATGGCGTGAAAACGGTTGGCGTCGTTCTTTCTGTGCAGCCCACGGGCAGTATTGTCAATGGTTACGAAGAAATGGCCTTACATGTAAAAGTGACCCGCTCGGAGAATGGCAGCACATATGACGTGACTGTAAAAAAGCCGATACAACAAAGCTCGCTTCCTCTTGTTCAGCCTGGCAGTGTGGTTGATGTTTATTATATGCCGGATAACGACGAAAACATTTTCGTTGATAACAAGGAAGGCTTTACGTTTGGGGTATAGTCTTTTCCAGAGAATTGTTTTCTCCATAGGAGGATGTTTTATGAAAGAGATATTGGGGTTTTGGAAAGAAACCAAAGGGTTTTTTAATGCGGTCATCTGGGGTACTGTTATTGCATCTATCATTGCTTCGGTTCTTGTCGATAAGTCCACTGTACTTGCCGTTTTAAAGTGGGTTGGAGGTTTTTATCTTTTCATCTTTCTCTTGATGGTGTATGGCTTCGTATCCAGCAAAAAATTGAGAAACGGCCCGCTCGTCATTGGGACGATTGTTTCGGCAAATAGAAAGAGGGTGAACGATACGCTTTACCTGGTTTTGACCTTGGAATTTTATACAACGGACGGACACCAAGTGACTGCCTCCAACGAAATACATTTTAACCATTTGGAATGGAAAGAGGAGGCGTATCAACCGGGGTTTCTGCATCCGCTCAGATATCATCCTGAAAACCCTGAGGAAATCATGCTAGAGACAGAAGCGTTGGATGCCGCAACACTGGAACGTGCCTTTAATACATATAGCGAAAAAGTGAAAAACGGCCCGTTGGTAATTGGAACGATTATCTCGACAGAAAATGACATTGTTTTGGTTTTGAAAAACAATAATCCGGTCTTCAACGTTACGGTGGAGTTCAGTACTACCGACGGACGGCAAATCACCGCTTCTGACCGGAGGCTGGTTTCCTCGAGCATGAGCATAGCTCAGTTCACGCAGTTTCAGCCGAAAGGGAAGATTGCGCTTCGATATCATCCCGAGGATCCGGGGCAGATCATGTTGGCTCCTCATGAGAAACAGAAAACATTGGAACGTGATCGTGAAATGTGCAATGAAAGAATAAAAAACAGCCCAATTGTTTTTGGGATAGAAGTTTCGGCAGAACCATTGGGTTGGCGAATAGACGATATGGAAGCGGTCGATGTAACAATCTGCTACAAAACAATAGATGGGCAGGAGGTAGATGTAGAATTATGGATGTTTTTTAACGCGGATTATTTAGAAAAATTCGAACCAGGCGGGCTAATTCCTCTTCAATATGATCCGGAGGACACGCAGCAGATAAGCGTGGCCAATGATGTTGACAAAGAAACATTGCAACGCGCCCTCGATGCACATAATGTTGCAACCGGGCTGTTCACCCAGGAAGAAATAGATGTAATAAAACACGGCGTTAAGACAACCGGCGTCATCCTTTCTGCACAGCCTACGGGCAATATTGTCAACGGTTATGGGGAAATGACTTTGCAGGTGAAAGTAACACGTCCGGATGGTGGAACGTATGAAGCGTCGACAAACAAGCCAGTGCGTCAGGAGGAGCTTCCTTCCGCTCAGCCCGGCAACGAGATAATGGTTCATTATATGCCAGAGAATGAGGAAAATATTGTGATTCTAATTAGTGTGGCAATTCTATCGTAACCTCTTCCAGCCTTTCCTGTCGAAACTGTAACCCCACGACAGAAGGGCGTTATGCGGCACCTCATTGGTTAGTCTACAAAATAATGTAAACAATAAAAAAACCCAATGCAGAGCATAACTCTGCATTGGGTCGTTTACGTCTACGCAATAGGTACGTTTCAAAACGGAATATCGTCGTCGAAGTTGCCGAATCCGCCGGAGTCGGGGGCCTTGGCAGAGGACGGGGTCTGGCTGGCGTTGGGGGCGGCATCCTGCTGGTCGCGTGGCATTGGCGCGTCACCGCCGCCTTCCCGACGGCCAAGCATTTTCATTTCCGATGCTTCGATCTCGGTGGTGTAACGATCGGTACCGTCCTTGTCCTGCCACTTGCGGGTGCGGAGTCGCCCCTCGAAATAGGCCTGGGAACCCTTTTTCAGGTATTGTCCGGCGATTTCCGCCAGCTTGCGAAAGAGCACGACGCGATGCCATTCCGTGATTTCGCGGCGCTCGCCGCTCGTCTTGTCGTTCCAGCTTTCGGTCGTGGCGAGGTTGACATTGCAGACTGCGTCGCCGTTGGGCATGTAGCGGATTTCCGGGTCGCGGCCCAGGTTGCCGATGAGGATGACTTTGTTGACGGATGCCATTGAGATTCTCCTGTAAGTGCGTTCGAGTGTGAGTGTTACATCATGTCTGACAGCGGACGGATTCGGTCCTGGGTGGAAGCGACAACGGGCTGGCTATGGTGAGCAGCAACCATGACAGGGCGAGTACGCCGCAACACCATCCGACGGCGGCCTCATTGAAATGCCGGAGTATCCAGCCACCGATGGCTCCGCCAAGAAAAATGCCTATGGATTGAAGGGTGTTGTACACGCCAAGGGCCGCACCCTTTGTTCCAGGCGGTATGATACGCGAAATCAATGATGGTTGCATGGCTTCGAGTATATTGAAGGCGATGAAAAAGAGGGTGAGCCATGCAGCGGTGAGCCAGACATTGTCTGCCCATGTGTAAAGCCCGAATTGAACGAGCACGAGCAAGGCTACAGCGCCGGTGTAGACAGGCTTGAAGCGCCTGCCCCGCTCTGCGGCGATGATTGCGGGGATCATGACGGCGAAGGAGAGCAGCACCGCCGGCAGGTATATTTTCCAGTGCTCGGCAACAGGCAGGCCGCCATGTGTAGTGAGTGCCATGGGCAGAGTGACCCACATCATCATCTGAATCAGGTGAAGGGCGAAGACTCCGAAATTGAGGCGCATCAGTGGCCAGTGGCACAGGGCTTGGCGTAGTGCCGCGGCGTTGGCTGGCGCGGGTTGTGTGGCGGGTGCAGCGGGCACGACCCAGATCGTCAGCGCCATTGCGCCGAGGGCCAGCGCGGCGGTGAGCCAGAAGATGCCGGACATGCCGATGGCGGAGTAAAGCAGCGGCGCTGCAACCATCGAGAGGGCGAACATGAGTCCGATGCTCGATCCGATCATCGCCATGATCTTGCTGCGGTTCTGATCGCGCGTGAGGTCGGCGGCCAGGGCCGTGACCGCTGCCGAGATTGCGCCTGCTCCCTGAAGAACGCGCCCGGCGATGACGGTGTAAATATCGGGTGCGAGCGCCGCCACGGCGCTGCCGACCACGAACAACATCAGTCCGAAGAGAATCACCGGCTTGCGCCCGTATCGATCCGAGGCCATGCCGAAGAGAATTTGCAGACACGCCTGTGTGAGTCCGTAGGCGCCCATCGCCAGGCCGACGAGGGCGGGGTTGTCTCCGCCCGTAATGGTGGGCGCGTGTACGGCGAACACGGGCAGTATCAGGAACAGGCCGAGCATGCGCAGGGCGAATATGGCTGCGAGGCTCGCGCCNCNCNNCGCC
>WRNU01000134.1 GCA_009776435.1 Betaproteobacteria bacterium | reverse complement strand
AGATCGTCATGATCGGCCACGGCCATCATCCCGAAGTCGAAGGCACGATGGGACAGATCGAAGGCGGCATCCATCTGGTCGAAACCGAAGCCGATGCCGCCGCCCTGCGCCCTGCGCACCCGGAACGCCTCGCCTACGTCACGCAAACCACCCTTTCCGTCGACGACGCCGCCGGCATCGTCGGCACCTTGCGCGCCCGTTTTCCCGCGATCATCGGCCCCAAAAAGGACGACATCTGCTACGCCACCCAGAACCGACAAGACGCCGTCAAGCGCCTCGCGCAAGAGGCCGACGTCGTATTCGTGGTCGGCTCGAAAAACAGTTCCAACTCCAACCGTCTGTGCGAAGTCGCGGCGCTGCTCGGTGTGACTGCTCATCTGGTAGACGACTCCGACGACATCGACCCGGCATGGCTCACGGGCAAAAAGAAGATCGGCGTCACCGCTGGCGCGTCCGCCCCGGAGGCGCTGATCACCGAAGTCATCCACCACCTGCAGAAACTCACTGCTGCTACGGCGCGCGAGCTAGACGGCGTATCGGAAAAAACGGTTTTTCCGTTGCCGAAAGGGTTGCAGGAGAAGTCTTAGAGCATTTTGATTTTTATATTTACATAAAATATCAAAGCGCCATGGCATCATTGTTGTTGTATCATGGGACTGGAACGAACGAATGTCAGATACACGTAGCGTTGGGCGCGTCGTTCGGGTGCTGCCGATGGACTTCATGAATATGTGAGACTGAAATGATTCGCACACTATTGATTTTATCAACACTTATTTGTGTGTCATACGGAATACAGGCCCAGGAAGGAGGGAGCGCCAAAAAAAGCAGACCCAGCTACACAGAGCAAATAGACATCAGAAAAGACGCTCAAATCAAAATAAATAAATGCATATTACGCGAACTTGCAAAGCGCAACATTACAACGATTGACATAATTAACGAATCTTACGAAATCGGAACAACATGCGTTTTTGAATATAAAGTCTTCATTCGAGAGCTTGTTCGAGAGTACAAGCTATGGTCACCAAAGGAAAGAGAAGAAATCAACGCTAAAAAGCGCATTTTACGCAACCTGGTACCAGCGTATAGAGGGCCTGGCTGGATGGATAAAATAGTTATGGAAAAAATAATTGAATACAGTGCTTTTGTTAAAGAGAATCCCGGCTTCCTTCAAAAGCCGGAAAACGAAATTGAAGCTGAAATAATAAAAAGGATTGATAAAGACACTGCCCGAATTATAGATAGAATTTTGATTCAGTACAAAAAAACGCCTACCCTCGACGAAAACGAAAAAGACGACGAAATGAAGGAGTGATATACCTCACGCACGAAAGTCGTCTCAACGAGTGCAGCAATATTAGAGCGTTTTCGATCAGGTTCCTGACATTCCCCTCCCGTGGAGGGCCGACCACATAGGGGGTGAGAATGACGTAGGGGCGCGATTTATCGCGCCCAATGAGCCTGCATAGGTTGGGGTGAGCCATGCGAACCCCAACATTGGAGGAAAAAATAACCGTATGATAAACAAATGTGCAATGAAGATGATTTTCCCATTCGGAAACACTGTTCCGCTGGGGTTTTCACCCCAGCCTACACGCGCTAACTCCGCCACAGAGTGGGTACACTCGGGCTACACTTGCTATTGTTCAGAGCCGACTACATATGGACACAACAGTAAGGCGATGGCCTTTCTCGCTGAGGAGCGATACGACCATTCGGGGCATGAGCCGTCATTCAGTTGGTTTTTTGTTTTTTGCGTAATTGCTCAATGTAGCGCAACTGATTTTTTGCCCTACCATCATTGGGATCGAGTTCAAGGGCTTTCCCGTAAATCTTTACTGCTTCTTCGAGTTTGTTTTGTTCTATCAATATGTACCCTTGACTACGTAATGCATGACCAATCAAAATATTCTTTTGCTGTTCATGCGCAAAACCGGCTGCTTCTTCAGCCTGTTTGTATACTGTCATGGCAGGATCAAATTGCTTGTTTATGGTATATAGTTGACCCAGTTCAATCAAAAACTGAGCGTTCATGGGTGAAAGCTCTAGTGCGCGTTGAAGTGCTTCCCTGGCCGCTTCAAGTTTCTTCTGCTCTATCAAAGCGAAGCCTTTGAGATAATATGCCTCTGCCCATACCGGCGAAAAAACAACAGCGGATTTATATTTTGGATTTTTAACGCCCTTTGCATTCTCAGCAGCCTCTGTCGTCATGTAAACCAAGGATTCGGCTGGTGTGCGGGCGCAATAGATTTTGCTCGTACTGTTTTTGTATTCTTTTTCATAAAAACTCGTTATTTGATCGAAGGTCCTGATAGCTTCTTCGGTCATTCCTGCCTGGATCAACTCAGCACCTTTTCCGAGCAATTGTTGAAATTCCGCTCTTTTGGGAGTTTCCGAAACGGGCCTCGATTCTATGCTATCAGCATAAGCATGGAACGCATTCAACATAAAGAACAACAGGAAAAAGGGGCGCAGCCAAGTCATAAAAAGAGTGGACATAGTCAAATTCCCGGTAGTGAAATCGAATCCGTGAGAAAGGTTGTCGGAACATGTCGCCATTCTATCAGAAGCGTCCGTAACGACCGAATGAACCGAACGGCATCCCTCCCATGACCCGAAGGATCATTCTCCCCGCTCATCGGCGCGCTTGAGGCTCAAATAAAAACTGACGCCGTTTGCCTCGTTCACTACGCGGATCGTGCCCCCCATTTTCGCCATGTAGGTTTTCGCCACGAACAACCCCTGCCCGCGACGGCCTTCGTCACCCTGACCCGTCGAACCGGAAAAGCCGTATTCAAAAATCTTGTCCAGCCATTCGGACGCGATGGGGGGGCCGATATTGTGGACTTTCATCGAAACGCTGCCAGGCTCGGCCTCGTCTTCCGGCCCGAGCGACAGGGTAATCGGCGTACCCGGCGAACGGTGACGATCCGCGTTCTTGAGCAGATGCCCCATGACATCTTCTAGCGCGTATTCGTCGGCGCGCGCCAACACGGACACACCACGCGGGACGTATTGCACGTCGCTCACGCCGATATGAGAAGCATTGTCGGCAATGTCGGCAAAAAAACCATCCAGATCGAGCGTTTCCAGCGCAACAGAAGAGGACTGGAACGCCTCGCTCGGCGTGGCGCTGCCGTAGAGCACGCGAATGGCCTGCTGCATGCGGGCAAGATAACGGTAATCGGGGTCTTCAGGGCTGCCATGCAGCGCGAGCAAAGATTGCAGCGGCGACATGATTTCATGCCCGACCGCGTGCCATTGTTCTTTTTCCTGGGCGGCGCGGATGCGCTCCCGGCTGGCGTCTTCCCTGACACGGGCCAGCAGCCAGTCCAGTCGCCCGGCGAGAATGCCGAGTTCGTCGCTGCCTTCGAGGTCGGAGAAGTCGAACGCAATGAATTCGGATTCCTCGCGCCAGGGCGAGAACTGTCGGGCGCGGCGGGTAAACCGCGCGATGCGGCGGATCATGCCGATTTCGATCACGAGCCAGACGAGCACAATGACCACCATGACCGCGCCGACGAACCAGGAAAGGCGCGTCGCGGTCGCGCTCAGGGTCTTGTTGACGACCCGTCCCGCGTCGCCATGCAGGGTGATGCGATAGTCGCCCAGGGGGGTCGTCACGGAGTCTTCGAGTTCGATTTGGGGGGTGGAACCCGCATCCTGCCCTTCATCGGACACAGGCAACCTCCGAATCAACCCTGTGAGCAGGGGCGAAACCTGTTCTTCCAGCCCTTCCCTGCCCCGGATCAGAATTTCCTCTCCGTCGCCGCGCTGGATGCGCAAGGACTCGCCCACCTGCAAAAGCTCTCCAAGGTCGTTGAGCGAGAAAGGCGATACCGAAGCGTTCGAGGCGCTGTCGAACAGGGCGTCCTTGCGGCTTTTATCCTCACCCGGCGGCAAAAGATAAATTTCGACAGCGATGCTGTTCAGATCGGGCGGCGGCCAGGGGGCTTGCCGGTTGCGCAGCAAGTCGGCAATCAATTCCTCGACAGGCAGCCGCAGGGAAAAAAAGGACTTGCGCTCGCAATCCTGCCCGCCGTCTGGCCGCGCGTCGGCGCAGCGCGATTCCTGCCACAACCATCCCCGAAAATCCTTCTCCGGGAGGCGCTTGTCGTAATCGCGCTCTTCCAGTTCCTCGTAGCCGGTGAAACGCCCGTTGACGCCTTCGACGGGCACGCCACGTTTCGATGGCAACGCCTCGAACGGCGCAATCCAGCGGTAATGGATGCCGCGCAGCCGGACGGAAACGAGCATGCGATGCGCGCCGTCCAGGTACCTGTCTCCGATTTCATGGGCAACGAGCGGGCCGCTTCCGAAAGTGCCCGCCACGTAAATGAACCCGCCGATCCACGGGTTGTTGCCGATGCCCACGCACAAGCTGCCGTGGCGCGGGTAGCGAACCAGGCAATCCGCCATTTCCAGCGCGTTCCACGACTTGTTTCGGTCATCGAAGTCGATGGCTGAAAACGGCAGCAGCACCGGATGGACGACACCCGCATCGTTCGTGCGTCGCTCCGGGTTCATGAGCGCGAGTTGCCCGGAAGGATGGCGCAGACGGGCCACGATATGTTCCTTGGTCTTGGCAAGCACATTCTGGTAGTTGCGCCAGGCGCGCTGCTTCTCTCCCTGCAATACCGCCACAACCAAAGCCATGACCGCGAAGATGAGCACCAGAAAGGCGCTCCGGAACAGTAGCCGAAGGCGGAAGGAGGCCAGCCAGCGCAGGAAACGTTTCATGCGTGTGCCATGATTCAGGGAACCCAGCGAAATCCGCGCATCGGCACGTTTTCGATGCAATCGAAATGTTCATCGAGTTCGCGGAAGGCTTCGCGCAGGGTGCTGATGTGCTTGCGGATATTCTCGCGGTTGCGCCCGCTCTTCACGACCGCAAACAGTTCATCGTAGGAGACGACTTCTCCCCGGCGCTCGAAGATCGCGGCGAGGATGCGCTGCGCGGTCAGCGGCACGTTGACCCGTTTGCCGCGCCAGAAAGGCACGCCCTGCCGTAGGGGGTCGATGGAAAGCTCTTCGCCTGCGGGTTTGGAACCCGTGTTTTCCACGTTCTGACGGCGGTTTTTCGCGGCGCGCAGCATATCGAGAAAGGTTTCGATGAATTCTGGCTCCTCGAACGTGGTTTTTTGCAGGTAATCCCAGGCGTCGAGCGCCTTCATGATGCCCCGGTAGATCGCCGCCGGCATGGCCGAGACCACCAGCACGGGCGTTCCGCTTCCGACCTTGTTGATGGCGTTGATGATGGCAACCCCGGCATGGCGGTCGCGCCCGAGTTCGATATCCAGGATCACGAGATCGTAATCCTCGCGCGCGATGGCCGCCTCGGCCTCATCGCGCGTAAACCACTGCGTCACCTCGATGTCCGGCGCGGCGGAAAGCACCCAGCCGCGTATCTGCCCGCTCGTGGGTTCGTCGTCCTCGATGATCGCCACCTTGTACATCGCGCGCTCCACACCCGGCTCCGTTGCTTGAAGGCTCCTATCGTACAACAGCGCCGGAGGCGAAACGGACTTGTGAACGTTTCTTCACGCCCTCGGAAAAAACGGTTCCATCCATGAGCAAAGAGGGGCGTCAACGGCATGGAACGCTCCATGCCGCCGGTTTCATGATGCACACCAAGGATGACGTGCAAGACGCATCCGCGACCGACACTCACTCACGAAAGGAAACATCATGGAACTCGATCACATCGCCCGAACATCCGAGGGCAACAACGCGCCGTACTCCCCTTCCCGCAAGGAAAAGGCCGCCCGACTCATCAAACACGGTTTCCAGGGCATACCGTGGCGACGTTTCGCCCTGCTGGGCGTGCTCAGTCTTGCCATCTACGGCGTCGCTACACACCCTCCCGTCAAGCCTGTCGCAAACGGTGAAGTGGGATTGCGCGTCAATCAATGGACGGGCGGCTTCACCCGTTTTCAGGACGGGCTGGCCCCGGTCATTCCCCTCATTCACGACTTCCGCACGTATTCACTGCGCGACAGGGTCTACCAGCCGAACGTGGAAAGCGGCTTTTCTTTTCAGTCGACCGAGGGGCTGACCCTGGGCGCGGATTTCACCGTCCGCTACGCGCTCGATGTGGACAGGTTGCCCGCCGTGGCGCGCAACCTGCCGGAAGACATCGACAACGAAATCGTGCTGCCCGTCATCCAGGGCGTGCTGCACAAGACCTTTTCGCGCTTCACGGTGCGCGAAATCTTCTCCTCCCGCCGCCAGGAAATCCAGGACGAGATCACCAAGGAATTGCAGGCGCGGCTGACCGAAGACGGCATCAAGCTCAAATCCCTCACCCTGGGCAAGATCACCCTGCCCTCCGATTACCTCGCGGGCATGGAAAAGATGCTGGCGGCGGAACTGGCCACCGAGCAGATGAAATACACGCTCGAACTCAAGGAAAAGGAAGTCAGGGAAAGCGAGCTCAAGGCCGAGGCCGAAAAGGTACGGCGTGAAAAAGCCGCCGAAGCGGCTGCGCAGGAGCAGATCATCGCCGCACAGGCGCAAGCCGAAGCGATGAAGCACATCCTGCCCTTCAAGGAAAAGCAGATCCGCCAGCGCGAACTGGAAGCGGAAGCGGCCAAGCTGGAACGGATCAAGACCGCCCAGGCCAATGCCGAAGCGCGGGTCATCGAGGCCGCCGCCGAAGCCGATTCACGCAAGAAGCTTGCCGACGCCGAAGTCTACCGGCTGGATCAGGTCGGCAAGGTCAACAGCGAACAGATGGCGCGTGAAGGCGCGATTCTCACGAAGAGCCCGCTGCTCATCCAGAAGACTCTGGCCGAAAAGCTCTCCGACAAGGTGCAGGTCATCGTCGCCGCTCCGGGCGCGAACGGACGCTTCATCGGTGAAAACCTGGTCGGACGCATCCCGGAGGCTCCCGTGGAAAGAAACACCGTCGCGGCCAGAAATACTTCCGATGACGATTGAATGCAAACCGTGCGGGAAAGCGTGCGCACTTTTTAAGCATCGCAAGGCGTTTTACCGCAGTTCTCCCCTCTCCCCCTGTCCCTCTCCCACAAGGGGAGAGGGGAGCAAAGACACCACCTAAAAGGATTTCATCATGTTCGAATTACTACTGAGTCTGGCCATCGTCACGCAGGATCAAATTCCGTTGCGCGGTTCGCCAGCAGAAAACGCCGCTCGCCATGCCGTGCTCTCTCATGGCGATACGCTGGAAGTACGCGGACTCAAGGGGGATTACCTCCAGGTCTACGACCATCGACGCGAACGCGCCGGTTACATTCTCGCCACGCAGGCAGCCCAACATGAATTCACCGCCCAGGAAGCGCCCAAGCTGCTGGCCGTGACCGAATTTCTCAAGAACCAGCCCGGCAGCGAAGCCCTGGGTATCGCCTACGGCGCGGCGTTCCTCAAGACCGCTCCAGCCGAGACGATCGGCGCCGGGGCGTTCGAGGCGCTCGGCACAATGGCCGATCGCCTGGCCTGGCGCGCTTCCCGTGTCACGCAGAACGACGAAAAAACGGCCCGATTGGTTTCTGCGCACATGGAAACCGCCGCAAGTTACGGCGTCTCGTTTTACAGCGTCGAACGCAACGACAAAATGACCCTTTGCTACAGCGGCAGTGCCTGGCAACACGTTCTGGAATTGCCGGCCAGTTCCACGCAAAAGGCGAATGCGGCGCTCTCGCTCACCCGTCACGAGTGTGTCAAAGCGACGCCTTCCGAGCGGCTCGACACCGACCTTGAGCGCGCGAAAACGCTTGGCCGTGTCCTGGAAGACGGCGCACGCAAGGGTGATTTACCCGATCACCTGCGCAACCGCCTCAAAACCCGCGCCGCTGGCGTATGGGCAAGCATCGCTCACCGACGGGCCATGAAACCGGGCAGCGACGCCTTCTCCGTGCTCGAAGCCGGTCGAAACGCCGAAACCCTCCTTGCCGGGGTCAACAAGAACGATCTCACCGCCAACGACCGCCTCGCCTGGAACGTCGCCGCCATCCGCGTCGGCGCGTCGCGCTGGGCCATGCAACCGCAAACGCTTGCCCGGCCCGTCAAAGGGCGTCCCGGCATCCAGGTTGCGGCAGGCGAAAAACCCGGACAGACCTGCGTCAAGGTCATTCCTGCGAGCGGCAAGAACGCGCAGGACAATCCCGAGCACTGCACTTACGGTCATGTCTGGACGGCATCCCTTTCCGTCAGCCCGGACGGCAATCTCATGACGCTGGCCGT
>WRNU01000133.1 GCA_009776435.1 Betaproteobacteria bacterium | reverse complement strand
GCGCGAGACCCGTGTTCTTGCAACAACGGCGGGATATACCCGCCGCAACGATCCGGCTATGGAATCAGGCTTCGGGCGGGTCGACTTCTTCCTCGACTTCGACGAATTCCTCGTTGCCTGCCTCGACGATTTCCATTTGCACCTGACTGCGGCCCTGCAACACGGCATCGGCCACACCTCGGGCGTAGAGGCGGATGGCGCGGGAAGAGTCGTCATTGCCGGGAATCACGTAGTCCACGCCATCGGGCGAATGGTTGGTATCGACCACCGCCACCACCGGGATACCCAGTTTCTGCGCTTCCGTAATGGCAATCTTGTGATAGCCGACATCGATCACGAACAGCGCGTCAGGCAACCCGCCCATGTCCTTGATGCCGCCGATCGCCTTGTTCAGTTTTTCCAGTTCGCGGCGCATCATCAGCGCATCGCGCTTGGACAGGCGCTCGATCGAGCCGTCCTCGATCATCGTTTCCAACTCTTTGAGCCGCTTGATCGACTGTTTGACCGTCTTGAAGTTGGTAAGCATGCCGCCGAGCCAACGTTCGTCGACAAACGGCATCCCGGCGCGGCGTGCTTCTCCAGCGAGAATCTCGCGCGCCTGACGCTTGGTGCTCACGAAGAGAACCGTGCCGCGCTTGGTCGCAAGCCGGCGCACGAAATCCATCGCCTCGTTGTATTTCAGCAACGTTTTTTCGAGATTGACGATGTGAATTTTGTTGCGATGCCCGAAGATGTACGGGGCCATCTTCGGGTTCCAGAAACGGGTCTGGTGACCAAAATGGACGCCTGCTTCAAGCATCTGGCGCATTGTGACTGACATTCATGTAACTCCGGTTTTCAGGGTTTGACCTCCGCCGGATCGGGCAGGAGAAAATATCAACTCCTGCCAGTGACACCGACCGCATTCAAGGACGGCGCACCCTGATCGATTCGGCGTGCGAATTTGCTCTCCCCGGAAAGTTCCGCGAAGAGAAGCTTTATATTATAGCACCTTGCTGCCAATACTCCCAAGTCGTGGAAAGCCGGACTCCAGAGAGCGTGAAAAAAAAGCGCAACCGAATAGGTTGCGCTTTTTTTGTCCGGGTTCACACCTCGCGCGAACCCGGCCTATGTCTACACGATGCCGGGTTCAGCGAGCCCCCAGCCTTCCCTTTTCGACTTCGACCTGAACGGGCGCATCAGCCGGGCACATATCCGCCGGACTGACCGTTTCACGATCCTGGCCGATTTCCTTCGGCGTAGGCAAGTCTTCACGAACAACCCCGAGCGTGCGCAATAACTGCCCCGTCCCTGCCAGGGTGCGGGCCTGCGCAACCAGCAGGTCATAACGCGCGGACGTGTAGGCCCGTTGAGAAACAAAGTACTCGTTCTCGGTATCGAGCAGGTCAAGCAGCGTGCGTTGCCCGATGTTGAACTGATCGCGGAAGGCGTTGCGCGCCTTCTCGGTCATCGTGAAATGCTGCTCACGATAGACGAGTTGCTCATTCAGGCTGCGGGTATCCTGATAGGCAATCGACAGGGTCTGACGCAAATCGCGGCAGGCTTTTTCGCGCAAGTCTCTGGCCTGTTCGATTTCCTGGCTTGCCTGACGGACGCGGGCCGCATCGGAACCGCCACGGAAGATGTTGAAGTTCAACTGCAACTCAACCGAACTCTCACGCCTGTTGCCCTTGAGACCGGCGGAATTGGTGTCGGGATCGATATTGTTGATGTTGCGATCAACTCCCGTGCTTGCACGCAGGTCGAGCTTGGGATGATAGTTGGAACGGGCCACATCCCGATTGGACAGGCTGGCGCGCACGTTTTCGATCGCGGCATTGAACCCCGGATTGCTGACATAAGCCACGTTCAATGCGGCAACGACGTTCTCCGGCAGTTGCACGTTATTGAAGTCGGCCGCAATCGGCGGCATCGTATCAGGCGGCACATCGCCGACCAGACGCTGATAACGCGCACTGACATCGTGCAGGTTCGAGAGTTCCGTCAGCAGATTGGATTCCGCCAGCGCCAACCGCCCGGTTGCCTGATCGAGGTCAACCCGTTTGGATATGCCCGCTCCAGTACGCTCATTGAGCCTGTCATGAAGCTGCTTGTGGGCGGCATAGTTCGCCTTGGCATGCTCGACCAGTTCGCGTTGCCGCTGAACGTCGGCATAGGCGCGCACGACCTCGAGACCGGTTTCCTCCGAAGCATCGAGTAACTCGTAATAGCGCATGAGACGGGTGTAGTTCATGCGCTTGACCTCGCTGCTCGTGGCAAAGCCATCGTAAATCATCTGCCTGAGATCCAGCCCGGCCCCGCCATAATTCCAGTCATCACTGGATTGCTTGGGGTCCTTGCGCCATCTGTGTCCGATGCCGGCATTCAGGTCGATGCGTGGAAGATATCCACCACGCGCAACATCCCGCTCCGCAGTCGCAGCCAGATATCCATGCCAGCGGGCCTGGACTTCAGGGTTGTTGGTCACGGCCTTGCGCACGGCTTCCAGCAATGCCCCTCTGGGTGCCTCGGCAAGTTCTTGCGCGCCAGAAACTCCGGACAAGACTTGCAGGGCAGAGGCAACTGCCAGACAGACCAATGTCTTCATCCTGTTCATGTGTTATCTCCAAGTGGTTGCAATGCTTTCCTGCGCATCACCACGAATTGCACACTTGTAGTCAGTTCAAGTTATATGTTTTCAGATAAGTGTACACCTTGTTCGGTGGTAGTGCCAATTATTTTTTTGGCTTCGGCAAAAAATTCTGCCCTGGATACAACACTCTTCACGCCTCACCCACAGATCTGTGCCATGCAGCATACCTCTACCGCATCCGAAGAGCCAGATCGGGTAGCCTTTGCAGGCTGCGTTTCCAGGCGAAACAAGCCCTCTTCGGCATATAACGCGCATAACCACGGCAATTGCTCGAATATTGACTGCCTGGCGCTCCTCGTCTCCATACATGAAGACTGCCTGACGCTCTTCGTTTTCATACATGACGATTTGTTGTATTGACACAACAAAACAGCCGCCTCAATCGTCCGGATTGGCCGTTACCCTGTCCATAGAGGGTATTGACATTATATTCTGGCAGTAAGTCTTCTTCGCTGTGTGCCTCACTCGCGTATGTGAAGCACGTCACCCCTCTTCGACATTCGAATGGGTGAAGATGTGGAAATCACTTATCTGTCAAATGTCATAAAATGGCTGTAGATGGCATCCAAGGGCAGGATTGCGGCACTCCTACCCATTCACGGCGTTCTCCACCCTCTTTCGGGATAGTGTGGATAGCCGGAATCGTTGTGATTTTTCTCCTCAGTCTGCCGGTGATCTGTAACGCGCGCACCGATTTTGATCGCATGGAACAACTGGCTGCGACGCAATACGGGCAAGAAGCCGTCGCCAGGGTCAAAGCCTGGCGCGCCATGATCGATCAAAACCGAGCCCAGCCCGAGCTTACCAGGGTTGAGCGCGCCAACGCTTTCGTCAACTACCGCATACATTACGCAAGCGACATGGACACATGGGGAATGGAGGACTACTGGACCACTCCGCTGGAGCTTTTCGGCAAGGGAAGGGGCGACTGCGAAGACTACGCCATCGCCAAATACATCACCCTGCGACTGATGGATGTACCCGTGCAGAAATTGCGGCTGGTCTATGTGCGCGCGCGCATGGGGCCGCGCACCTTCGCGCATATGGTATTGAGCTACTATGAGACCCCCTCGTCCGATCCCTTGATCCTGGACAATCTGGTCGACGTGGCTCATCCAGCCACCCGTCGCCCCGATCTTTTCCCGGTGTTCAGCTTCAACCATGAAGGACTCTGGATGGAGGGAAGGCAAACATCGTCCGGCGATCCCACGGCACGCCTGTCCCGATGGCGCGATGTGCTCCAACGCATGCAGCGCGAAGGAATCGACCCATCCTGGGCAAATCTCAGCGCCCGATCGGTACTGTCATGGAAAAAACCCAAATCCCGTCCGCTACCGCGAAAGACGGCCCAATCCAGGTCGAAGTCGAAGGTGACGGCAAATCATCAGGCACAACCTACAGTGAAGAAAATTGCCCACGAACGTACCATGTCCACGAAATCAAAGGCAAAAACGGCAAAATACAAACCGTCGTCACGGAAAAGGATCGCAAAGCGATGAGCTTTTGCCCATCTGTCATTCATTCCGTGCCTTCGGCCCTTTTTGGAAGCTTTCAGCCATGTCTCTGATCAAACAACTCTGGATTGCCATCGCAACCGTCACCCTGCTCGCCTTCGGGGGCAGCATGATGGTGAGCACGCTGAATGCGCGCCAATATCTCCAACAACAGCTCAACATCAAGAATTCCGACAACGCCACCGTCCTGGCGCTGGCGTTGACGTCTTTGTTGCGCGACACCGGCAGCCGCAAGACGGGCGATGCAGAAGGCGATGCAGAAGAAGCCGACGATCTCGAAGGCATCGCCGTCACCATGCTCGAATCCCAGTTCAAAACCGGCTACTACCGCCAGATTCATCTCGTTGCCCCGGACGGCAAGGTAATTGCCGATTTTCATGCCGACACGCGCATCGAACGTGTGCCTGCATGGTTCGTGAAACTGGCCTCCATCAAGGCGCACCCTGGCGTTGCCCACGTCAACAAGAGTAACGGCTGGCGTCAGTTCGGCACGCTCACGCTGGAAAGCCATACCAGTTACGTCTACGAGTCGCTATGGAGCAACACCCTTCAATTGCTGGGGTGGTTCCTGATCACCTCAGTCGTCGCCGGCCTGTTCGGCAGCATTCTGCTGGGCCGGATCACCGCGCCGCTACGCACTCTCGTCATGCACGCCCAGGCCATCGGCGAGCGTCGTTTCATCACTTCGCCGGAGCCTAGAACCACCGAACTGAAAGTGGTGGTGCGGGCGATGAATGCGCTTTCCGACCGGGTGCGGCAAATGCTCGCCGAGGAAGCGCAGCGGCTTGAAAACCTGCGACGTCAGATACACGAAGACGCCGTCACGGGCCTACTCGAACGCCGCCAGTTCCTCAACGCCTTCTCCTCCCGGTTGGCCGACCCGAAAGCCTCCGCGCAAGGCGCGCTGCTCATCCTGCGCTTCGGCAAACTCGCGGATCTCAACCGCGATCTTGGCCGGGTTGCCGCCGACAAACTGCTCAACGCGCTGGCCAAGGCACTGGACAGCGACCCCGACTGTATCGGGGGGCGTCTCAACGGCAGCGACCTTGCCCTGCTCGCGCCGTCGGTCGCCGGGTTCGAGTTCTCGTCATGGGCCGCATCGGTCGCCGAGCGCGTCTACGCCATCGCTAACGAACAGGCGAACGCTGACATGCTTACATTGGCAATCGCCGCCGTGCCGTACTCCCGCAGTGAAGCCATGACCGCCATCCTGGCCAGGCTCGACACGGCGCTGGTCCAGGCCGAACTGGAAAGCCGCCGTGGCCTGAAGATCGAAGAGCACCGGGACGATACGTCTCCCGCCCGCACCCAGGAGCAATGGCGCGAAATACTGACAACGGCGCTGTCCGAAAATACATTCCAGCCAAACTACTGCCCGGTGTGCTCGGTAGATGGCTCGCTTATCCACAACGAGGAAGTGTTCGACCTGCCTGAAGGCGACGCCGTGCTCAAGACCGGCGACTTCCTGCCGTGGGCCGCCCGTCTCGGCCTGATTGGGCGCATGGATTACGCCGCAGTACAAACCGCCATCGAACGCATCGAAAGCGGAAAAGAATCGGTCGCCGTCACCATTTCGGCACAAACATTCCAGGATGGGCGTTTCGTGACCCGGCTCATCGCTTTGCTGCGCGCAAGCCCCGAGTTGGTCGAGCGCCTCTGGATGGAAGTGCCCGAAGAGGACGCAGTGCGTAACCCGGCAGCTTTCCATGCCTTCTGCCTGGCGGTCAAACCATTTGCCAGCAAGGTCGGGATCAAGCATGCCGGCCCGCATTTCTCCGCCCTGGGCGACCTGCACGACCTCGGACTCGACTACCTCAAGGTCGACACCTCGTTGCTGCGCGACATCGACCAGAACGAGGGCAACCAGAGCTTCGTGCGCAGCCTTGTCATGCTTGCCCACACACTCGGCTTCGTCGTGATCGCCGAAGGCATCGACCGGCCCGAACAACGGACGATCCTGGCCGATCTCGGTTTCGACGGGCTTGCCGGACCACTCCTGACAGACTGAAGCCACAAGGCTTCTGCCGCCCTCTCCGCCAACGCCTCCTCCGCAAGCAGGAGAGGGTGACTGCGGGCGCTGGAGAAAGATGACGAGTATGCAGAACTTCCCTAGAATGGACACTGCTCCATGTGGAGCGCATGTGCTTTTTACAGGAAAAAACCAATGAATTTCGAACAAGCACGTTTCAACATGGTCGAGCAACAGATCCGCCCCTGGGGAGCAATAGGTCATGATGTACGACAACTGCTGATGACGGTACGGCGCGAGGACTACGTGCCTGCCGCGATGCGGGCGCTGGCCTTTGCCGATATCGAAATCCCGCTGCCCAACGGGCAGGCCATGCTCAGGCCGGCTATCGAAGGACGCATCCTGCAAGCCATTGGAACCCTTCACGCCAACTCGGTGCTGGAAATCGGCACGGGCAGCGGCTATTTCGCCGCCCTGCTGGCAGCGAATGCGGATCATGTTTATTCGGTCGAAATCGACCCGGAACTGGCACGGTTTGCGCGCGACAACCTCGCACGCAATGGCGTCGACAACGTAACCGTGGAAGAAGGCGACGCCTCCCAGGGCTGGTACACGCAGGCGCCATACGATGTAATCGTCGTTTCCGGCGGATGGCCTGAACTCCCCGAAGGGCTGGAGTTGCAGCTCAAACCCGGCGGACGATTGTTTGCTTTCACTGGGGCTTCCCCTACGATGAAAGCATGTATAATATATCGCAGCGACAAAAAATCTCTTGAACCTGTTACCCTGTTCGAGACGACAGTACCGATGCTACGTCATATCCCGCAAGTTCCTGCATTCAACTTTTAGAGTCTCTTGCCATGAAATTCCGCGCCCTCGCTTCTTCTGATGCAGACAGTCCCGACCCCCCGGCTGAAGGCTATCCGACACGATTCAGAAGAACCCAGGGCTCGGCAGGCGGTCATCCCGGCCACCCCGTCATGCGTGGAGGAGATTGCGTCCGGCGGAAACCGTTCCGGCATATCGGCCTGCTGGCCGGGTTCATGTTGGCCGCGGGCGCGGCAAGCGCCGCCGATCTGCTCCAGGTCTACCACGATGCCCTCGCCCACGATGCCCGTTATGCCGCTTCGCGTGCGCAGCGTGAAGCCAATCAGGAAAAACGTGTGCAAGGGCGAAGCGCCCTGCTGCCGACACTGGGAATCGCCGCTGGCGCGCAACGGAACGATACCGAGATCACCCTCCCTAAAGACGCCAGTGGCGTGCAACCGCCCCCGACGAACAGACGCTACAACAGCAACAGTTACGCGCTGCAACTCAGCGCTCCGCTGTTCCGGGTACAGAACTGGCACCAATACAAGGAAGGCGAATTACAGACCGAACTGGCCAACAGCGTTTTCAACCAGGAAACACAGGACTTGATCCTGCGCACGGCTGAAGCCTATTTCAACGTGCTCAATGCCAGGGATTCCCTGCGCGCCATCATGCAATTGCGCACCGCAGCCGCAGAACAACTCGAACTGGCGCGCACCAGCTTCAAGGTCGGCACGGTGACGGTGACGGATGTGCACGAAGCGCAATCCCGTTTCGATCTGGCCTCGGCGCAGGAAATCGCCGCCCGCAACACCCTCGCTGTGGCGCTCGAGGCCCTGGCGCGCATCATCGGACGCTCACCCGAAGAACTGGCAGGACTCAAGCCCGGCGTCATGCTTTCCCGTCCGGAACCGGACAATATCGACTCCTGGGTAAATGCCGCCGAGAAAGGCAATTACGGCGTACAGGCTCAAACGCTGGCGCGTGAAATCGCGGTGCGCGAGTATCAGCGCGCGCGCGCCGGTCATCTGCCCACGCTCGATCTGGTGGCAAGCCATAGCCGCAATACCCGCCCTTCGGTTTCGATCGAACGCACCGAAGGCAGCACCGTCGGCGTGCAACTCGACATGCCGCTCTACCAGGGGGGATACGTCTCATCCCGCACGCGCGAAACGGCGGCGCTCAGAATCAAGGCCGACTCCGACCTCGAAGAAGCCCGGCGCACGGCGGCGCTGGCGGCGCGCGAAGCCTACCTGGGAGTCACCAGCGGCATGGCGCAGGTGCAGGC
>WRNU01000132.1 GCA_009776435.1 Betaproteobacteria bacterium | reverse complement strand
CCAGCGTTCAATCTGAGCCAGGATCAAACTCTTGAGTTCAATCCAAAAGCACCCAAAATCACTGACTTCGAGTACTCAATCTCTTTGCTTCAAACCTGCTTAAAAAACAGGCCCGCGCTCAAAAACCGAGCACCCACACTTCATCGGTTGTCCAAATTGTTAAAGAACAAAACCCCTAAATCCACAGGGGCTAAAGAAGCGGAAGTCTGACAGATTCCGATTAGGGGTGTCAACCACTTTTTGCCGCCTCTTTGACTGCCATGACACACTCTTCGATGTGACGCCCGTTGCGAGCGGCCCGCCTCACTGGAATTTCACCTTCGAGTCGTGCGCCCGCGATCAGCCCCGGAAAACCTTCCCCGCCAAAAGCGCGGGAGGTTGCCGATGAGAGAGTTGGGGGATTGCGTCGTGTTCAGACCGCAAGTTTGTCCAGTGTGCCGCCATTGGCGAGATACGCGATGACCCATCCCGGCTTGCGTCCGTGCCCCGTCCAGCCCTGGGAAGGATTGACCGGGTTGCGATACCTGATGGCATTGCCAGTGCGTGAAACCGTCTGGATTTTGCCATTTGCTTCATCCCCGAAACTCACCAGATCCTGAAGCGAAAGACCACGGTCGGCGCTCAGTTTCTGAATTCGCTTGAGCAACCGCTGGGTAGAAGAACCGCGACGGCGGAACTCCGTTTCGACTTGAGCACGTAAAGTGCGCAGTTCGGGCAGAGACATTTTTTCAAGGGCGATCATGACATTGCTCTCCTTATCGAGCTGAGTATGGATAGGAACGGCGCGAACCACCGGAAACGCCACATGAATGTATGTACAAGAACGCCCGGTAATTACGTATTCTCGCACCATTTTGTTTTCAGTTGTAGTTTTGAGTCATCACGTCATAAATGATGGAGATTTCTTGAAACAATTCAGAGGGAACTGACAGTTCCAAGAAACGCTTGTCTCATTGACCGCGTCATCGGTGGTGAGGGTTGCGTTCGACCCGTGTTCATATATGGCGAATAGTCCGGGGATTGACAATCAGAAACAGTCAGGCATTCAGCATACGTTAAATGAATTGATCGTTTCTACAGGAACATGGGGCGAATGCAATCCCTGCCATTCTTTGCACAGGAACCGTCAAACCGCTTCCAGCTTCGCCATCGACAGCAGCAGCCATTTGACGCCTGCATCGCCGAAGTTGATGTGCAGCTTGGTATCGCTGCCGCCGCCCTCGGCGGCAACGATCACGCCGTAGCCGAATGTGGGATGACGCACGTTCTGCCCGATGCGAAAACCGCCGGGCAGTTCGCGCGACAGACGTCCGTCCGCCGATGGAATCGCCGGACGTGCAGGCTTTTTCACGCGCCAGTCATCATTGCCGTAACCGCCAGGGCGCGCGTTCGAGGTGGGCTTCGTGAGCAGTTTGAGCAGGACTGAAGGTACTTCGTCGAGAAACCTCGACCGCAGGTGGTAATGCGTCTGCCCATGCACCGAGCGAGTCTGGGCATGGGACAGGTACAGGCGTTCGCGGGCGCGTGTCACCGCCACATACATCAGCCGCCGTTCTTCTTCCAGTCCGGCAACGGACTCGTGCAGGCTGTTGATGTGCGGAAAAAGTTCTTCTTCCAGCCCACTCAGGAAAACGATGTCGAATTCCAGCCCCTTGGCCGAGTGGACGGTCATCAGTTGCACCGCTTCTTCCTGTGCGCCCGCCTGATGATCTCCGGCTTCGAGCGAGGCGTGACTGAGAAAATCCGCCAGCAGCGCGTGTGGTTGCGCCAGAGTCTCGGGGTCGGTACGGGTTTCGAGGCAAAAATTTTCGGCGGCGCGAACGAGCTCGTCGAGGTTCTCCAGTCTGTCCTGACCCTCCCTGTCGGTCTGGTAGTGAGTGCGCAGGCCGCTCAAATCGAGTACGTGTTCCACCAGTTCAGGCAGTGGCAGGGTTTCCGTCTCGCGGCGTAATGTTTCGATCAGGCTCACGAAGCGGGCAAGCGAGACGGCGCTTTTGCCGGACAGACGCGGCACGGTGGCATACAGGCAGCCGTTGTTCTGACGGGCTGTGTCCCGGAGCATTTCCTGCGTGCGTGCGCCAATGCCGCGCGTGGGGAAATTCACCACGCGCATGAAGGCAGTATCGTCGCCGGGGTTGGCGAGCAGGCGCAGGTAGGCGAGCGCGTGTTTGACTTCCTGGCGCTCGAAAAACCGCAGCCCCCCGTGCACGCGATACGGCACGCCGGCTGAGAAAAGCTGGTGTTCGAGTACGCGCGATTGGGCGTTGGCGCGATACAACAAGGCAATGTCGCCACGCGCCGCACCATCGTGCAGCAGGGCTTGAATTTCTTCGACGATCCAGCGCGCCTCGTCCATGTCGCTGAACGCCTCGAATACCCGAATCGGTTCGCCTTCGCCCCGATCCGTCCAGAGGTTCTTGCCCAGGCGGTTGCCGTTGTTGCGGATGATGGCGTTGGCCGCATCGAGTATGTTGCCGTGCGAGCGGTAGTTCTGTTCCAGGCGAATGACTTCCCGCACCTGGAATTCCCGCTCGAAGTCGCGCATGTTGCCGATTTCCGCGCCCCGGAAGCGGTAGATGCTCTGATCGTCGTCACCGACGCAGAAAAGCGCCGCGCCGCCCTCTTCCCCATTGGCGGCCAGCAGTTTCAGCCAGCGGTATTGCAGGACGTTGGTATCCTGGAACTCGTCGACCAGGATGTAACGGAAACGCTGCTGGTAGTGCCGTCGGATCGGTTCGTTGCGCTGGAGCAACTCGAAGCTGCGCAACAGCAGTTCGGCGAAATCCACGACCGATTCGCGCTGGCACTGGGCTTCGTACTCCTGATAAAGCTCGGCGCGCATACGGGTGTATTCGTCCAGCGCCTCGACCGCGTGCGGGCGCAAACCCGCTTCCTTGTGAGCATTGATGAAATATTGCACGTCGCGCGGCGGAAATCTTTCGTCGTCGATGTTGAGCGTTTTCAGCAGCCGCTTGATCGCCGCGAGTTGGTCGGCGACATCGAGGATCTGGAACAGGCGATCCAGCCCGGCATCGTGACAATGCGTTCGCAGCAGGCGGTTGCAAAGCCCGTGAAAGGTGCCGATCCACATCCCGCGCGTACTCACCGGCAGCATGGCTTCGACTCTTGCGAGCATTTCGCGCGCCGCCTTGTTGGTAAACGTCACGGCGAGGATGCCCGCAGGACTCACCATCGACTGTTTGAGCAACCAGGCAATCCGGGTGGTGAGCACCCGAGTCTTGCCGGAACCTGCCCCGGCAAGCACCAAGGCGTGCCGCGCGGGCAAGGTAACGGCTTCGGCTTGTTGAGGGTTCAGGAGAGCGAGCAGTGGATCGGACATGAGGGTTCCTTGAAGCTCGCCATTCTAACCGGCAGCCGTCCCAATCCCTTCCAAGTGTCTTTTTTGTGTCCAACCTGCATTATGCACGCTTTGGTCTTGAAATCGCCTTGAACCTGTACTACACTCGCTATTGTGCACAGCAGCAAACACCTTAAGTAACAACCTTCAGACCATTTTTTAAAAGGATGAATAGAAAGGATTATATCTACTTTATTCGTGTTTTTGCAGAACAGCATCTACTGCCTTGAAGCTGTTCAGATCGACAGGTTTTCCGGGGCGCGGCTGCCCCGCTGGTTCCCTCCCTCTCCTTAACAGGAGACTTCACACCCGGCCCTGCCGGGTGTTTTTTTTTGTGACATGGCATGCCGCGATATACTTTCGTGTTTTCAGCCCACCACTCGCTCCATCATACCCCATGCAGGACAAATACCAGCCCGCCGCCATCGAAGCCGCTGCCCAGGATCATTGGACTTCCTCGGCAGCCTTTCGCGCCACCGAAGACAGTAGCCGCCCGAAATACTACTGTCTGTCGATGTTCCCCTACCCTTCCGGCAAGCTGCACATGGGGCATGTGCGCAACTACACCATCGGCGACGTGCTCGCGCGTTACCACCGGATGCGCGGCTTTAACGTGCTCCAGCCGATGGGATGGGACGCCTTCGGCATGCCCGCCGAAAACGCCGCGATCGAAAACAACGTCCCTCCGGCGAAATGGACTTACGACAACATCGACTACATGAGAGACCAGTTGAAACGGCTGGGGTTTGCCATCGACTGGTCGCGCGAAATCGCCACCTGCGCACCCTCGTACTATCGCTGGGAACAGTGGCTCTTTACCCGGCTCTTCGAGAAAGGTCTGATCTATAAAAAACTCGGCACGGTGAACTGGGACCCGGTCGATGAAACCGTGCTTGCCAACGAGCAGGTCATCGATGGCCGGGGCTGGCGCTCCGGCGCGTTGATCGAAAAGCGCGAAATTCCCATGTACTACATGCGGATTACCGCCTACGCCGACGAACTGCTCTCGGCCCTCGACACCCTGCCCGACTGGCCGGAGCAGGTCAAGCTGATGCAGAAAAACTGGATCGGTCGCTCCGAAGGCGTCGAAGCGCATTTCCCTTACGATATGGTGTGTATTGGCGAAGCAGGCGCACTCAAGGTCTTCACCACGCGCGCCGACACCCTGATGGGCGCCACCTACGTTGCCGTGGCCGCCGAACACGCGCTTGCCTCGATTGCCGCTGCGCGCAACCCGGAACTGGCCGCCTTCGTCGAGGAATGTAAACAGGGCGGCATGGCCGAAGCCACGTTGGCGACGATGGAAAAGAAAGGCATGGATACCGGCCTGAAGGTCGTCCATCCGCTCACGGGCGAATCCCTGCCGGTGTGGGTCGCCAACTACGTGCTGATGGGCTACGGCGAAGGCGCGGTCATGGCCGTGCCCGCCCACGACGAACGCGATTTCGCCTTTGCCCGTCAATATGGGTTGCCGATCAGGATGGTGATACGTTCCACCTGCGGCGCTTACACCGAAGTCGACGAACAGTGGATCGACGCCTACGCCGATCACGGCCAGTTGGTGAATTCCGGCAAATATGACGGCCTGGACTTCCAGGGCGCGGTCGACGCCATCGCCGCAGACCTCGCCGCCAGGGGACTGGGACAAAAACGGGTGCAATACCGGCTTCGGGACTGGGGCATCTCGCGCCAACGCTACTGGGGCTGCCCGATTCCGATGATCCGCTGCGACGATTGCGGCGATGTGCCCGTGCCCGACGAGCAACTTCCGGTCGTCCTGCCCGAAGATGTCGAAATCACCGGGCGCGGCTCGCCGCTTGCCAAAATGCCGTCGTTTTACGGATGCGCCTGCCCCGGATGCGGCAAACCGGCGCGGCGCGAAACCGACACGATGGACACCTTCGTCGAATCCTCGTGGTACTTCCTGCGCTACGCCTCCAACGACAACCCGGACGCGATGATCGACGAGCGCGCAAGCTATTGGGCGCCCGTCGATCAATACATCGGCGGCATCGAACACGCCATTCTTCACCTGCTCTACTCGCGCTTTTTCACGCGCGCGATGCGCGACTGCGGCCTCATCGACCTCTCGGAACCCTTCACCCACCTGCTCACGCAAGGCATGGTCGTCGCCGCAAGCTACTACCGTGAGGGTGAAAACGGCAAGAAACAATGGATCAATCCGTCGGATGTTTCCGTGACCACCGACGAGCGTGGCAGCCCCGTCGGCGCAACCCTCGAGGCCGACGGCCTGCCGGTGACGATCGGCGGCATCGTAAAAATGTCGAAGACGACGAAAAACGGCGTCGAACCACTGGCGATGATCGAACGATACGGTGCAGACACGGTGCGGCTGTTCATCATGTTCGCCGCACCACCCGATCAGCAACTCGAATGGTCGGACTCCGGCGTGGAAGGCGCGTCCCGCTTCCTGCGCCGCGTCTGGGGGTTCGGCCACAGCCTTGTGACCGGCTATGGAGCCTGCCGAAACCCCGGAATCCCCTCCGGACTGCCTGCGCCGCTCACCGATGCCCGACGCGAGATTCATACCCATCTCAAACAGGCCAACCACGATTTCGCCAGACACCAGTTCAATACCGTGGTCTCGGCAGCGATGAAAATCCTCAACGTCCTCGAAAAACTGCCGCGCGGGGATGCCACCGCCAGCGCGGTCGCCTTCGAGGGCTTTTCCATCCTGCTGCGACTNCTCTCGCCGGTCACGCCACACATCGCCCACGCCCTGTGGCAGGAATGCGGTTTTGGNGACGACATNCTCAAAACGCCCTGGCCCGAACCTCNGCCCGACGCGCTCGCGCAGGACGAAATCGANCTCATGCTCCAGATCAATGGCAAACTGCGAGGCAGCCTGCGGATTGCCGCCNACGCAGAGAAAAGCGTCATCGAAACCGCCGCGCTCGCCACCGAGGCGGCGCAAAGATTCATGGAGGGCAAACCCGCCAAAAAGGTGGTAATCGTGCCCGGACGACTGGTTAACATCGTGGCCTGACAGTATGACTATTTCATTTTTTTCCCGTCGCGTGCGGTTCATTCTCCTCGCCTTTGCCGTCACTGCGCTTGCCGGTTGCGGCTTCAAGTTACGCGGCGCACAACCGCTGGCCTTCGCCACCGTTCACGTCAGCGCGAGCCAATACACGACGCTGGGTATCGCCCTGCGACGCCAGATAGCGCTGACGGGTTCGACCACGGTCTTGGAAGATGCCTCCCAGGCCGAAACCAAACTCCAGATACTCGCCAACAGCCGCTCGCGCGAGATCCTGAGCCTGACCGCCACCGGCAAGGTGCGTGAATACGAGCTCAACCAGAGGCTGCGCTTTCGCCTCACCGACCGCGACAACAACGAACTGATTCCACCCACCACGCTTTCCGCGCGGCGCGAGTACACCTTCAGCGACGATCTCATTCTCGGCAAGGAGCAGGAAGAAGCCCTGCTCTACAGCGACATGGAAAGCGAAATCGTGCGCCAACTCATGCGGCGGCTGGTTGCCTGGCAGCGCCCGTGAACCTGCGCCCCGCCGATCTTGCCCGCCATCTTGAAAAGCCGCTCGCCCCCCTGTGGGTGCTGCACGGCGACGAACTGCTGACGCTGGAAGCAGCGGACGCGCTACGCAGTTGCGCGCGTCGGCAGGGAATCGACGAGCGCGAAACGCTGGTCGTGGACAAAAGCTTTCGCTGGGATTCCCTGACGCTGGCCGCCGGCAACCTGTCGCTGTTCGGCGGCGCGAAACTCATCGATCTGCGCATTCCCACCGCCAAGCCCGGACGGGACGGCGGCGACATGCTCCAGCGTTACGCTGCCGCGCTGCCCAGCGGTACCGTTACCCTGATCACCCTGCCCGCGCTCGACTGGCAAACGAAGAAGACCACCTGGTTCAAGGCCATTGGCGAGGCCGGAATCACCATCGAATTCGAGACGCCGCCGCGTGAACGCCTGCCTGCCTGGATCACCGCGCGCCTGGCTGCGCAACACCAGTCCGTGCCTGCCGAAGCGCTGGAATTCATTGCAAACCACGTCGAAGGCAACCTGCTCGCCGCGCACCAGGAAATCCTCAAACTCGGGCTACTGTACGGCGAAGGCGAATTGACGACATCTCAGGTCGAAGCAGCGGTACTCAATGTAGCCAGATATGACATTGACATGTTACGACAAGCATTGCTCACGGGCGACGCGGCTCGTTGTGCGCGCCTGCTCGACGGTCTGCGCGGCGAAGGCGCGCCCGCGCCGCTGGTGCTGTGGGCGCTGGCCAACGAGATTCGCACGCTTGCCCTCTTGCGCGGCGGAACCGACTCGGGGCAACCGCTGGCCGCGCTTTTCAAGGCCGAGCGCATTTTCGACTCTGCCCGGCAGCAAGCCCTCCGCGCTGCTTTAGCCCGACTAACCCGATCCTCCCTGCAAACCGCCCTGCTCCACGCCGCCCGCGTCGACCGCATGGTCAAGGGGCTCGTTCGTGGCGAAGTCTGGGACGAATTCCTGCATCTGGCCCTGCGGGTGTGCCGTCGATAGGGGTTGCAAGCCGAAACCCCGGAAATTTTCGTCACTCCGGTTCCAACCCCACCCCGAGGTTCAGCTTGATCGCTATCAATGATGATGTATAATCATGATTACTTAGGGACCTTCTGCATAACTTTGCAGCCACTGCTTGTCATCCTGCGCGAAGTCGCAGGATCCATGCGGTGTGTGGATTGCAGCGACTTCGCTACGCGCTGCAATGACAGGAGGGGTTGTACAGAGGTTCATTAGAAAGGAGCCATCATGGAATTGACGCTTACTGCACGCGGCCAGTTCACGTTCAACAAATCCCTCATGGAACATCTGGGGGTGAGTGCTGGCGAAAAGATTTC
>WRNU01000131.1 GCA_009776435.1 Betaproteobacteria bacterium | reverse complement strand
GCGTGTTACCTGACATGGTATCTGTCTGTTTTTTTCCTATAAGCTGCTTGCTTATCTTGCCAAGGCGTCTTTATTATCGAACGCTTTATCACATTTGAACGGGCGTTCGGCTGCCCGAAATGAACCGGGCCAGGTATGAGCAAACAACTGATCATCGCGGAAAAGCCTTCTGTGGCACAGGACATCGCCCGTGCGCTGGGCGGGTTCACCAAGGAAAAGGATTATTTCGAGTCGGACGCCTATGTGTTGTCCTCAGCCGTCGGCCATCTGCTCGAACTGAGCGTGCCCGAAGAATTCGAGGTCAAGCGTGGCAAATGGACGTTTGCCCACCTGCCGGTCATCCCGCCGCACTTTGCCCTGAAGCCGATCGAAAAAAGCAGCGACCGCCTCAAACTCCTCGTCCGGCTGATGAAACGCAAGGACGTGAGCGGCCTGATAAACGCCTGTGACGCAGGCCGGGAAGGCGAACTGATCTTCAACTTCATCGTCCAGCACGCAGGATTAGGCAAATCGGTTGAACGGCTCTGGCTGCAATCCATGACACCCTCGGCCATCCGCGACGGCTTTCGGCAATTGCGCGCCGCCGACGATGTGGAAGGATTGCGCAACGCCGCCATCTGCCGCGCAGAATCCGACTGGCTGATCGGCATCAACGGCACGCGGGCGATGACTGCCTTCAACTCCAAGACCGGAGGCTTTCATCTCACCACCGTGGGTCGGGTGCAAACGCCGACGCTGGCCATCGTCGTCGAACGCGAAGACAAGATCCGCAAATTCAAGCCGCGCGACTACTGGGAACTGGAAGCCCGTTTCGGCTGCGCGGCAGGCGAATACACCGGGCGCTGGTTCGACGAAAAATTCAAAAAACCCGAAGGCGACGAACACGCCAACGCCCATCGGCTATGGGACAAATCCCGCGCTAGAGCCATCCTGGAGAAGTGCGACGGACAACAGGGCGCGGTCACGGAAGAATCCAAGCCCGCCACCCAACTCTCGCCGCTGCTGTTCGACCTTACCAGCCTGCAACGCGAAGCCAATGGACGTTTCGGCTTCTCGGCCCGCACCACCCTGCAATTGGCGCAGGCGCTATACGAAAAGCACAAGGCGCTCACCTACCCACGAACCGATTCACGCGCGTTGCCGGAAGACTACCAGGGCACGGTAGCCGACATCCTCAAGAATCTGCCGGAAGCCTACACGCCGTTCGCCGAGGAAATCGCCCGCCAGGGATGGGTGAAACCCAACAAACGCATTTTCAACAACGAAAAGATTTCCGACCACTTCGCCATCATCCCCACCGGCGCGCAGCCGAAGAGCCTCTCGGAGGCCGAACAAAAAATCTACGATCTCGTTACCCGGCGCTTTCTCGCCGTGTTCTACCCGGCGGCGGAATACCGGGTCACGACCCGCATTACCCGTGTCATGGACGAAGCCTTCAAGACCGAAGGCAAGGTGCTGCTCTCCCCCGGTTGGCTCGTCATTTACGGCAAGGAGACAAGCGGCGGAGACGACACGCGGCTGGTTCCGACGCAGCCCGGCGAGACGGTGCGCACCGAAGAAATCCTGCTGAATGCCCTCCAGACCAAACCGCCTGCCCGCTTCAACGAAGCCACGCTGCTCTCCGCGATGGAAGGCGCGGGCAAAATGGTTGACGACGAAGAGCTTCGCGCAGCAATGGCCCAACGCGGCCTCGGCACGCCGGCCACGCGGGCGCAGATCATCGAGGGATTGATCATCGAACAATACCTGCACCGCAACGGGCGCGAATTGGTTCCCAGCGGCAAGGCGTTTTCGCTCATCACCCTCATCAAGGGATTGGGTATCGACGCCCTGGCCTCGCCCGAGCTCACTGGCGGATGGGAATACAAACTCGCGCGCATGGAGCGCGGCGAGCTTTCGCGCGAAGCCTTCATGAGCGAAATCGCGGAGATGACGCGCGACGTCGTGGAGCGCGCCCGCCGCTATGAATCCGACACCGTGCCCGGCGACTTCGCCACCCTTTCCGTGCCCTGCCTGAAATGTGGCGGCGTCGTGAAAGAGAATTACAAGAAATTCGCCTGTCAGTCCTGCGGCTGGAACACCTGGAAAATCGTCGCGGGCCGCCAGTTCGAGATCGAGGAAATCGAAACCCTGCTGCGCGAAGGCCGCGTCGGCCCCCTCATGGGTTTTCGCAACAGGATGGGGCGTCTCTTCAACGCGGACATCACACTGAACGACGACAAGCAACCCGCATTCGATTTCGGCCAGCCCGCCGAGGCGGAGGGCGCGACGGATTTCTCCGAACAGGAACCCGTTGGAATCTGTCCCAAGTGCCAGGCCCGCGTTTTCGACAACGGCACGGCCTACCTCTGCGAAAGAACGACGGGGCCGGAAAAAAGCTGCGATTTCCGCTCTGGCAAGATCATCCTCCAACAACCCGTCGAGCGCGAGCAGATGCAAAAACTCCTCGCCGAAGGCAGAACCGATCTTTTGCGCGGTTTCGTCTCCGCCCGCACTCACCGCAAATTCTCCGCCTTTCTCGTGCGCGGGCAGGACGGCAAAGTGGGTTTCGAGTTTGAGCCACGCGCGCCGAAGGCTGCGAAAACGGGCGCAACGAAAAACGAATCTGCCGGAAAGAAAACCACTTCCCGGCTTGCTTCTGCAAAGAAGCCATCAGAGAAGTAAGCGAGGTTGTCAAAATGCTGATCAAGATGCTCGAAGAAAAGAATGCGAAGGAAATACAGTCCCTTGACAAATATATCAAGGCATTGACGAGTACCTTCGCTTATTCTCTAGTGCTGGACCGTGATGCGAAAATCGTCCATTACAGCGATAGCCTCAAAAGCCTGATGGGAATTTCGGAACACGATGCATTTATTGGCACGTCATTTATTGAAGCATGTAAATTGTTTGAAGACAAAGATGTTGCCCATAGAGTGGCTCGTCGGATTTCACATATCTTGTCTACTGAGGAAGAGTTTTTTGTAGATGATTCGATCACCTGGCCGAATGGAATACAGCGCATGTATCGAATCATTTATAAGCGGATAGTGGATGAAAATAACGATTTTGAGAATATACTCATTGTATCATATGATATCACAGATTTACGTTTGGAAGAAATAAAACGGCGTATGGCCGAATTGCTTGAGTCAACCGTATTGCCTTGTTTTATATGGGATGAAAGTGGCAATATTGTTGAATTCAATAAGGAGGCGGCTCTTGCCTTTGGCGCGCCCGAGCATTTATCACCTGAAGAATTTAGTGAGTTTTTTCTTACAGTTCAACCAAAATTCCAACCTGATGGAAGAGAAAGCGAGCCGCTGAGGCACGAAATTATTGCCGAGGCTCTAAACAGAGGATTTTCGCAAGTTAACGTACGGCTTGCAAAAAATGATGGGACATTCATATACTTTATGGTGAATGTTGCGCGCACTTCCTGGGTGTTTGATTATCGGCTGATTGTGTATTTTTACGACATAACCGACCTGATGTTGAAGGAGATTGAAGCAAAGGAAGCCGAAGAACGGGTTAAACTCATGCTGAATGCCTACCCGATGATGTGTGTGTTGCGGGATGACCAGGGCAAAATCATAGACTGTAATCAGGCAGCGTTGAATATGATGGGTGTGCCTGATAAAGCCGATTTTTGCGAAAATTATTACAGTTTTTTCCCGGAATTTCAACCTGATGGGGTTAGAACCGCTGATAGAAGAAGGGAGGCATTAGAAGCTTTATTGGAAAATGACACTTATTGCCTGGAGAGGACATTCCAGACGCCTGCAGGCGAAATTATCCCGGTAGCCTCAAAAATTGTGCGGATTCCGTGGAAAAACACGTACTACTATCTGTCTTTTTGTCGTGACCTGCGTGAAGTAAAAGCTAACGAACAAAAAATGTTGGAAATTGCTGAACAGGAACGCAAGGCAAAGCTTCAAAAAGAAGCGGCACAAGCCGCTAATGAGGCGAAAAGCCAATTCCTGGCCAATATGTCACATGAAATTCGCACTCCCATGAATGCGATATTAGGCATTGCCGAACTTCTACTCCATGAAAATCTAAATAAGCAACAATTCCGATATATTGATGATATTAAAACATCTGCCTTGGCACTTTTAAGTGTTATCAATGATATTTTGGATGTTTCAAAATTACAGGCGGGGAGATTAAATCTTATCCCCGTACATTATGACTTTAACGAGTTTATCAAAAATATATGCACTACCGTGCAATTTTTGCTCAAAGATAAAAACATAGCCTTTGAATTGGATATACAGGAACAAGCGCCCGCATGCCTGTACGGAGATGATATACGATTCAGACAGGTGCTTTTGAATTTGCTGAGCAATGCGGTCAAGTTTACCAATGAGGGCTATGTGCGGTTAGCAATCAGCTTTACAGACACCACTATAAAAGTGACCGTCAGCGACACGGGCATAGGCATACCGGCAGAAAGCATTCCAACGCTCTTTGATGCTTTTGAGCAGTTCGACGTGAAAAAAAATCGAAGCATAAAAGGAACAGGACTTGGACTGACTATTTCAAAATTTATTACCGAAATTATGGGTGGAGAAATAACAGTTGAAAGCGTATATGGTCAAGGCACGTCGTTCCATGTTGTGATACCAAAAATTTTAGGCGACATGGCGCTAATACATCAGATTGATGATAAAGATCTCATGGTATATGCACCGGGGGCGAAGGTATTACTAGTTGACGACAATATAATCAACTTAAATGTTGCACATGGTCTTTTACAACTTTTTGGGATTACATCGGAAACAGCCACTTCCGGAAAGCAGGCCATAGAATTGATCCAGAAGAATCAATACGATATTGTTTTTATGGATCATATGATGCCGGAAATGGACGGTGTTGAGGCGTCAGAAATTATTCGCAAAATGGGCATAACGACACCGATTGTTGCACTTACGGCAAATGCTGTTTCAGGCATGAAAGAAATGATGCTGGAAGCTGGAATGAACGATTATCTGTCGAAGCCCATTATAAAGACAGAACTCATACATACGCTAAAAAAATGGATACCTGCCGAAAAGATTTTAAGCCAGTTGTCTGAAAAAACTGTTCCTGTTGAAACAGAAGATAAAGGATACGAGGAGTTATGGAAGAAAATTGAGCAAATCGAGGAGCTTTCTATGTCGATAGGGCTTGATAGACTGGCTGGCCAGCGTGACATATACAGAAAGACGCTGAAACTATTGATCAAGGAAATCGAGAAAGCCTGCAAAAATTTGAATAAATTTTTACAGGCTAAAGATATGGAAAATTTCTTCATAGAAGCACATGGAATAAAAGGCGCATTAGCCAACGTAGGCGCAATGGAACTCTCCGCAATGGCGTTTGATCTTGAAATCGCGTCCTCTAAAATGGACTCGGTTTTTTGCACCAAAAATTTGCCGCCTCTGTTGGAGGGGCTAAGTACTTTTGGCTTGAAGCTGAAAGAGGCATTTTCTACAACAAGCTCAAACTCAGGCGCCGACTTGCTTATCGTCCCGCCTGCACTGCCGCATATTTTTGAAAGGTTGATAGACGCTTTTTCCGACACGGATTTGGTTCTTATAGACAAAGAAGTGGAAAATTTGAACGCATTAAACCTGAGTGGTGCATTGAAAGAAGAAGTCGAGTACATAAAGGATCTGGTGATGATGATGAGTTACGACGAAGCAACGGAGCAAATGCAAAAATTGCTCACCAATACGCAACAATTAGGTTTTCGCACGCCGACAAATAAATGCATCGCGGAGAAGGTATGAACACGGACTCTGGAGACAACGAATATTTTGACCTGCCGACTCTATTAAAGCAGAGCTGCCTGAACACGCGGATCTTTGCTGCAACAGAACCGACATTGTCGGTTGGCGAGTATTTTGGCATGGTGTCGAAGCTCTTGAGTCTTGCGCCAAATGTTTCAAGCGCATTGATCAAATTCGCACATCGTGAAGGCGACAAGGAAGCCTGCAAAAGTTTGGATAGCATAATTGCCTTGTTGGAAAAATTTGGGTGTACCAGGTTCATACTAGACTTCCATTCTCTACTCAATGCTTATGGAAAACAGGGCAATTGGAGGGAAGCTGCTACTTACGCAAGACAGATAGAAAAGGATTTTAACGCATTCTGTTTACGTGTTATGGCGGCAAAGAGGCGAGCCAGTGCTTTCAGTTATCCGGGCGATCCGTCTCTTAATGCCTTCCCCGCTTTGAATGAAATCCCCCTGGGAGAATTTATTAAAAATCTGGACGATGAAGAGGCCAGTCGAAGGCTATTGATTCTTGCCGTTGATGATTCACCGGTTATTCTTAAAACTGTATCGTCTGTGTTGGACGCTGAATACAAAGTATTCACGCTAGCAAAACCATCAAAACTTAAAGAGGTTTTACAAAAACTAACTCCCGAATTGTTTTTGCTTGACTACAAAATGCCGGAATTAACAGGCTTTGAACTTATTCCCATTATAAGAGGCTTTGAAGAGCATAAAGAAACGCCGATCATTTTCTTAACCTCTATCGGGACAATCGACAATGTATCAGCCGCTCTTGCGCTTGGAGCCTGTGACTTTATAGTAAAGCCATTTAATCCGTGTATATTGCGGGAAAAGATAAAAAAGCATATCGTCAGGAAAAAAATGTTTTAGAGCGATTTCGGTTTGGTTCCAGACATTCCCCTCCTGTGGAGGGGTGGCGCGAAGTGCCGGGGCAATTCCCCTCCTGTGGAGGGGTGGCAGGCGAAGCCTGACGGGGTGGTCGCGGCGTTGGGGCTTGCAAGCTTACCCCGACATGCACGACATACCCGAATGACAAGTAAGCACTCAAACCGAAACTACTCTAGTGTTTTGTATTTCTCACTCAGGTCTGAAGCCTTGTCCGACACCACCTCCCCCGAACTCCTGCGCGACGTTGAACTTCGTCGCACCTTTGCCATCATCTCCCACCCGGATGCAGGCAAGACCACGTTGACCGAAAAGCTGTTGCTGTTCGGCGGCGCCATCCAGCTCGCAGGGACGGTGCGTGCGCGCAAATCCGCGCGGCACGCTACTTCCGACTGGATGGAGGTCGAAAAACAGCGCGGCATTTCCGTCACCAGTTCCGTGATGCAGTTCGAGTATCAGGGGCACACCATCAATCTGCTCGACACGCCGGGGCACGAAGACTTTTCCGAAGACACCTACCGCGTGCTCACCGCCGTGGACGCAGTGGTGATGGTGATCGACGCCGCCAAGGGCGTGGAAGCGCAGACCATCAAGCTGCTCAAGGTCTGCCGCCTGCGGAATACCCCGATCATCACCTTCATCAACAAGCTCGACCGCGAAGTGCGCGCCCCGTTCGATTTGCTGACCGAAATCGAGGATGTGCTCAAAATAACCTGCGCCCCCGTTACCTGGCCGATCGGCATGGGCAAGGCTTTTCGCGGCGTCTATCACCTGCTGGCCGACCGCATGCTGGTTTTTGCTCCGGGGGAAGAACACAAGAGCGAAGCACAACTCGTCACGGGTCTCGGCAATCCGGAACTCGACCAACGCTACCCGCTCGAAATCGGCCCGGTGCGGGACGACGTGGCGCTGCTCCACGACGCTTCTGCCCCGTTCGACTGCACGGAATTCCTTGCGGGCCAGCAAAGCCCCGTGTTTTTCGGCTCCGGCATCAACAACTTTGGCGTACAGGAAATCCTCCAGGCTCTGATCGACTGGGCGCCGCCGCCTCAGGCGAGAATCGCCTCCACTGGCGGAAGTGATGGCGAGACGCGCATGGTGCAACCGGGGCAGGCCGCCTTCTCGGGCTTCGTCTTCAAGATCCAGGCCAACATGGATCCCCGCCACCGTGACCGTATCGCCTTCTTCCGCATCTGTTCGGGGCGCTATAGTCCCGGCATGAAAGTACGCCATGTGCGCGGCGGGCGCGACATGAAACTCGCCAATGCTCTGACCTTCATGGCCAATGAGCGTATCCTGAAAGAAGACGGTGTAGCCGGAGACATCATCGGCATCCACAACCACGGCCAGTTGCAGATCGGCGACACCCTCACCGAAGGCGAGGCGCTGGGCTTCAGGGGCATCCCCTGGTTCTCGCCGGAGCTTTTTCGCGCCGCGCGTCTGCGCGACCCGCTCAAATCCAAGCAATTGCAGAAAGGATTGCGGGAGCTTGGAGAAGAAGGGGCCATCCAGGTTTTCGAGCTTGAAGGCGGACAAATGCTGCTGGGCGCAATCGGACAACTGCAATTCGAGGTCGTTGCCCAACGCCTGAAAGACGAATACAAGGTCGATGCCATCTTCGACAATGCCGACAT
>WRNU01000130.1 GCA_009776435.1 Betaproteobacteria bacterium | reverse complement strand
GGATTGAATCTGAAAGCCCAGGAGGAATTCATGCCGATCGGCGCAGGCTGCAAGGTTTGTCCGCGCGGCAACTGCCCGCAACGCGCGTTTCCCCCCTCGGGCGAGCCGTTGGTCGTGGACGAGAACCGACGAGGCTTTTCGCCTTACGCCAGTTAAAAAAAGCGCGCGCCGACGTGGTGCAACAGTTCGATAACAGGACACTGTTGACGAGGATCAAGACGGGCGTACAATAAACATATCTAATCCATATGTTTTATAGGAAGATGCCTATATGTCAAGAATCGCAAACAGCCTCACCGACCTGATCGGAAAAACCCCGTTGCTCTCGCTCGGCAGGTATGCCCAGGCGCACAAGCTGGGCGCGACGCTCATCGCAAAGCTGGAGTACTTCAATCCAGCGGGCAGTGTCAAAGACCGCATTGCGTGGTCGATGATCCAGGATGCGGAACAGAGCGGGAAGTTGAAGCCGGGAGCCGTCATCATCGAACCCACCAGCGGCAATACCGGAATCGGCCTTGCCTCTGTCGCAACAGCCAGGGGCTACCGCGTCGTCCTGACCATGCCGGAAACCATGAGCGTCGAACGCCGCAAGCTGCTTGCCGCCTATGGCGCAGAACTCGTGCTGACGGAAGGCGCACGGGGCATGAAGGGCGCAATCGTCAGGGCCGAGGAGTTGGTGGCCGAGACGCCGGGCGCGTTCATGCCGTCTCAGTTCGACAATCCCGCGAACCCGAAGACTCACCGGGAAACCACCGGCCCCGAAATCTGGGAGGACACCGGCGGGAAGATTGATATCTTCGTGTCAGGCGTCGGAACCGGGGGTACCATCACCGGCGCGGGAGAATTTCTGAAAGAAAAGAACCCCAATCTCAAAATCATAGCGGTCGAACCCGCCGATTCGCCCGTTTTGTCGGAAGGACGCTCCGGCCCGCACAAAATTCAGGGGATCGGCGCAGGCTTTGTCCCCGCGACGCTGAATACGGCCATTATTGATGAGATTGTCACCGTACAAAACGAAGAGGCATTCAAGACGGGCCGGGAGATTGCGCGCACCGAAGGTCTGCTGATCGGAATTTCCTCCGGGGCGGCGGCGTGGGCCGCAACGCAGGTCGCCCTGCGCCCGGAAAACAAGGGGAAAACCATTGTCGTCATTCTCCCGGATACCGGGGAACGCTACCTGTCGACACCGCTCTTCGATGTATAGCGTGGAATCGGAAAACTTCGAGTAAATCCACAACCCTTCGACCTGTGCCCCGATCAATCGGGGCAAACTGTTTGAGACTTTGGCAAAATTAAATTGCCGTGCCTTTTTTTGGAACGAAAAGGTTTGACATATCCACGCCCTCCAATTCGAGCAATTTCATTTTTGCCTTAATCCCACCAGCATAACCCGTCAAGCTGCCATTTGAACCTATAACACGATGGCAGGGAATGATGATAGAGATAGGGTTATGCCCCACCGCTCCCCCAACCGCTTGGCTGGACATGGTGTCTTTATTCATCTTGACGGCCATTATTTTTGCGATGTCGCCATAGGTAATAATCTCGCCATAGGGTATATCACATAAAATTTTCCATATTCTTTGACGAAATTCACTGCCGATAGGAGCCAGTGGCAATTCAGAAACAGCAGGCTTTTTTCCAGAGAAATATCTGTTCAACCATTCTTTTGCCGCAATGAATACCGGCATGTTGTTGTTCACCGACATCGCTTCGGGTATAGTTGCTCCGAAATATTTTTGCCCTTCCATCCACAAGCCGACAAGATGATCTTCATCACAGGCGAGTGTAACGATGCCTATTGGCGAGGAATAAATTGTTGAATAATACATCTTCAATTCTCCTTAAATGAGGTGCTCATTACTCCATTCAGCATCTCCTTATAAACAAAGCACTCCCTAATATGGTCATTGACCATGCCTGTAGCCTGCATGAACGCATAAATGATGGTCGAGCCGACAAACTTAAATCCTATTTTTTTCAAGTCCTTGCTTATTTTGTCGGAAAGCGGAGTAGTTGCGGGCATATCCTCAATTTTTTTGTAGCGGCCTATAATTGGTGTATAGTCAACATATCCCCATATAAATTTGTCAAAACTCCCATGTTTTTCTACAACTTTCAGAAATAATTTAGCATTATTTACAACCGCATTAATTTTCAGGCGATTTCTTATTATTCCCTCGTTTGCCATGAGTTCCGTAATCTTCGCATCGCCGTAAAGAGCCACTTTATGGGGGTCGAATCCATCAAAGGCCGCCCTGTATGCCTCTCTTTTTTTAAGCACAGTGATCCACGAAAGCCCCGCCTGCATGCCTTCCAGGATCAGCATTTCAAACAGTTTGCCATCATCGTGTTCAGGCCGTCCCCATTCGTGGTCATGATAGTCGACATAGATAGGGGATTCTCCTGCCCATGTGCATCTGATCTTGGTAATCATGGTCGTCCTTCCTGCCTGTAGTCTATGGAATTATCTTAATGGTATACGACGAAATCAGAATTCGCAATCTGTCCCTACATGTTACTGCTTGTCCATACGTGCGCAGACTCTGCCGTATTACTTTCTCGGCGGGCAAAACAAAGTGTGCTCGCCCTACGCCTGCTGTGGGAGGACGGACGAATTTCGGGTTCACGGTCAAGTTTTCCTGAACGCAGCCGTAGTTGGGAACATGTCCCCCGCTTGCCGACTGAAGAAAAATCTGTGTCCATTTTGCCCATTACCAGTTCCTTCGCCCTCGCCGGTCAGATCACCCTCCGGCCCGCTATCGGCAGCAATCACGCCAACCCGGCGCTCGAACCCTCCGCCGCCGTCAGCCTCAGCAAGAACGCCCAGGCCCGGCTGGAAAGCGAAGAACGCTTCGAGAAATACCGGAGCCGAATCAGCCCTTACGTGTGTAATTTCTTCACCGCCGACGACCGACGGGTGATCGGCGAGGCATACCAGGTAGCCGAAGACAAGGATCGGGACCTGACGAAGATCGACAAACTCGTCTACGAACTGGGAGCCTTTCGCATTCAGCAGCACATGCGCTTCGAACTGGTGATGAGCGCCATCAACCAGACGCGCGATGAGGGGGACGAGATCGACGCACCACCCCGAATCGATCTGGCGCATCTGCCGCTGCTTGGCGCAATCCGCAAGATGAACGGCGCTGGCGGCTGAACGGCCGGTAGCACGCATCGTTGCCTGCTGCACGCGGCCTATACCCGCAGGCTTTCCGAAGACGAAGCCAGCAAGTTCTTCAGCGGCAATATCTATATCATATATGCTGTTATCATTCTTTGCTCTGATGCAAACGGCGCTCCCTACGCCTGCTGACACCTCGCATCATATTGCCAACGGCGCGGCAGAGCGGGGCGGCTTTTTTTGCATGGACTCGATCGCTTTCTGAGCGTCCTTGTTTCCCTGTTCCGCAGACTTGCGAAGCCACTTCACGGCTTCCACATCATCGCGCGCAACACCCTGCCCTTCGGCGTACATCAGCCCAAGAAAATATTGGGCATCCCGATGCCCCCGTTCCGCAGCCACACGAAACCACTTCACGGCTTCCACATTATTCCGCGCAACACCTCGGCCTGCCGCGTACAACAAACCGAGACTATGTTGAGCATCCCGATGTCCCTGTTCCGCCGCCACGCGAAACCACTTCACGGCTTCTGCATTATTCTGCGCCCCCCCCCGACCTGCGTTGTACATCAAGCCAAGATTATATTGGGCATCCGGATGCCCCTGTTCCGCAGCCATGCGAAACCACTTCATGGCTTGTGCTTCGTCGCGCGCAACGCCAAGGCCATTGGCGAACATCGCTCCAAGATTGAATTGAGCCGATACGTTCGCTTGTTCCACCGCCTTACGAAACCATTTCATAGCTTCAGCATAATCCCGGGCTACACCTCGGCCTCTGGCGTACATCACTCCAAGGTTATCCTGAGCTACCGCATTTCCCTGTTCCGCTGCCTTGCGATACCACTTCACAGCTTCTGCATCATTCTGTGCTACGCCACGGCCATTCATGTATCTCGACCCAAGATTATTCTGAGCATTCGAGTCTCCCTGTTCCGCCGCCTTGCGAAGCCATTTCAGGGCTTCTGCATCATTTTTCGGCACGCCGAGACCCTCTGCATACATCATTCCAAGGAGAGTTTGGCCCAAAGCATTTCCCTGCTCCGCCGCCTTGCGAAGCCATTTTTCGGCTTCAGCATAATTCCTGGCTACACCCAGACCTTCTCCATACATCGCTCCAAGTCTGGCTTGAGCTTGCGCATCCCCCCGGTTCGCAGCACGTTTGAGGGACTCAATATCATTTTGCACAGTACTCGGATTTGTTTCGTTCATCCTTTCAGATTTTGTTTGAGCTTCCTTGTTCCCCTGCTCCGCCGCCTTGCGAGACCACTTCTCGGCTTCAACTTCATCACGCGCAACGCCTCGGCCTTCGCGGTACATCTTTGCGAGATTATTTTGTGCCTTTGCATTTCCCTGTTCCGCTGCCTTACGAAACCACTTCAGCGCCTCCGTATCATTACGCGCGATACCCCGTCCCTGTGCATACATCAATCCAAGATTCTGTTGGGCAGGCGCTTCTCCCTGTTCCGCCGCCTTACGAAACCACTTCACCGCCTCGACATCATCACGGGCCATGCCTCGGCCTTCGAGGTACATCATCCCGAGAATATTCTGTGACTTTACATTTCCCTGCTCCACCGCCTTGCGAATCCACTTCGCGGCTTCAACATCATCACGCGCAATACCTCGGCCTTCGAGGTACATCCTCCCAAGATAAACCTGTGCCTTTGCGTGTCCCTGCTCCGCCGCCTTGCGGAACCACTTCAAAGCCTCCGTATCATTGCGTGCGACGCCGCGGCCTTCGGTGGTCATCACCCCAAGATTATATTGAGCGACGACTTCTCCTTGTTCCGCCGCCCTGCGAAGCCACTTCGCAGCCTCGACTTCATCGTGCGCGATGCCTCGGCCTTCGAAATACATCCTCGCAAGATAAACCTGTGCCTTTGCATCCCCTTGTTCTGCCGCGCGTTTGACGGCCTCGACATCCTGTGCCTGAACCAACAGGGTCATGCAAATTGCAAATAAACCCATGCACCAGCGCAAAAACATTTCATTTCTCCGCTCGATCTGTCTCGAAGGAAACCAACATCCCAAAATACGAGAGATGCTAACAGATGCCCGTTTGTATTCCAACTGACTTTACTGAACAGTCCTATACAGGCAGGACTTGATTTCCCCACCCTGTTTCTCGAGTCACCCTGCCCTGTCGCAATCGGGATATGCGCTCGTCGGACTCTTGCGGGGATGAGCGTGTATCGAAATAAGGATGTGCGTTACCGCTTCGTCATCGACTATACTTCTACAAATAACGCGGCGTAAGCTTCATCGCCAAGGACCCGGCAAGTCTGATAGTACGGCACTGCTGATTTCCAGACGGTTGGGGCCTTGCCACTGGACACGGGTCGAACGCAATCCTCGCCATTTATGGCGGAGTCAGTGAGACAAGCGTTAAATATGGAGCCGAAGGCTCCCGTGGATCGTATCGAGGAATCCCCGAAATGCATGACGGGGTGACTCAAAGGAGAGAATCCGATGCTCATAAATGCCTATGGCGCCCTTGCGGGCGACAAACCCCTCGAGCCGTTGCGCATCACCCGCCGTTCGCCGGGCGCGCACGACGTGCAGATCGACATTGCGTACTGCGGCATCTGCCACTCGGATCTGCATCAAGTGCGCGCCGAATGGGCGGGCACTCGTTTTCCGTGTGTTCCCGGTCATGAAATCGTCGGGCGCGTTTCCGCCGTCGGCGCGCAGGTGTCGGGTTTCAAGGTGGGGGATCTGGTCGGCATCGGCTGCATCGTCGATAGCTGCAAACACTGTCCGGAATGCGAGGCCGGACTGGAAAACTACTGCGACGGCATGGTTGGAACCTACAACGGCCCGACGCCGGACGAACCGGGCTGGACGCTAGGCGGTTACTCGCAAAAAATCATCGTGCATGAGCGTTACGTGCTGCGCATCCGCCACCCGGCGGAGCAACTCGCCGCCGTGGCTCCGTTGCTGTGCGCAGGCATTACCACTTACTCGCCGTTGCGGCACTGGAACGCCGGGCCGGGCAGGAAGGTCGGCGTGGCCGGCATCGGCGGCCTGGGTCACATGGGCATCAAGCTGGCGCATGCGATGGGCGCGCACGTCGTTGCATTTACCACGTCCGACTCCAAGCGCGAAGCAGCAAGGGCGCTGGGCGCGAATGAAGTCGTCGTCTCGCGGAATGCCGAAGAGATGGCGGCGCACGCCAAGAGCTTCGATCTCATCCTCGACACCGTTGCCGCGCCGCACGATCTCGATGCTTTCCTGGGTCTGTTGAAACGTGACGGCACGCTGACGCTGGTGGGCGCGCCGTCCACGCCGCACCCCGCGCCCGGCGTTTTCAACCTCATCTTCAAGCGCCGGGCGATTGCCGGTTCGCTGATCGGCGGCATTCCCGAAACACAGGAAATGCTCGATTTCTGCGCCGAGCACGGCATCGTCGCCGATATCGAACTGGTTCGCGCCGATCAAATCAACACCGCCTACGAGCGAATGCTCAAAAGCGATGTCAAGTACCGCTTCGTAATCGACAGCGCAACCCTGGCGGCTTGAGTTGGCCGATCACCGTAAAGGAGCACATCCCATGCGTACACCCGAGATGATTTTCGCCGCCGCAGCGTTGACCGCCTGCCTGTCCGTGCACTGTCTGGCTGCGGACGTTCCGGCAACGGTATCCGCCACCGTGGCCGACAAGGCCCGCCCCGCTGCGGACACCGAGCGCGATACGAGCCGCAAACCAGCGGAAACGCTTGCCTTCGCCGGTATCAAGCCGGGAATGCAAATCGCCGAATTGATACCCGGCGGCGGCTATTACACCCGCCTGTTGAGCGTGCTCACCGGGCCAAAAGGGCGTGTTTATGCGCTCACCCCGCCGCCTCGTCCGAATGGGCCGGACCCGACGGCAGCGGCCAACGCGATCGCCACCGATGCGCATTACGGCAACGTCACGGTGTTGCCCCTGTCTTACACCGATCGCGCCTTGGGCCTGTCGCAGCCGGTGGATGTGGTGTGGACCTCGGGTAACTACCATGACATCCACAACTCTCGGACCAGTAACGGAATGAAGGACTTCAACCAGCGTGTGTTTGAAGCGTTGAAGTCCGGCGGCGCGTATATCGTAATCGATCATGCCACCGCAGCCGGTCGCGGCGTCGACGATACCAAGACCCTGCACCGCATCGACCCGGAAACGGTCAAGGCCGAAGTAACCGCCGTCGGCTTCAGGTTGAGCGGCAGCAGCGACGCGCTGCGCAATGCGAACGATCCGCATACCGCGCCGGTTTTCGACGCCGACATTCGCGGCAAGACCGACCAGTTCATCCTGAAGTTTGTAAAGCCTTGAGATAAGCCGATTGTCGTCATTGCTTAGGGCGTAAGCGACGAAGCAATCCAGAAAGATAACCTTCTGGATTGCTTCGCTTCATTTGTTATGACGATACGATATCTATTGGGGTACGCTTCACTGACCCCGGTCACATGAGCGTTGCGTCAGGGCACAGCGATGATCACATGCGAGGCTTTGATCAATGCGGTGACAGTGTCACCTTCTTTCAGGTCCAGCATTTTCGCGCTTTCATTGGTGATGATGGATGTGACAGCATTGTCGCCAGACAGAGCGATGACGACTTCGGTATTGACCGCGCCGCTTGTGCAACTGATGATCGTGCCCGATAACTGGTTTCTGGAACTGGTTTTGATGCCGCTTTTGGCCACAACGACCCAGGAAGACTTGGTAATGGCATAGGCGGTGTGATCCACGGCCAGGCCGAGTTCTTCCACGCTTTGATTGGTGATGATGGCGACAATCTGATCTGAGCCGATATCAAGAACCACTTCGCTATTCACCGCGCCCGTGGTGATGCTGGCAATTTTTCCGCGAAACTGGTTTCTGGCGCTGGTAACGAGAATGCTCATATGCTCCTCCATGTTGTGCGTTCAAAAGCCTGCCTTTGAGTGACCCCCTGCCGCTCGCGCGTAAACACCCTGCCCTTCGGGCGCCCCTCCAACGGACAGGGCGATTTCCCACAAGAGGGCTTCTGGAAAAACCCGCCGAAGCGGGTTTTTTTGTGGCGCTTTTTGCATACTTTCCAGCTTACATCGACTCGCCCTTCAGCGCGCGCAAGTGCCAGTCGAACGCCTCGCCCAACAAGTGCGGGGTTTGCTGGCCGTTTGCGCCCTTTTCGGCCCGCGCGAGGTAATCCTTGAGGGCGGGACGGAACTTGGGATCGGCGCATTTTTCGATCACCAGTTTGGC
>WRNU01000129.1 GCA_009776435.1 Betaproteobacteria bacterium | reverse complement strand
GGGGCCGGGGCGGCGGGTTCGCTGGGTAGCCGCTTGAGCTCTTCGAGGCGACGTTGCTGGTCTTCGAGCAGCTTTTGTTGGCGTTCCTGGATCAAATTCTGGTCGCCCGGTGGCGGTACGGTTTGGGGCGGCGGAATGATCTGCGCCAGCGTCGGCGTGTAGAGCGGGAACAGCACGCAAAACAGAATAAGGCACGGCTTCGAGAAGAGGCCGGATGCGCGGGAGGAGGCAGGGGAAATGTTTTTATTCATAAATACAAAAAAACAGCGTGTAGCAGCGCCTTGCCGCTGCTCGCGCACGATGAAGTTGCGTTTCTTTGCCATGTCGATGGCTTTCAGGAACTGCTGGCGGGGGAGCGTGTGGTATCAACTTGCATCACTCCTGTAGTACGTACAGATTTTGATGCGACTATAACGCGGGAATAAATCTGTAGCAAGTGAAGGACATGAAAATTTTTATCCGTGCGCAGCGACTCCGCTGATTCATTCCCCTGCACAGGACTCATGTTTACACACAAGTGCAATGTCATTCATTTTCGGCTAAACCCCAGTCGTTTCCTCGGAGTGCTAAATTCCCCTCCTGCGGAGGGGAATTGCCCCGGCACTTCGTGCCACCCCGTCAGGCTTCGCCTGGCATCCCTCCACAGAGGGGAATTCAGGGAGTATGACGGGATGCTTCACCAGCCGTCTCGCGCGCTTCCCGCTATGGCGCGGATCGAATCTAGTTTTTTTTGTACCGGCGATGCTCGACCATTGTGCCGATGATCGTGATCGGGGTGATGTCAGAGCGCATCGAGGGGTAATCGTCGTTCAAGGGCGCAAGCTCAATGACTTCCACGCCATCGGCAAACAGGCCGCGCGGGCGGTACTTCATGAAGGTGGCCTCCCCTCCCCCGCTTTTCGCCACCACAAAGTCGCCAGGCTTCGGCGGGACTTCCGGGTCGATGATAACGGTGTCGCCTTCCCGGAACTCGGGCATCATCGAGTCTCCGCGAATACGTAGCGCGAACGCGCCCTGTGACAGCTTGAACTCAGACAGTATCCAGTCATCCACGTCGTCGTCCGGCCCAGGATACGATGTCTCCATCCAGCAGCCTGCCTGGACATAGCTGAGGCGCGGAATCCGGCGTGAACCAGGCGGAGCGAAGGAGCGGCCTTTCTTTGTCGAACTCGTGAAAAAATCAGCCACCAGGCAGCCCAGCGCAAAGGCGATTCTTCCCAGTCCATCATCCGTGTAACCAATGATGCCGCGCTCCAGCTTAGACAGGTTCCCGTCGTTGCTTCCGATGGCATGCGCAAGCTCTTCAAGCGTCATGCCTGCCGCTTTGCGGCGTTTGCGAATTTCCGCACCGACCGCCTTCTTTACGCCGTACGTTTTCATGGGCAAATCTCACTTGAAATCTGCCTTTGGTTCAAAGTAAGTGGTGAAGTTTTTTTGTCTGTTTTTTCTTTGTTTAATGAAGATATATGCGATGCATGGAAGCCGTCGGGCGATGAATCCTGGCCGATCGCCTCCGTGACCTTCGAGCCGATGCGCAAAAATCCGCGAAAGCCGCCCAGAACTTCCGACCACGACTGCGTACCGAGGTTATCGCTAGTGACAAGATGATCGTCACAGCGAGAATTCTTCCTCGACCAAAGGACACCCAACCCGGTAGTCTGCCGGTCGCTGCGCAATCAACCGCGTAGCGGTCGATTAATTGTTATATAAGGCTGCGCATGAAATACCGCCTGATTGCTGCCATAGTTTGTACAGCGTCTTCTTATTTTGGTTTGGTGTTTTCATTTACACCATTCATAAATCCATTATTTGCCGCATCGTGGGCCATGTACTTTGCCATTCTCTATTTCTGGATTAAGGACAACCGGGCGCCGAAAGCACTTATGATTACAGGAACAATCATGGGCGTTATATCGGTCGTTAGTTCAATTTTCTACGCGTTATTCATTGTCTTTCCGGCAATTGTCCTCATGATCCATGTAATCAAGTGCACATTTTTCTCGAAACCGCAAAACATTGCGGTCAAGCAGATAGTACCGTAGGTGGCGCGTCCCTTACCTTAAACGTTAGAGCACTTATGTCCATCCCATTTTCCCATATCCTTCGGTTTTTGCTGGTTCCCGTTGTTATGTGGAGCGGTTTTATCGTGTACGGAATCAGCATGGATTTCTTTGCCAATACGATTCCTCTCCCTAAGGATAAGTCGCTTATCTTTGGAACCCTAATTGCTCAAGGATTTTTAGCCGCAGCGACGGTGTCTCTTCTCTTCAGTTACCCATTAGCCTTCCTGTATCGAAGAAAAGCTGTTGCGGTGACCGTCGCCATGTCCATTCCCGTCCTTATACTCAGGTTGCCCGAACTCCTTGATTTCTCAAGGCATCCATATGCAATCGCTATTTCTGGCTATGAGGTTCTTGCTTACGCAGTGCTTTTAATCGTAGGCGCCTTGTTGGTCAACAATCACTTGTCGCACTCTGACAATTCATTCGAACGGACGCGCTGATACACACTGCTTAACTCAGCCGATAGATTGCTTCAATGAAAACTCTACGCATCCTTCTTCAGCTTGTTATTGTAACAATTGCGGGTGGAATTGTCTTCGCCGCTCTAATTTCGCCATCAGTCGCCGATCTCAGGATTATCATCCCTTTTTTGGGCTTTACGGCGCTTCTCTTTTCAGCAACGCTGGTGCTCAAGGAATTCACAGAAAAGCGTTTGAATCCAGGCCACAAGCTCAGCTTCAAGCCTGTAGGCATAGTCCTGATCTTATCTGGAGTATTTTTCATTTTCATTGGGGTTAATTATTCAACCGGCAATCAACAACCATGGCCAAATAGCAGCGGCAGATGTGATGCTATCTGCGGGCTCACACTCTTGGCATTGCAGTTATTCGGCGAAACGTTTGCACGGTTTTTTGCGTTCAGCCTGTTTACGGGCATCGGCCTATTTCTCTGTTTTGTCGGTTACAGAGTAAAGAGAGTAAAAGAAATCTAACATGGTACTCAACTTCACGTTTTCTGAAGCGCGTGAAGCATCGCCTGACGAAGGATTTCATTGATGCACGTCTGCCAGCCCTTGCCCTAGCTTATGAACCATGCAAGCCCCAGACCTGCACGACATGAAAGCATTGAACCCAAAACGCACAAATCGTCACAATCAATACCCCCCTGTCTCCCAAGGTGAGCCACATATTACCAATTGTCTTCACTTCCGCGCCCGTGGATGCGCAGAATCGTAGACTTTGGCCAGATGTTGATAATCGAGGTGGGTGTAGACCTGCGTGGAGCGGATGCTGGCGTGACCGAGTAGTTCCTGTACCGCGCGCAGATCGCCGGAGGCTTGCAGCATGTGGCTGGCGAAGCTGTGGCGGAACATGTGCGGGTGAACGTGTACGCCCAGCCCGCTTGCCTGTGCCCACCGCCGTAGCCGACCCCGAATCGCGCCCGCGCTCATGCGTCGACCGTTGCGGGTAATGAAGAGCGCGCGCTCATCCCCGGCGGCAGACATCAGCACACGTACCTCCATCCATGCCCGCAACGCCTTCAGCGCGGGCTCCCCGACGGGAACCGTGCGCATGCGGTCACGCTTGCCGTGCACTGTCACCATGCCTTCCGCAAAATCCACCCAACCGTTGCGACTGCCGCTGTCCAGGTCGAGCCCGGCCAGTTCCCCGAGACGCAGCCCCGAGGAATAGAACAGCTCGAACATGGCGCAGTCACGACTCTCCAGCGCCGATTCCACCTTCGGCTCCGCATCGAGCAGCGCCCTGGTCTGATCCTGCGACAGCGCCTTGGGCAGCATGGCGGGCGACTTGGGCGGGCGGATGGCCTCAACGGGGTTGGCACGCACCCCCTGATTGCGGATCAGCCAGCGGAAAAGACCGCGCCAGGCGGAGAGCGTCCGCGCAATCGAGCGCCCCGAAAGCCCTTGCCCGTGCAGGCGGGCGACGAAGCGGCGGATGTCGACGGCCTCCAGCGTCTGCGGCGCGCGCGCGCCTGCCAACTCGGCCAGGCGCAACAGGTCGCGTCGATAGTTCTCCAGTGTCAGCGCCGCCGCCCGCCGATGCGTCGCCAACCAGGCCAGGTAATCCTCGCCCCAGGACGGAAGGGCAACTTCTGCATCCACGGTCAGAGTATCTCGGCCAGCAGGGCTGCCGAAACCAGCGCGCCGATGCGTTCGAGGTACAACGTGCCCATCTCGCTGTAGAAACGCTCAGGCTCTTCGCTGCCGAGCACAAACAGCCCCACGACCCGATTCCCCCGCCGCAACGGCGTCAGGGCAACCGAACGGATGTGCGGAGCCATTTCGCCGAACCAGGCGAGCGCTTCGATGTTGGTCGGCGCGCCGCAATAGGGGCGGGACATCCGGTCGGCGAATGCACGCACGTCCTCGCCCGTCGGCTGGAATTCTTCCCCTTCCAACTCCGCCGAAGCATCCCAGATGCGCAGGGCCACATGCGGCACGGCAAAATCGTCCTGCATGCTGGCAAAAAGCGCGCGGCGCTTGCCGTCGTAGCCATCGGCCACGAGAAGCGATGTGGCGAGGCGATGCACTTTTTCGCTGATCTCGTCGTTTTGTTCGCCAAACCGTATCAACTCGGCGAGTTTCTGTTCAAGTTGCCGGATTTTGCTGCGCAGAACTTGCAATTGCCGTTCGGTCAGTGAAATCGCATGCCCGTGGCGAGGATGCGGCACAGTGAGCACGCCGAGCAACTCGCTGTGTTCGCTCAGAAAATCGGGATGTGACCGCAGATACTGCACAACATCTTCAGTAGTCATCGAGTTGGTTTCCAATGGATGCATATTCAGATCATTCGCTCATGGTGACCGAAAAGTCCCCTTGATATAAAGCCGCGCCTGTCCGGCGGGCCGGGTCTTGAAACGGCGATGAACCCAGTAATACTGCTCCGGCATGGTGCGCGCCACGCTCTCGATCCAGTCGTTCATTCGCCGGGTATCGGCCTCGACATCGACCGTCGGGAAATTCTCCCACGCCTCTCCGATTTCCAGCACGTAACCCGCGCCACCCGGCAGCATCCGCGTCACACAGGGCAACACCCGCGCGCCGGTCAGGTACGCCAGCCGGGAAAGCCCTGTAATGGTAGCGGCTTCCACGCCGAAAAAGGGCACAAATACCGCATCCTTTCTTCCATAGTCCATATCGGGCAGATAGTAGAACGGGCGTCCGGATTTTATTGCCTTCACCACACCGCGCACACCGTCCTGCCGCGAGAGCAAAACCTGATCGCCGAAGCGTTTGCGACCGCGATACAGCCTGTCGCTGAGCACAGGGTTTTTCTTTTGCCGCGCATACATGCTCACGGAATCGAAAGACATCGCCACCCGCGCGCCTCCCATGTCGAGTCCGATGAAATGCGGCGCAAGCAGGATGACCGGAGTACCGGCCTGCACGAGATCACGCAGATGTTCTTCTCCTTCGAAACGGATGATACGCCGCAGCCGTTCGGGCGAAGCCCACCACAGCAGGCCACGTTCGAGCATGCTGCGCCCGAGTGCCTGGAAATGACGCAACAACAATTGCTTGCGCGCGGACTCGTCGAGTTCGGGAAAGCACAGGACGAGATTGGTGGCTGCAATCCGCTTGCGCGGCAACACCAGAAAATAGCTCAGGGTTCCCAGAGCACACCCTAGCCTCGACAACACGGACAGCGGCAGCCAATGGAGCAACCAGATGAGAAAGATCGCCAGGCGCGTCACGTTTCGGTTCCCCCAGTTTCAGGCGCGGGCACGCCGCGCGGGCGCTTGTAGCGATTATAGGTCCACAGGTATTGCGCCGGACATTGCCGTATCAGGCGTTCGATTTCCCGGTTCATCGCCGCGCAACGCGCAGCAAGATCACCCTCGCAAGGCTCTCCCGGCAATGAATAGTGCACCGCATAGCCCTGTCCGCGCGGCAGGCGTTCGACCCAGACGTAGATCGTCCGCACGCCACGCACTTCGCCCAACCGCGCGCCCAGGGTCATCGTCCAGGCCGGGCGGCCAAAGAAGTCCGCCCAGACTCCCTCCCCCGCGCGAGGAACCTGATCGGGCAGGATGCCCACCATGTCGCGCGCGCGCAGCGCCTTGAGCAACTGCTTGACCCCGGCCAGATCGGCGGGTGCAGTCTTCACCGAGCCGCGTGCGCGCCCGGCCTGCATCCAGGGTTCGAGCGCGCGGTAACGGGGCGGGCGGAAAAGCACGGTCAGCGGCGCGCGCCCGGCATGGGCGCAGTAATGGGCCGCCAGCTCAAAACAACCCAGATGCGGGGTCACGAACAGGATACCGGCTCCATCGCGGCGGGCCGACTCGACCAGTTCCAGACCGTAGACCGCCTTGACCTGCGCCAGCACCGTATCGAGCGGACGCAACCATATCCAGCTTATTTCCAGCGCCTGTCGTCCGGCCTCGGCAATCGCCCGGCGCAACAACGCGCGCGAAGGTTCTCCCACGGCCTGCGCCAGATTGACGCGCAGGCAGCGACGATAAGCAGGAGAACACAGATAGGCCAGCCAGCCCGCCAGGCCGCCGAGGCGGTACAGCCACGTCAGCGGCAAGCGGGCGAACAGGCGAAAAAGAAAACTGACCAACATGCAAAATATTCCACACCAAACGACCCATTGGCGGCGTACTTTATGGAACCTCTACACGACTCCGCATAAACTGCTTGTCATCCTGCGCGAAGTCGCAGGATCCATGCGGTGTGTGGATTGCAGCGACTTCGCTTCGCACCACGCTGCAATGACGGGAGGGGTTACGCAGAGGTCCCCCCAAGCGAGGGATTTGACCACAAAAGAAACGGATTATATAATTACGCCCTTGCCGCCGAGTTAACTCGACAACTTGCAGGGCGGCCCCGCTTCGACGAGCGGACTATAAGTACTGCTAAAGCGTCAAGCTGCTCACCGAAAATCCCCGGAGCCGGCCAAGACGCCGCAACTCTCGGGGATTTCTGTTTCTGGAGCAGTCAATGACAAAGGAATTTCTCTTCACTTCGGAATCGGTGTCCGAAGGCCACCCAGACAAGGTTGCCGACCAGATTTCCGACGGGGTGCTCGACGCCATCCTAGCCAGCGACCCTTACGGGCGCGTCGCGTGCGAGACGCTGGTCTCGACCGGGCTGGTGGTCATCTCGGGCGAAATCACCACCACGGCCCACGTCAATTTCCGCGAAACCGCTCAGGAGGCCGTGCGCCGCATCGGATACGACGACTCCAGGCTGGGCTTCGACTACAAGAGTTGCGCGGTGCTGGTGGCGCTCAACAGCCAGTCTCCGGACATCGCCCAGGGTGTGAATGAAGGCGAAGGCATCGACCTCGATCAGGGCGCGGGCGACCAGGGGTTGATGTTCGGCTTTGCCACGCGCGAGACGCCGAGCCTGATGCCGCTGCCGATCTACTACGCCCATCGCATCATGCAGCGCCAGTCCGAACTGCGCAAGGACGGGCGTCTGCCCTGGCTGCGCCCGGACGCCAAGAGCCAGCTCACGGTCAAATACGTCGACGGCAAACCGGTCGCCATCGACACCGTGGTGGTTTCCACCCAGCACGCTCCCGACATCGCCTACGAGCAGTTACGGGAAGCGGTGATCGAGAAAATCATCAAACCCGTGCTGCCCAAGGATCTCATCCAGGGCGAAGTGAAATACTTCATCAATCCGACGGGCCGTTTCGTCGTCGGCGGCCCGCAAGGCGACTGCGGCCTCACCGGGCGCAAGATCATCGTCGATACCTACGGCGGCGCAGCCCGCCACGGCGGCGGGGCGTTCTCGGGCAAGGATCCCTCCAAGGTCGACCGTTCGGGCGCCTATGCCGGGCGCTACGTCGCCAAGAACGTCGTCGCGGCGGGGCTTGCCGAGAAGTGCGAAGTGCAGATTGCCTACGCCATCGGAGTCGCCAAACCCGTGAGCCTGATGGTCAACACCTTCGGCACGGGCAGAATCGGCGACGACCGAATCGTCGAACTCATCCGCGCCCACTTCGATCTGCGACCCAAGGCCATCATCCAGACGCTCGACCTGTTGCGTCCCATTTATTCCAGGACGGCCATCTTCGGCCACTTTGGCCGCGATGAGCCGGAATTCACCTGGGAGCAAACCGACAAGGCCGCCGCGCTGGCCGCCGATGCCGGACTCTGATCGAGCCACCCATTCAACAGAGGATTTTTTACATGACCGCACAACCCGATTACGTCATTGCCGATCCCAGTCTTGCCGACTGGGGACGCAAGGAAATCGCCATTGCCGAAACCGAAATGCCGGGTCTGATGAGCATCCGCGAAGAATTCGCCAAAAGCCAGCCGCTCAAGGGCGCGCGCATCACCGGCTCGCTGCACATGACCATCCAGACCGCCGTGCTGATCGA
>WRNU01000128.1 GCA_009776435.1 Betaproteobacteria bacterium | reverse complement strand
GTTATTTTTTTGAAACCATCGAGCCTTCAAACACAATGCGCGGATCGTTCACATCCACGAGTTCATCCAGTTCGTAGACGTTCCGATAGCCGTACCCATACAAATTGATGTAAGTGGGAATGTTCAACGCCATCATGATGGGTTTGGCCTGGGCGGAAAGCTGGCTTGCCACCCTGTCTCTTGGCCCCAGGCGCGGCATGGCAACCTTGGAGGCAAAATCGACCTGGTTGCCGTCGAAATTATTGTTGCAATAAATCAGGATTTTGGTGTCGAAGGACGGAATGACTCGCGCAAGAGCATCCTGGGTGAAGTCGGTGAAAGCCAGATGTTTGGCCCCTTTCACATGCACACGTTCGTAACGGAATGCCGAGCGGGAATCCAGGATGATGACGCCCGGCTCCTTGCTCATCTTCAGGAATGTGTTGAGGTCGATGAGGCGGGCTGCCCGATGGGCCTCCACTTCCGCCGTCAGCCCCTTGAAGTCATCGAAACTCACTTTGGCCTTCGGGTAATTTGCATTCTGCGCGAATCCCATATTGACCGCCAGAGTCATTGACAATACTGCGAACAATGCCGTTTTCATCTTCAGTCCTCTCTCGGTCCAGCCGTTTTTGTGATCCGGAAAATGTTACAGGAATTGGGGCGGATTTGCGAACCCCTGCGCCGCGACCACCCCGTCAGGCTTCGCCTGCCACCCCTCCACGGAAGGGAATTGGGGCGCGAAGCCGGCTTGCCGACGGAGCGTCTCTCTCACATGGAACTGGCAGGCAGGATTCGCCAGCAGGACTGCCGGAGTTCTTTTTTAAGTGATACAATATTTGTGGACATGCCTCAATGCAGGACATGTCGCGCCGATGTTTGCCCTGGAGCCTCTTATATGAGTCATCCCCGCATCGCTTCAGATAAAAAGAGAGAAAAAGTAAACATAATGCTGTTTTTTTTGAAGAAAAACAGCATTGTTATCAAAATATTCAACACGAAAGAGCTTGTGTTGGGTAGAATATCGTCTCGTGCTTACCGTTGAAATCCTGTTCTCTTGTCCTGGAGTAGCGGATCATGCGGCAATTGGTTTATTGGTTGATTGCGCTGCTGTTTGTCTATGGCGGCTGGCAGTTTTTTCGCGCCCTGCGTATCGGATTTCGTCGGCAGGCGGTTTCGTCGACCGCAACAAACGCTACGAACCTGGGTGACGACCTTTTCAATTACGACGAAGCGTCCGCATCGGCGAAAGAGTCTGAAACCGGCGTGACGGTTGCGATCTATTCGCAACGATCACAACCGGGTATCACCGCGCCTGAGGAGGTCAAAGAGGCTCCACTCGATCCTTTTGCCGTCGAACTCGAACTTCAGCGCTTGCGGCTTGAAATCAATACGCTGCGGGAACTGGTCGAGACACAGCAAAAAGAAATCGACTTCTTGCGCACAAAAGCGAAAGACTCGGCGACGGATCGGGTCAAAGCCTCGATCTCGCTTTCGGCGCAGGAACCGGATATGTCGCCTGAATACGATGAGGCATTGGCGCTGGCGCGTCGCGGAATCATGGCTGATGTGATTGCTTCGCGCTGCGGCATTACCCGCGCCGAGGCCGATCTGGTTGCGTCGCTGGCTGCGCGGGGACGAAAACGGGAAGCGACGACAGGAGAGGCTTTATGAGGCGGCGCAGGGTTTCGTTTTCTTCCGACTCTCGCTGGACGCCTCTGAAACGGGCGGGGCTGGCCGTGACGGCGGCGCTGATACTGCTGCTGGCCGTGTTGTGGTTCGGTGATGGTGATCGAACGCCGCGTCCACTGCCCGAGTCCGCAAATGATGCCTTGACGCAGTTCGACGAGCCAAAGCTCGATGTACCTGCACCGGAGTTCGATACGACAACGATCGAGCCGCCCGTTTTCGTGGCTGAAGAAACCGCAGTCACACCGGAGGCAGGCGAATCGGAGCCGCAAGCAGTTGCGTCGTCGGACCCTCTGAATGCGCTCGATGCGTCTGCTGCGAATTCTCCAACGGCGGGCGAAGCGCCTGCGCCTCCCCCCAAGGCGGTTGGACCGTCTGTGAAATCCTCGAAGGCGGTCGATACGCCCGCAAAACCCTCGAAGGCGCTTGATACGCCCGCGAAGCCGATTTCTTTGCCGGATGGGTATTTTGTTCAATTGGGCGTGTTCGATGACACGGACAATGCCGGTAAGCTGTTCGAAAATGCTGTCGCGCTCGGCATGCCCGCCCATATTCAGTCGCGGGTTGTGGTCGGGCCGTTTCGTAACAAGCGCGAGGCCGAGGCGGCGCGTAACCGTCTGAAGAACATTGCGGAAGGAGTCGTATTGCCGCCGCAGAAAACTGCGAAGGCAGGCGAGAACCCCAAGGCGAAATCGCGGCGTCGTGCAAAATGATCCGTCTCCGTGCGGATCGTTCAGCCTATTTGGGGAGTCTATATGAAGATTGAAAATCCGGTATTGGGCGCCATTGAAGTCTCTGACGACAAGGTCATCGAATTTCCAATGGGTCTGCCGGGATTCGGAGGCCTGCGCCGTTTTGCGCTTTTGCATGAAGAAGGCGGCGAAGGCAAGGTTTTCCTGCTTCAAAGCCTGGAAGACGCCAGCGTGATGTTCTCGCTCGCCGGGCCGGAACAGCTCGGCATTACCTACGAGTTTCCGCTCACGGACGAAGAAGAGAATGCGCTGCGCCTGTCCCGCCCGGAAGATGCCGTCGTGGCCGTCATCATCCGCAAGGGTGACGAGGCTCCGACCAGTGCCGGTCTGCGCGCCAACTTCATGGCGCCGGTCATCATCAACATCCGGCAGCAGCGTGGGCTGCAAAAGGTGATCGACAAAGGCAGTTGCGACATCATTTTGCGCGTGCGCGGTTGAAGCGCGGCCAGCGATCATTCATCATTCCAGGGGGCGCGGAAAACCCGCGCCCCTTTTTTCATTTCTCTCATTCGGAGTTCGGGCATGAGTCGCAAGATCGTTTCCACTTCCAAAGCCCCCGCCGCCATTGGCGTTTATTCGCAGGCGGTGAGGGTTGGCGATACCGTCTATTGTTCCGGTCAGATCGGTCTCGCGCCGGAATCGGGGCAATTGGCAGAGGGGTTCGAGGCGCAGGCCGTCCAGGTGTTCGAGAATCTGAAAGCGGTTGCCGAAGCCTCCGACGGCACGCTGGCGCAGGTGGTGCGCATCACCCTCTATCTGACCGATCTCGGGCATTTCGGCAAGGTCAACGAAATCATGGCGCGCTACTTCACCGAGCCCTACCCGGCCCGTGCCGCCGTGGGCGTAAAGGAATTGCCACGGGGCGCGTTGATCGAGGCCGACGCCATTCTCTTCCTCGGCTGATCCCGGCCAATGTCCGGGGCCGCTTTCTGGCCGACTAAAGGGAGTCGGCAGGCAACCCTGCTGGCCCGGCTCGACATTCATCGCCCGGAAGACCTCGTTCTTCACCTGCCCTTGCGTTACGAGGACGAAACGCGCCTCACTTCCATCGAACAGGCGCAGGTCGGTGCGAGCGCGCAGATCGAGGCCGAGGTGCTTTCATCCGAGATCACCCGTCCGCGCCGCCAGTTGCTTGCCCGCGTGCGTGATGAGGCCGGTTCTGAAATCGTCGCGCGCTGGATCAACTTTTATCCTTCGCTGCAAAAACAACTCGCTCCCGGTCGTTGGGTCAGGTTGTTCGGCGAAGTGCGCGGCGGGTTTTTCGGTGTGGAGATGGTGCATCCGCGCCTGCGTCTGGTGGATAAGGGTGCACCCTTGCCCCAGACGCTGACGCCCGTCTATCCGACGACCGCCGGACTCGGGCAACCCGTTCTGCGCCGTCTGCTGGATGCTGCGCTGGAGACCGTGCCTCTGGACGAACCATTGCCCGCCGCGCTCCGGCAACGACTGTCGCTGCCTGGCTTTGCCGAAGCCATCCGCACGCTCCACCGCCCTGCGCCCGACATCGGCGCACACACGTTGGCGGAGCGAGAGCATCCGGCCTGGCTGCGGATCAAGTTTGAAGAACTGCTCGTGCAACAACTGTCGCTGCGCCGCGCCTATCACGCCCGCCGCGCCCATGAAGCCGTGTGTCTGCCGCCGTGTCGGACGCTGACCCATGCTCTGCATGAACGCCTGCCGTTCGCCCTGACTTCGGCGCAACGACGGGTGATGGACGAGATCGCCGCTGATCTCGCCGCGCCACATCCGATGCAGCGTTTGTTACAGGGCGACGTGGGCAGCGGCAAGACCATCGTCGCCGCGTTTGCCATGTTGCAGGCGGCGGAAAACGGTTGGCAGGCCGTGTTGATGGCTCCGACCGAAATTCTTGCCGAACAGCACTACCGCAAACTCGCCGCTTGGCTCGACCCGCTTGGAATCGGCATTGCCTGGCTGTCGGGCGGACGCAGAAAACGGGAAAGGGAAGCCGAACTCGCGCGCCTGGCCAGCGGCGAATGTCTGCTCGCGGTCGGAACGCATGCCCTGATCGAAACCCCGGTCAACCTGCCCCGGCTGGCGCTGGCGGTAATCGACGAACAGCACCGTTTCGGCGTGCGCCAGCGGTTGGCCCTGCGCGACAAGGGTTCTGCCGGAGTGCGTCCCCACATGCTGATGATGTCTGCCACGCCGATTCCGCGCACGCTGGCGATGACCCACTATGCCGACCTCGACGTCTCCACGCTCGACGAACTGCCTCCGGGCCGCACGCCTGTCCGCACCCGTCTGGCCTCGACGGCGCGGCGCGCGGAAGTCGTTGCCCGCCTGAAAGCGGGCTGCCTCGAAGGTCGGCAGGCGTACTGGGTGTGCCCGCTGATCGAAGAATCGGAAGCCCTGCAACTGAAAACGGCGCTGGAAACCTGGGAAACCCTGAAGGAAACCCTGCCGGAATTGCGGATCGGCCTCATTCATGGTCGTCTCAAGACAGAAGAAAAAGCGGCAACGATGGCGGCCTTCGTTGCGGGCGAGTTGCATGTGCTGGTGGCGACCACGGTGATCGAAGTCGGCGTGGACGTACCCCGCGCCAGCCTGATGGTGATCGAACACGCCGAGCGTTTCGGTCTGGCGCAATTGCACCAGTTGCGTGGCCGGGTCGGGCGCGGCACGGCGCAATCCTCATGTGTGTTGTTGTATGAACCGCCGCTGTCGGGAACCGCGCGTGCGCGGCTCAAGGTGATCTATGAACACAACGACGGCTTTGCCATTGCCCGCGAAGACCTGCGCATTCGCGGCCCCGGCGAATTCATCGGCGCGAGACAGAGCGGGCTGCCGCTGCTGCGTTACGCCGATCTCGAACGGGATGACGCCCTGATCGAACCGGCCAGGGAAGCCGCCGGGGAACTGCTCGCCGTCGATCCGCAAGCCGTCGACAAGCTGCTCACACGCTGGCTCGGGAGCCGGGAAGGGTTGTTACGCACGTAAGCGGAAAGCTGTCCTCAAAGGTAAACGGCCTACATCAAGTTGACGCTATGTGAGGGCGCTGTAGTCGTTCAGTTCAAGGAGAAGTGACATGGAAATGGCAGTCAGAAACCCTCGCTACTGTTTGCAGTGCGACGATGGCACGGTTCTTGTGCATGAAACCAGGGATGTGCGCGGCGAGATCACGAGTCTTACGAAGTTTTTGCGGTAGTGGGCTGGCATTGCCCGGTATGCAGTGAAATCGAGTTCGATGCCAGCACAGATTCAGCGAAGCGGGTAAGTACCGCCATTGATGCCGCAGGACGGGCCGCAGATATGCGCCACGCCGCCGAGTTGCGTGCCATACGCAAGCGGCTTGGCTTAAAGCAGGCAGAAGCCGGACGAATCTTCGGCGGCGGCGTCTCGGTATTTTCCGCATACGAACGCGGTAAAACACAACCTCACAAATCCACGGTGCTGTTGCTACGCATTCTGGATAAACATCCTGAATTGCTCGACGAAATGCTGCAAGAAGCATAAGCGGCTCTTCGGTGCGAGACAGAGCGGGTTGCCGCTAATGCGTGGCGCAGGCTTGATCGAAACGGCCAGGGACATCTCTGTGGTACTGCCCGCCGACGCGGGATGCAACCGCGAAACCAAACGCTGTTTTCAGATCAATCCTTGATAGTCTCCTGACAAGAGCGAAATCCTGTTTGACACCTGATAATATTGCGCCCTGACCAAACCACGCCTCGCCTGTGCAAATATCAGCCCTGATGTGACCACGCCCACAACGCCTGCCTCAAACTCAAAAATTCCGGCCATAACAGTCGGTTTGCGCCCTTTCGACCCCCGTCTGGCCGTATTCGGCAGACTGTCGGCGGTGTCGACGCTGCTGGCTACGGTTTGCGCCCTGCCCGACGGTGAGGTTCGTCTGGAGTTCTTGCTCGAAGGCCGCATCGACGCGCTGCGCGTGCCGGAGGCGGAAGCGCCGCCGCCCGGCCCGCTATGGGAGCACACCTGCTTCGAGGCGTTCATTTCCGCGCCGGAAGGTGAAAGCTACCGCGAATTCAACTTCTCGCCCGCCGGACAGTGGGCGGCAAGCGAATTCCTGCGCTACCGCGAGATTGGACATACGTTCGAGGAAGAAAATTTCGCGCTGCCCGTTAAGAGCGCCCGGCGCAAAGACCGGCTTACCCTCACCGCCGAAGTGCCGCCTGTGCTGCTGCCGGCCTCTCCCGTCCTGCGGCTGGGACTCGCGGCGGTGATCGAACGCGAAAACGGAAAGCTCGAATACTGGGCCGTCCATCATCCGGCCAGTCGCCCCGATTTTCACCATGCCGACGGCTGGACGCTGCGGCTCGACACCCGATTGGTGACACAGTGACCTCCCGACCCCGATTCTTGAACGGCCTCGAACGCCTGCTCGCCGAGCCGGAACTGGCCCGTCCGCTCATGGGCCGCCGCGTGGCGCTGCTTGCGCATCCCGCCTCGGTCACGGGGAATCTCGTCCACGCGCTCGACGCGCTGGCAAGCCTGCCCGGCATGAAACTCTCCGCCGCGTTCGGGCCCCAGCACGGGCTGCGCGGCGACAAACAGGACAACATGGTCGAGTCGCCTGACACCGTCGACCCCGCGCTCGGCATCCCCGTATTCAGCCTCTACGGCGAGGTGCGTCGCCCGAGCGCGGCGATGATGGACAGCTTCGATGTCCTGCTCGTCGACCTGCAAGACCTGGGTTGCCGCATCTACACCTTCATCACCACCCTGCGCTACGTGCTCGAAGAGGCGGCCCGTCACGCAAAATCGGTCTGGGTGCTCGATCGCCCCAATCCTGCAGGCCGCCCGGTGGAAGGGTTGCTGTTGCGCCCCGGTTGGGAGAGTTTCGTCGGCGCGGGCGCGTTGCCGATGCGTCACGGACTGACCCTGGGCGAACTGGGACACTGGTTCATCGCTGCCCTGGGGCTGGACGTCGACTACCGCGTCATCGAGATGGAAGGCTGGCAGCCCGATGACGCAACGGGTTACGGTTGGCCGATCGATCGCGCGTGGGTCAATCCCAGCCCCAATGCGCCCAACCTTTCAATGGCTCGCGCCTATGCCGGAACCGTGATGCTCGAAGGCACAACGCTCTCCGAAGGGCGCGGCACGACCCGCCCGCTCGAACTCTTCGGCGCGCCGGAACTTGATATTCCCGCCCTGCTCGGCGCAATGCGCACGCTCGCGCCCCAATGGCTGGAAGGCTGCCACCTGCGCGAATGCTGGTTCGAACCGACCTTTCACAAGCACGCCGGACAACTCTGCGCGGGCGTGCAGATCCACGTCGAGACCGCGCACTACCATCATGACGCCTTCCGCCCCTGGCGCTTGATGGCGCTTGCCTTCAAGGCGTTGCGCCGGATCGCGCCCGATTATCCGCTGTGGCGCGATTTTCCCTACGAATACGAACACGATCGCCTGGCCATCGACCTCATCAACGGTAGCCCGTTGCTGCGCGAATGGGTGGATGATCCAACTGCCGCCCCGGCGGATTTCGATGCCCTGGCGGCGGCGGACGAGGCCGTCTGGCATGAGAGCCGCCGCCCGTTTTTGCTTTATCCCCGACCCTGATTCTCACGGAAGCCTTTTCCGGAGCGCCGACATGACGAAAAACGCCCTCAAGATATTTGCCTGCAACTCCAACGAACCGCTTGCCCGCGAAATTTGCAGCCGACTCGGCATGCCTTTGTCCAAACTCGAAGTCTCGCGCTTCTCCAACGACAACCTGCATGTGCAAATCCTGGAAAACGTGCGCGAGCGCGACGTGTTNGTCGTGCAATCCTTCTCCATGCCGGTGAGCCATCACATCATGGAACTGCTGATTACGCTCGANGCGCTNCGCAGCGCCTCGGCNCAGCGCATCACGGCGGTGATTCCCTACTACTCCTACGCGCGCTCGGACAAAAAGGACAAACCCAGAATTTCGATCACCGGGCGGCTGATGGCCGACATGCTCGTCGCCGCCGGGGCGAACCGCGTGCTGAC
>WRNU01000127.1 GCA_009776435.1 Betaproteobacteria bacterium | reverse complement strand
GCCATACGAGGGGCGGGCCGCCGCTCGCAGTTCTTCGACACGATCCAGGAAAGCCTGGCTGTTCTCGGCGACGCGGCTGCTGAATGCCATCAGCGGTTGTATGGGTTTGCCCAGGACGTATTCTTCGGTTCCCGGCAGACCAAGCAGCTCGAATACATACTGGTTGAGCAGGACGATGATGCCCTGGAGATTTTCCATGATGAGCGAACCGGGGAAATTCTCCACCACGGCGTTGAGGTGGGAATGCGCGATTTCTAGCTCCTGACGCGCCGTTTTTCGTTGTGTGTAATCTTCCTTGGTGGCGATGAAGTGCTGGATGACGCCGTCGCTATCGAGCGCGGGCGCGATGGTGAGCAACTCGTCGTAGAAACTGCCGTCCTTGCGCTGGTTGATGAGCTCACCATGCCAGACTCGACCATCGAGGATGGTTTGCCACATGTGTGCGTAAAAAGCCCTGTCCTGTTTGCCGGAATTGGTCAGCGTGCCGGGATTCTGGCCGATGGCTTCAGTTGCCGTGAAGCCGGTCAGGGTGGTGAAGGCCGGGTTGCACCATTCGATGATGCCATTCGGTTTTGTAATGACGATGGCGTTTGCACAGGCGTTGAGCGAACTCTCCAGCAGGGATCGGTGTGACTCGATTCTGGCGAGCCGTTCGCGCTGATGGCGGCTGGCGTAGCGAAAAAACAGGTAGCCGAAAAGCGCGCAGGCCATGCCGGAAGCCATCAACAACAGGATGGTCATGTTGTTGCGCTGAATGCCGGGGAGCGCGTCATTCAGCAGCGTGTCGCGGTCGATGGCCCAGGTGACGCCGATGGGCAATTGTGAGTGGAGCCGGTGGGCAACGATCCAGTGCCGGGTATCGATTGCCGCCAGTTCCCGCGCATCGTGCGTGTTGCCGTCTTGCCAGCGTTTGATGGTGTCGCGCTCGAACATCAATAGCCCGGCATCCGTCGGCAGGGTATCGAACAGCCGCAGACCGTCGGTACGCAGGAGCGCGACACGGGCAGACAGTGTTGTGCTGGGTATGTTGACGATCCGGCGCAACAGGTAGCCGAGGTCGAGGGTGGCGATGAGCGTTTTTTCGTTGTCGCCGGACAGACGGGTGTGAATGATCGGGATGAAACCCCGATCGGGCGTTTGCTTGCCGTTGTCGGTCAGGGCTACGCCGTCGGCGAGATCGAGGCCCATGTGCGTCGGTCCGATGCGCAAAAGGTCTCCGGAAGGCAGTGGATAGACGGGCTCGGAGTCGATGTTGAGGATACGCCCGATGTTGGCTTCCGTAGTACTGACGGTAATCTTGCCTTGTGAGTCGACGAGCGAGATCGAATTCAGGTAAGGAATGTTGGTCAGGGCGTTCTGGAGGGTGTTCGCCCGGACAGGCTTGTGCGCATTGGCATCGAGCACGGCTTTCAGGCTGTCTTCGACATCTTGCAGCAACAGGCCGACATCGTGGCTGATATAGGCCGCGTTACGCTCGGCGATGGACAGATGAATACCGCTTTGCAGTCTGATCTGGGCATCGAACTGGTACAGGTACACCAGAACGCACAGCACCGTGCACAACGCGAATACGGTGGCAAAGGCAAGATCGGCAGCAAGGAAGCGAAAGCGTCTGTTCAGTTTGTTCATCATGAGCCAGCGCGTAGACGCCGAAACGATAGCACGTCGTCGGGCGGAAATGCGCTATGTGCTGCTATCCCTGTCCCAGGAAAAGCCGGTAGGCGGGGTTGTGTGTTTCTTCAGTGTATTCGTAGCCGAGTTGTCGGAGGAATTCGGTAAAACCGGCCTTGTCGCTTGGCGGAACCTGCATGCCGACGAGCACGCGGCCAAAGTCTGCGCCGTGGTTGCGGTAGTGGAACAGACTGATGTTCCAGTCCGAACGCAGGCGGGAGAGAAAATCGAGCAACGCGTCGGGACGCTCCGGGAAGGCGAAGCGGTAGAGCACTTCGTTTTCGGCTTGCGGCGCGTGACCGCCGACCATGTAGCGGACGTGGGTCTTGGCCATCTCGTTGTCGGTGAGGTCGACGGCAGGCAGTTGGTGACGTTCGAGAAGCTCGATGAGCCGGGCGGCTTCGGCGCGGTTGTGGATGCTGACGCCGACGAAGATGTGCGCCTTGCCGGCATCGGCATAGCGGTAATTGAATTCGGTGATGCTGCGACCGCCGAGGAGTTCGCAAAACTTGCGAAACGACCCCGGCTGCTCGGGGATGGTCACGGCCAGCACGGCTTCGCGCTGTTCACCCAGTTCGGCGCGTTCGGCGACGAAGCGCAGACGGTCGAAATTCATGTTCGCCCCCGAGGCGACCGCAACCAGACTCTTGTCCCGCAGCTTGTGTCGATGCGCGTAAGCCTTGGCCCCGGCCACGGCAAGCGCGCCCGAGGGTTCGAGGATGGAACGGGTGTCTTCGAACACGTCCTTGATCGAAGCGCAGATGGCGTCGTTGTCGACTTCGATGATTTCATCGACGTACTGCTGGCACAGACGGAAGGTTTCATCGCCCACGCGCTTGACGGCGGTTCCGTCGGCGAAGAGTCCCACCTGTTCCAGTGTCACCGGATGCCCGGCGGCGAGCGATTGAGTCATCGCGTTGGCATCGAAGGTTTCCACGCCGATGATCCGGGTTTCCGGGCGCAGGCGCTTGATGTAGGCCGCAACTCCGGCAATGAGACCACCGCCGCCGATTGCGCAGAACACGGCATGGATCGGCTGCGAATGGGCGCGCAGGATTTCCATGCCTATCGTGCCCTGGCCGGCGATGACATCCGGATCGTCGTAGGGGTGAACGAAGCTCAATTTTTCGTGCTTTGCGAGTGTGATGGCGTGGGTGTACGCGTCGGAATAGGATTCGCCCTCCAGCACGACTTCGGCGCCGCGCGCGCGCACCGCGTCGATCTTGATCTGCGGCGTGGTTTTCGGCATGACGATGACAGCCCGCGTGCCGAGTTTTTGCGCCGATAGCGCCACGCCCTGGGCGTGGTTGCCCGCCGAGGCGCAGATCACGCCGCGTTTGAGCGCCTGCGGCGAGAGGTACGCCATCTTGTTGTAGGCGCCGCGCAGCTTGAAGCTGAACACCGGCTGCATGTCCTCGCGCTTGAGGAGGATGCGGTTTTGAGTTCGGGCAGAGAGGCCGACGGCAAGATCGAGCGGTGTTTCGATGGCGACGTCGTACACACGGGCGTTGAGGATGCGTTCCAGGTAGTCGGTGGCGGCGCAGGTCATGGTATGCCTTGGGGGGTCTGGAAAGGAATACGGCGGATCAGTGAGTGGGCGTGTCGGTTTCCGGATTGGGCTGGCAGCCGGTCAGCAGGGTATGAAGTGCATCGGCATCGGCGGCGGCAAGCAATCGTTCGCAGAAAACCGGGCCGCTGAACATCTGTGCCAGTTCAGCCAGGATATGGAGGTAGGTGTCGTTGGCGTCACAGGGCACCAGCAACACGAAGATGAGTTTGACCGGCTCGTCGTCGACGGCATCGAACGGAATCGGCGTGGTCAGCCGGATGAACGCGCCAGTGACCTCGTTCAATCCCTCGATGCGACAGTGCGGAATGGCAACGCCGTGGCCGAGTCCGGTGGAACCCAGGCGTTCGCGGGCGAAGAGTTTTTCAAAAACGAGACTCCGGGCGAGCCCCTGTTGCGCTTCGAACAGTATTGCGGCTTCTTCAAAGATGCGCTTTTTACTGGTGGCATCGAGTTCGGCCACGACGTTGGCGCGCATCAGGATGGAGGCGATGAGGCTCATGGAACGGATGTTGGCGCGCTCAAGCGGCTGCCCAGGGCAGCCGTCATGACGCAGGTCGATGGAATGTTGAATGAATGTCAACGTTCTGCCGCGAATCTGGGCGAGTCGTGCTGATGTCCGGTCATTTTCTGCTTGTGCTTCTGCATCTGGCGACTGAGCTTGTCGGCCAGGGCATCGATGGCGGCGTACAGGTCGGTATCGACGCATTCGATGTGGATGTCCTTGCCGCGCAGGAAGACGGTGACTTCGGCCTTCTGGTTGAGTTTGTCGACGGAAAGAATCACGTTAACACTGGTGACATTGTCGGAATGGCGGACGACGCGCTCGATCTTTTCCGATGTGTATGCGCGGATGGCGTCCGTGACTTCGACATGATGGCCGGTGATGTTGAGATTCATGCTGACTCCTCTTGTGAGATGATGACTAAAGCGATTTGCGCTGACTGACAGCGGGGATATTGAGCAAGGTGCGGTATTTGACGATGGTGCGCCGTGCTACCACGATTCCCTGCTCATTGAGCAGGTCGGCAATTTTTGCGTCGGACAGGGGTTTTTTCTTGTCTTCGGCATCAATGATCTGGCGAATCAGGGCGCGAATTGCTGTTGAAGATGCTGCTCCGCCCGTATCGGTTGCGACATGGCTGCCGAAAAAATACTTGAGTTCGAACACGCCACGCGGCGTTGCCATGTATTTCTGGGTTGTCACGCGCGAAACGGTGGATTCATGCAATTCGAGCTGGTCTGCGATCTCCCGGAGAGTCAGTGGCCGCATCGCCACCTCGCCATGATCGAAGAACTGTCGCTGCTGGTCAACGATTGCCTGCGAGACACGAAGGATTGTGTCGAATCTTTGTTGAATATTCTTGATGAGCCAGCGCGCTTCCTGCAATTGTCCGGAAAGGCTGCCCGCCTGACTCCGGTTTTGCCGCAACAGCATGGTGTAGAGCTTGTTGACGCGCAGTTTGGGCACGGCCTCGGCGTTGAGGGTTGCCACCCAACGCCCTCGGAGCTTGCGCACATTGACATCGGGCAGCACGTAACGGGGCTGCGCACTCGAGTGACGTGAACCGGGGCGCGGGTCGAGGCCGAGGATCAATGCCTGTGCCGCGCGCAGGGTTTCGTTATCGCAGTTGGTCGCTTGCCTGATCTGGGCGAAATTGCGATCGGCCAGCCATTCGATGTGCTGTTCGACGATGACGATTGCCAGATCGCGTTCGGGCGAGACGGGCAGCGCCCGCAGTTGCAGACTCAAGCATTCCTGGGGGGTGCGCGCGCCGACTCCGGTGGGGTCGAGTTGCTGTACATGGCGTAGCGCAATCACGAGATCGTCGGGATCGAACGCGAGTTCGGGCGGCAGCAACTCGTACAGTTCTTCCAGTTCCTGGTGCAGGTAGCCGTCGTCGTCGAGCGCCTCGATGATGAAGCGTACCAGCATGCGGTCGCGGTCGGAGAGTTGCGAGAGTGCCACCTGGGCATTGAGATGTTCGCGCAGCGAGAGCGTTGCGGCCTGGACTTCCTGGAAATCGAAGTCGTCATCCTCGCTTCTGCTGGGCGCTGCGCTGCCGGTATCCGACCAGTCGATCCTGTCCTCGTACCCGGCCTCGTCGCCGGGCGCAGAGAACTCTGATTCTCTCTCGTTGTTCCGCTCGTCGCCTCCGACGTTGCCAGCCGTATCGGATGAGCCGGGCGCGATGTCCGGTAGCCCGGAAAACGCACTCTCGCTGCCTTCCTCGCGTTCGAGCATCGGGTTTTCAAGCAGGAAGCGTTCGATTTCCTGGTTCAGTTCCAGCGTCGAGAGTTGCAACAACTTGATCGACTGCTGCAATTGCGGCGTCAGGGTCAAGTGTTGCGAGAGTTTGAGCTGGAGCGTCGGTTTCATGGGCGAGGGCGCTCAAAGCTGGAAGTGTTCGCCGAGGTAGACCTGGCGAACCTGTTCGTTGGCGATGATGTCGGTGGGCATGCCTCCTGCCAGCACCCGGCCTTCGCTGATGATCGTGGCGTGATCGCAGATGCCCAGGGTTTCGCGCACGTTATGGTCGGTGATCAGCACGCCGATGCCGCGATCCTTGAGAAAACGGATGATCTTCTGGATGTCGATCACCGCAATGGGGTCGACGCCCGCAAACGGTTCGTCGAGCAGGATCAGGCGGGGGGAGGTCGCCAGCGCCCGCGCAATCTCGCAGCGCCGCCGCTCGCCGCCAGACAGTGAAATGGCGGTGTTGTCACGCAGGTGCGAGATGCCCAGTTCGACGAGGAGTTCGTCGAGACGCGGGGCGATCTGTTTTTCTTCCAGCCCCTGGAGTTCCAGCACGGCGCGGATGTTTTCGGCCACGGTGAGCTTGCGGAACACGCTCATTTCCTGCGGCAGGTAGGACAGTCCGAGGCGTGCGCGGGCGTGGATGGGCAGGTGGGTGATCCGCTCGCCGCCGAGGTGGATTTCGCCGCCGTCGCTGCGCACGAGACCGACGATCATGTAGAAGCAGGTGGTCTTGCCCGCGCCGTTGGGGCCGAGCAGCCCGGCAATCTCGCCGGGCCGAACCTCGAACGAAACATCGTGCACGACGGTGCGCGCCTTGTAACGTTTGCGAAGACCGCTTGCTGTCAGCAGACTCATGGCGACTCGACTTCCATGTTTTCTTCGCATTTGTCGTGGAGCACGGCGCGGACGATTTCGGCGGCGAAACCGCGCGCGAGCAGAAAACGGGCCTGACGCGCCCATTCCCTGGGTTCACGGGGCAGGGCGGAATACCGGGACTGCCGGAGTGCGCGCGCGCGTTCGAGTTCGCTTGCCATGTCGCTGTTCATGAGGGCTTCTTCGATCAGTTCACGTGCCAGACCGCGCCGGGTCAGTTCGTTTTGCAGGCGGGCGCGGCCAAAACGCCCCTGGTGACTGCGTACCCAGTTCTCAGCCATGCGTGCGTCGGATTGGAGAGAGAGTTCGCCCATGCGGTCGAGTATGATTTCGATTTCTCCGTCCGTGCCGTGAGGCGCAAGCTTGCGCGCCAACTCGGCGCGGTTGTAGTCGCGCCGGGAGAGATAGCGCAAGGCCCGCTCGCGTAGGCTTGGCTTGCTCATGACAGGGATGGTAGAAGGTTTCTACTGTTTGGCAGTGTCGGGTTTGACAGGTTTGGCGGCATTTTCGGGTTCGGATTTTGTGGCTCCAGGTTTCGCGGGCGCGGCAGTGGGCAACTCAATCAGTCCGGCGGCGGCCCGTACCCGGTTTTCGATCTCGCGCGCCATGGCTGGGTTGTTGCGCAGAAATTCGCGCACGTTGTCTTTGCCCTGGCCGATCTTGTCACCCTTGTAGGCGTACCAGGCGCCGGACTTGTCGACGATGCGGTGTGTGACCCCCAACTCGATGATTTCGCCCTCGCGCGAGATGCCTTCGCCATAGAGAATGTCGAAATGCGCTTCCTTGAACGGGGGAGAGACCTTGTTCTTGACGACCTTGACCTTGGTTTCGGAGCCAACGACCTCGTCGGCTTTCTTGATGGCGCCGGTGCGCCGGATATCCAGGCGCACCGAGGCGTAGAACTTGAGCGCGTTGCCGCCGGTGGTGGTCTCGGGGCTGCCGAACATCACGCCGATCTTCATCCGTATCTGGTTGATGAAGATGACCAGGGTGTTGGTGCGCTTGATGTTGGCGGTGAGCTTGCGTAGCGCCTGACTCATCAGGCGGGCTTGCAGGCCGGGGAGTTGGTCGCCCATTTCGCCCTCGATTTCGGCCTTGGGCGTGAGCGCGGCCACCGAGTCGATCACGACGATGTCCACGCCGCCCGAGCGCACCAGCATGTCGGCGATTTCCAGCGCCTGCTCGCCCGTATCGGGTTGCGAAATCAGCAGATCCCCGACCTTGACTCCGAGCTTTTCGGCGTAGCCGACATCGAGCGCGTGTTCGGCATCGATGAAGGCCGCAGTGCCGCCGAGCTTTTGCATCTCCGCGATGACCTGGAGCGTGAGGGTGGTTTTGCCGGAGGATTCCGGCCCGTAGACCTCGACGACCCGCCCGCGCGGCAACCCGCCCAGCCCCAGTGCGATATCCAGTCCGAGCGAGCCGGTCGATACGGTTTGAATGTCACGCTCGATGCTGTCGTCGCCCATGCGCATGATCGAGCCCTTGCCGAATTGCTTTTCGATCTGCGCCAGCGCGGCGGCAAGCGCCTTGGCCTTGTTGTCGTCCATGAGGTTCCTTTTTTCAATGGAAATTGCTGAGATTATCAATTATGGCATAAAGATTGCAGTGCCGGGCTGCGTTCTTCCCGAGTCGTCGCTACGAAATTTCCCCTTGTCTCCCAAAGGGGTGACTTTTTTTTCGGAAGGAAAGGTGCAAGAGACGTGTAAGAGACGGATTCGGAACGCAATACCCGGAAATTACTCCTGACGGGTTCGATATCGTTATAATGCATATATGAGTATTATCCGAGGCTGATCGTCATTTGCCTCTGCCGATTCTCGACATGATGGCAAGTCGTCGTATCGTGGGTGTTTTGAGCGGATCAGGGGAGCCTGTGACTCCGGATTCAACGCTTGTCTCACTGACCTCGCCATAAATGGCGAGGATTGCGTTCGACCCGTTTTCACCACATTTCCGGCTTCTCCCGTTTTTTTTTTGATCTGGATTGAGGCGCACTTTCCCATGACGGTGCTAGAATCCACCGGGCTGATGTGGCATTGTCCGACGTTCCAGCAGCGATACTTAGTTTTGTCCCACGGCAACAACAACCCTGTCTAATTGAGGAAAAGCATGAACAAAGGTGAATTCGTCGAAGCTCTGGCTGATCGTCTGGATATTT
>WRNU01000126.1 GCA_009776435.1 Betaproteobacteria bacterium | reverse complement strand
TGTTCATTCGGAAGGTTCCTTGTGGGAGCGTGAAGTCTGCAAACTCCAGTTTCCCACATCCTTCCGGGTGAACAACCTATTGAAACATTACACCTAGCGCGAAGCGCAGCATGTCGACCACATAATGGTCATTCTCCCTCTTTCCGCAACCAACCCAGGGTTCTCCCATGTCCGATGCGCCATAGTCCATTCCGAAAACTCAAAGGGATATTGATTCTCGATTTTTCACGAGGGCCGGGATTTTGCTGAATAATTTCGATTTTGTCTTTCTCAACAGCCGAAATAATCGCTACGTGACCGTAACGATTTGCAATATGACCATCAAAAATCACCAGATCCCCTACCTTGGGTGACGATTGGCTTGGATTCCGGTATTGAATCAAGTCACGTTTTTTATTTATCTCTCCGTCCCTGACCCCATCATCAAAGAAATCCTTTGCGTGACCGTATGAGTCCGGCATTTTGTGGCGATAATGTTCGTAGTAGTAACGCTTCACGAATTCGACACATTGATACTTCAGTCCCAAATTGTAATTATTATCGGTCAGATTGCGTCCGGAAACATTACTGATCGGACCGTTGTAATAAACATGCACGCCGTTGAAGCTGTCGATGGATGTTCCAATTTCGTGCTCGCCGGACGCCCAGTTTTTTTCGATCAGCATAAAAGAGGCAGCAGCCAGAATCAAAACACTCAATACGAAAAAAAATTTCCGTTTCATCGGTCAAGACCATAACTGTAAGGAATGTTTCATTTCAGGCAATCTTATGCAACACAGATATATTCATGATTTTATGAAGCGGTCAGGCGAGTTGTCGAAGTTGCGCAGGTCGTAGCCTAGCACAGTGAGTCACCGTGATTTGCCTCCGGCTTGCAAAAAACAGGGAGAGTCAGAGTTCACCGAATTCGACGTTTGCCTCTTGCATTCCCCACCCCCGCGCATAAACTACGCGCTTTTCACCCCAAACGCCCGGAGCATCGCATGTCCATCAAATCCGACCGCTGGATACGCCGCATGGTTGAACGACACGGCATGATCGAGCCGTTCGAGCCTCATCTGGTGCGAGAGGTCGAGGGGCGCAGGATCGTCTCCTACGGCACGTCGAGTTACGGCTACGATATCCGTTGCGCCCCGGAATTCAAGGTTTTCACCAACATCAATTCCACGGTCGTCGACCCCAAGGCGTTCGATCCCAAGTCCTTCGTCGAGGTCGATGCCGAGGTTTGCATCATCCCGCCCAACTCCTTCGCCCTGGCGCGCACGGTCGAGTATTTCCGCATCCCGCGCAATGTGCTCACGATATGCTTGGGTAAGAGCACTTACGCACGCTGCGGCATCATCGTGAACGTGACGCCCTTCGAGCCGGAGTGGGAAGGTTTCGTTACCCTGGAGTTCTCGAACACCACGCCGCTGCCCGCCAAAATCTACGCGGGCGAGGGTTGCGCGCAGGTATTGTTCTTCGAGTCCGACGAAGAGTGCGAAACCTCGTACAAGGATCGCGGCGGGAAATACCAGGGGCAGGTCGGCGTGACCCTGCCGAAGATTTGATCTCTCCATTGTCCTGTCTCTGGGGAAACCGAAATGCGATTCAATTTTCCGATCATCATCATCGACGAGGACTTCCAATCCAACAACGCTTCCGGGCTGGGCATCCGCGCTCTGGTCGAAGCCATCAGGAAGGAAGACATGGACGTGCTGGGCGTGACCAGCTATGGCGATCTGACCGCCTTTGCGCAGCAGCAGAGCCGTGCTTCGGCGTTCATCCTGTCCATCGACGACGATGAATTCTCCACACGCGAGGCCGCAGACAAGGCCATCGACGATTTGCGCGCGTTCGTCGAGGCAATCCGCGAGCGCAATTCCGACATTCCCATCTTCCTCTACGGTGAAACCCGTACCGCCCGGCACATTCCAAACGATGTGCTGCGCGAGTTGCACGGCTTCATTCACATGTTCGAGGACACGCCGGAGTTCATCGCCCGCTACGTGGTGCGGGAAGCCAAGCACTATCTAGATTCGCTGCCGCCGCCGTTTTTCCGCGCGCTGACCCATTACGCGGCCGACAGCTCCTATTCATGGCACTGCCCCGGACACTCGGGTGGGGTTGCCTTCCTGAAAAGCCCGGTCGGACAGATGTTCCACCAGTTTTTCGGCGAAAACATGCTGCGCGCCGATGTGTGCAACGCGGTCGACGAACTCGGACAATTGCTCGATCACACCGGCCCGGTAGCGGCTTCCGAACGCAACGCGGCGCGCATCTTCAATTGCGATCATCTATATTTCGTCACCAACGGCACGTCGACGTCGAACAAGATGGTGTGGCATACCACGGTCGCGCCCGGCGACATCGTGGTCGTGGATCGTAATTGCCACAAGTCGGTGCTGCACTCGATTGTCATGACCGGAGCGATTCCGGTGTTTCTCACGCCGACCCGCAATCACTACGGCATCATCGGGCCGATTCCGCTGGAAGAATTCAGCATCGAGAACATCCGGAAAAAGATTGATGCCAACCCCTTTGCGCGCGAGGCGAAGAACAAGAAACCGCGCATTCTGACCATTACGCAGTCGACTTACGACGGAGTGGTCTATAACGTCGAGACCATCAAGCAGATGCTCGACGGTCACATCGACACCCTGCATTTCGACGAAGCCTGGCTGCCGCATGCAGCTTTCCACGACTTTTACGGCGATTACCACGCCATTGGCGAAGGTCGTCCGCGATGTCGGGAGTCGATGGTTTTTTCCACCCAGTCGACCCACAAACTGCTCGCCGGACTGTCGCAGGCGTCGCAAATCCTCGTGCAGAACTCGGAGACCCGCCAACTCGACCGCGACATCTTCAACGAAGCCTACCTGATGCACACATCGACCTCGCCGCAGTACGCCATCATCGCCTCCTGCGACGTGGCGGCGGCGATGATGGAAGAGCCAGGCGGCACGGCGTTGGTCAATGAGTCGCTGGCCGAGGCCATCGAATTTCGCCGCGCCATGCGCAAGGTCGGCGGCGACTACGGCGCGGGCGACTGGTGGTTCCGGGTCTGGGGTTCCGAGCACCTCGACGATGACGGCATGCTCGATCGTGAGGACTGGATGCTGCGGGCCAACGAACGCTGGCACGGTTTCGGCGAGCTTGCACCGGGCTTCAACATGCTCGACCCGATCAAGGCCACCATCATCACCCCAGGACTGGATGTCGATGGCGACTTTGCCGAGCATACCGGCATCCCGGCCGCAATCGTCACCAAGTATCTGGCCGAGCACGGCATCATCGTGGAGAAGACCGGGCTTTATTCATTCTTCATCATGTTTACCATCGGCATCACCAAGGGTCGCTGGAATACGATGCTCACGGAGTTGCAGCAATTCAAGGACGACTACGACCGCAACCTGCCGCTATGGCGGGTGATGCCCGAATTCATCGCGCGGCATCCCAAGTATGAGCGGGTCGGCTTGAAGGATCTGTGCAGTGAGATTCACCAGTTCTACAAGAAGCACGATGTCGCACGCCTGACCACCGAGATGTATCTCTCCGACATGACGCCCGTCATGAAACCTGCTGACGCCTTCACCCGCATGGCGCACCGCGAAATCGAACGGGTGATGCTCACCGAGTTGGAAGGGCGGGTTACGGCGATGCTGGTGACACCCTATCCGCCGGGCATCCCGTTGCTCATTCCGGGCGAACGTTTCAACGCTACCATCGTTCGTTATCTGGCCTTTGCGCGCGATTTCAATGCGAAATTCCCCGGTTTCGAGACGGATATTCACGGGTTGGTGAAAGGGGAAGACGGCGAGTATTACGTCGATTGTGTGAGGGGCGATTAGCAATTCCCCTCTGTGGAGGGGTGGCAGGCGAAGCCTGACGAGGTGGTCGCGGTATTGGGGCTTGCAAGTTCATCCTGGCCTACGCGACATGTAAGCATTCAAACCGAAACCGCTCTGGCGTCGGACTGGGTGGTCGAGGCAATGTGCCGATTCGGCAGGCAGTGTTTTGTGGGTTGGAAGTAAGAGTTCTGGGTCTTATGCTCGAAAAGTTGAAACGTGTCATCCGTTATCTGACCTTGCGCCTCATGCGCATCAATGCGACGCCGCACTATATTGCCCTGGGACTCGCGGTCGGCGTATTCGCGGGGCTGCTACCTATTTTGCCTTTCCAGATAGTCACTGCCGTGGGCCTCGCCTTTGTCGTGCGAGGCAGCAAGATCGCGGCGGCTCTTGGGACATGGGTATCAAACCCTTTGAATTGGGTGCCTCTCTACATGTTGTCCTATTACATCGGCCATGCCGTGCTGCCCTTCGACATACCGCCGTTCACCACTTTCCAGCTTGAGATGGCGGAAATGGTCGAGTTGGGATGGATGTTTTTTGCTGTGATGATGGTCGGCGGTCTGGTCGTGGCGACTCCTTCGGCGATAGTGTCCTATTTTGTCGCCCTCAAAGGTATCCGGGCGTATCAGGCGCGGCGCAAGGCCAGGTTATCGAGACAAAAAAGCATCGATTAGGATTCAATTTTCTTCTCGTCGAGAAAAATGCTGTGGTATGAGGTGTAACCGCAGATATAGAACATTGGCACTGTCACCAGCAGGCCAAGCAAGAGCGGGAGCGCGCTGATGAGCATCAGCATGTATGCCACGATGAAAAAAACGATTCCAGGCAGAAGGTTCTTGAGACAGGCGAAAAAACTCATTTTGACTGCTTCGAACGGTACCATGTCGTGCATCAACACCAGGGCGGGAGCAAACCAGATCGCCATGCTGAAAATGATCCAGCCGACAAGCACCATGAATCCGCCAATAATCATTTTTGTACTGATGATTTTCAGTAATGCGGGTTGAAGAATGAGGTTGAAATAGAGAGCCGCTTCATTCATATTGTCGGCTTCTTCAATAGTTTTATTTGCAACTTCGAACCATTTTAAAAAATTGATGCCATCGAATAAAAAAAGAAAGAAGATCACTAACACGAAGAAAAACACGAAAGGAATTAGAAAGCTTATTAGCAAGGAACCTGTTTTGCGTTGAAAAGCGATGAAAAGATCACCGAAAGAAAACGCTCCCTCTTTCCTGAGTAAAAAGCAGGAATAGACAATACCAGCTGACAGTAAAAAGTCTATAAACCCAAAAATGGTAATGCTGACAGAATCAGGAATGTAGTCCAGTATGATGCTCAAGGCAATGACAGTAATTATGAACCCTATCCACTTCCCGGGCGCCTGCTTGAACAACTCCCAGGAACTGGAAATCCACGAAAAGGCGGTTCCGGCAGAAACCGAACGGCCACCGGGGATGAAAAATGCCTCCCCCATGCGGGATGTGAGTCTAGTGTCTGCGGTTGGCGCTGCATAGGGGGAGTAGGATTGATTGCCGTTCTGATGATCCATGAATTTCTCCTTTGATTGAAGAGATTGATATCGAATGTTTTTGAGTTGCCCCGCCATTCATTTCGGGAATATCTCAATACGATTCAAGCGAACCTACGGCTCCATAACAGCACTTCTCTAAATGTTCTTGCCATAAATGACGAGAATTGCAACCGGCCTGTGTTCATACAAAAACTGGCGGATTTTAGCATCACCTGTATTCGAATCGGTGAAAGGTGTCACAATGGTTACTCGTCGAAAGGGCAACTCGTCGGTAAAATACCGGGCAATGAAACTACTGGCTTTCGAGTCTTCCTGTGAACATGCCAGCGTTGCGCTGAATCTGGATGGCAACATCCGCGCGCGCAGGATCGATGGGCACGTCAACCATTCTGAGCACATGCTTGCCCTCGTCCGTTGCCTGCTGGCCGATGCCGGGCTGGGCGTGAGCGCGCTCGATGCCGTGGCCTTCGGCGCGGGTCCCGGCGCTTTTACCGGCTTGCGGATGGCTTGCGGCCTGGCGCAGGGTTTGGCGCTGGGGGCCGGGCTGGGAGTCATTCCCGTGTGCAGTCTGGCGGCGCTGGCCGCGCAATCGCCGCACCCCCTGGCGCTGGTGGCAACGGATGCCCGTATGGGCGAGATTTACCACGGGCGCTACAGGGTCGAAGGTGACAGGGTCACAGAGCTTTCTGCGCCAGCCTGCTGCGCGCCCGGCGATTTGCCGCGCCCGGAAGAGGAGGGGGAATGGTTCGGTCTCGGGTCGGCTTTCGCTGCCTACGCGCAGGCACCCGTGTGCGCAACGCTTGCCGGATGCGATCCCCTGGCCGTGCCTACTGCCGAAGCCGTTTCCCGGCTGGCGGCGGTGCGGGGCGAAGCGGGTATCGTTCCCGCCGAACTGGCCGTTCCGCTTTACGTGCGCGACAAGGTCGCGCTGACCGTGGCGGAACGGCTGGCTCAGGGCAAAATTGCGCGCTCGACGGCCTCATAGCGCGCAACGGAACACCGTGCCCAAACTGTCGGGCTACCAGGAAAAGTTGTCTGGATCGGCCCCGGAAATGACTGATTCATTTTTATTCAGCCTGCCGATTGTCGCCATGTCGTCCTTGGACAGTTCAAAGTCGAATATCCTGATATTTTCCGCGATATGAGCCGGATTCCTCGAGCGTGGAATGACGATCAGACCTCTCTGAATATGCCATCTGAGCGTGACCTGGGCGACGCTCTTGTTATATTTTTTTCCGATGTCGAGGATGACGCCTTCTTTCACGATTGCGCCCCGAGCCAGGGGAGACCACGACTCCACGGCAATGCCGTAGCCGCGTGTGGCCGCCACGTTCGGCTCCTGGGTGTGATAGGGGTGAATCTCGATCTGGTTGACGACGGGTTTGACCTTTGCGTATTTGAGCAGGGCTTCGATATGGTGCGGGTTGAAGTTGCTGAAACCGATGCTTTTTATGGTTCCTTTCCGCACGTATTCCTCCATGGTTTCCCATGTTTCCCGGATACGTTCCTTTACCGGCCAGTGAATCANGAAGAGATCGATGTATTCGCCTCCCAGCAGTTCGATGCTTTTATCGATGGAATCCTTTTGAGGGGGGTTGCGCATNTTGCTCGTCCAGATTTTCGATGTGATGAAAACATCTTTTCGCGCAATCCCGCTCTGTTTGATGCCCTGCCAGACTTGNTGCTCGTTTCCATATACCTGGGCGGTATCGAAGAGGCGATACCCTGCCTCGATGGCCGCCCTGACGCTCGTGACGGTGTCTTCGGCCAGCGTCCAGGTGCCCAGACCGAACTGGGGAATGCTCATCCCGTTGCTCAACGCAATGTTCGGAACCCTTTGAACGGCCGCATGCGCCATGCTGGAACCCAATAATCCCGTCATCATACCGACTTTGCCGAGCACGGCGGCGCCCGCGATGGTCAGTGGAGTTTTCATGAAGTCTCGTCTACGCATGGCGTTCTCCAGATGTGTCGTAATCGGGCTACGATCATCGGCATATTCTGAATCACTTCGTCTTCCGAGGGAAGGCTTTCCGAGCGCGTGAAGGTTGGGAGAAGCTGCAATCCGGCCTCCTCCTCATTCAGCTATCCATGCTACTTCTACTTCCTCCGTCACGCCTTCGGCGCGGAGGCGTTGAGTGAAAATCTGCCGAAAACGGATCGCGTTCATTCACGGCGCGAAGCGCCGCAAAAGCTCAAAACATCCTCTCCGGCTTGATCTTCGAGGCCAGCAGCGCGCCGCGCCGCGCGCGACGGTGGCGTAGCCCTGTGCGTTGCGCGGGACTCAACGTGAGCGTGGCGGGTTTGTTGCCTCGCCCGACGCCTTCGATGGTGAGCGGGGCATCGTCGGCGGGGACGGCGACGGCGGCCAGCCGTTCGTCCGAGTCGAGCGCCATGACGATCACGCCGCGCCCGCCGGGCTGAACCTTCATCTCGGCTTGCGGNAAAACCAGTATCCGGCCCGCGCTCGAGGCGGCGGCAATCCATTGGCCGACGACCCGCACGGGTGCAAGCACCGTCTCGCCGGCCTCCAGCGTCATGAACGCCTTGCCCGCGCGCTGTCGCCCGGTGGCCTCGGTCAGCGAGCAAATGAAACCGTAGCCGCCGCTGTTGGCGAAAAACCACGTGGATTCGGGTTCGGCGCTCACGACCTGAGCGAACTTGCCGCCATTCTGGAAATCGACCAGGGTGGAAACGGGCGCCCCGTCGCCGCGCCCGCTTGGCAGATCAGGAACCCTGACCGTGTAGGCGCGGCCATGCGTGTCGAGCACGACGAGCGGCCAGGCGCTGCGCGTCTCGATGACGGCCAGCGGAAAGTCGCCCGCCTTGTAGTTGATGCCCGCAGGGTCGATGCCGTGGCCCTGACGCGAACGCACCCAGCCGTTTTTCGACACGATTACCGTCATCGGTTCGTCCGGCACGCTGATTTCGGCGGGCGCAATGGGGGTGACGGCTTCGATCAGGGTGCGACGCGCATCGCCGAACTTCTTGGCGTCGGCGTCGATTTCCTTCAGCAGCAGACGGGTCTGCGCGGCGCGGTTGTCGAGCAGCCGTTGCAGGCTGTTGCGTTCCTCGCGCAGTTCAGTCAGTTCCTTCTCGATCCTGAAACCTTCCAGGCGGGCAAGCTGACGCAGGCGGATTTCGAGAATGTCCTCGGCTTGCGCCTCGCTCAACCCGAAGGCGGCAATCAGCGCCGGTTTGGGTTCGTCGGATTCGCGGATGACCTG
>WRNU01000125.1 GCA_009776435.1 Betaproteobacteria bacterium | reverse complement strand
GCGTGATCCATGATCTTGCAGACTTTTTCCGCGTAGGCTTCGGAGAGCGCGCCGCCGAAGACGGTGAAGTCCTGCGAGAAGACGAATACCAGGCGGCCATTGACGGTTCCGTAGCCGGTCACGACACCGTCGCCGGGGATCTTTTCGATCTTGTCCATGCCGAACTCGACGCAGCGGTGTTCCTTGAAGGTGTCCCATTCCTCGAAGCTGCCTTCGTCGAGGAACAGTTCGATTCGTTCGCGGGCAGTGAGCTTGCCTTTTTTGTGTTGGCTTTCGATGCGCTTTTCTCCGCCTCCAAGGCAGGCTTGGGCGCGTTTTTCGTCCAACTGGCTGATAATGTCCTGCATGAAAAACCTCCTTGATTCCAAAAATTTTGCGTCGTGGTGTCTGGCTTTATCGGTGTGTTCGTTTATTCGTTCAAAAAACCCAGTAATTCACGCGCCGCAGCCGAGGGTGACACCCGGCCTTCTTCCACCGCAGCGACGAATCCCGGCAATTCCGCGCTGACTCGCGGGTGGTTGCGGAAACGATGTTTGAGGCTGGCGTCGATGAGTTCCCACATCCAGGCTGCGGCTTGATGCTTGCGGCGCTCGGCAAGCTCGCCACTCGTGGTCAGGGTGTCGCGGTAGCGTTTGACGGTGTCCCAGAATTCGGCGATGCCCTCTTTTTTGAGCGCGGACATGGCGAGCACGGGAACCGGCCAGTTGGGGCTCATCGGGCGCAGCATGTGCAGCGCGGTCTTGATTTGCGCGCGCGCCGTCTGTGCGGCGGCAGGGTTGATGTCGGCCTTGTTGATGACGACGAGGTCGGCCAGTTCCATGACGCCTTTTTTGATGGCCTGCAACTCGTCGCCCGCGTTGGGCAGTTGAAGCAGACAGAAGAGATCGGTCATGCCCGCCACGGCGATTTCGGACTGGCCGACGCCGACGGTCTCGACCACGATCACGTCGAACCCCGACGCTTCGCACACCAGCATGACTTCGCGCGTTTTTTCGGCCACGCCGCCCAGGCTGCATGCCGATGGGCTTGGCCGGATGAAGGCGGCGGTTTCGCGTGAGAGCAGTTCCATTCGTGTCTTGTCGCCGAGAATCGATCCTCCGCTGAGGGTGGACGAAGGGTCGACCGCCAGGACCGCTACCCGCAGACCTTGTTCGATGAGATGCAGGCCGAAGGCTTCGATGAAGGTGGATTTTCCTACGCCGGGTACGCCTGAAATGCCGATGCGCATTGCTGCCCCGGTGTAGGGCAATAACGCTTCCAGCATGACGCGGGCGCGGGTACGATGATCCTCGCGTTGCGATTCGATGAGCGTGATGACCTTGGCAAGCGGGCGCAATTGATGCGCCAGTACGCCGTCGAAGAGAGATTGGTCGGCGGTGTTCATGTGCGGAGCGGGCAGGCGTTCGCTCTTATTCAAGTTCCACTACACCTGTATCGGTTGGGGGCCGTTTCAAGCCGCCACCGCGAGCACGGCGCGGATTTGCCTGAGTATTTCACGTGCGCAGGCCGGGATCGGTGTGCCGGGGCCGAAAATGGCTTTTGCTCCGGCAGCGTAGAGGGCATCGTAGTCCTGCGGCGGAATGACGCCGCCGACGAAGGTGATGATGTCTTCCGCGCCCAGTTTTTCGAGTTCCTGGATGATCTCGGGAACCAGCGTCCTGTGACCGGCGGCGAGGCTGGAGCAGCCTACGGCGTGCACGTCGTTTTCCACCGCATGACGGGCGGCTTCCTGCGGGGTCTGGAAGAGAGGGCCGATGTCGATGTCGAAACCGAGATCGGCAAGGGCCGAGGCAACCACCTTCGCGCCACGGTCATGACCGTCCTGGCCGAGCTTGGCGATCATGATGCGCGGGCGGCGGCCTTCTTCGGCGGCAAAGGCTTCGACTTCGGCCTTCAATACTTTCCATTCGTCGTCCTCTTCGACGACGGCGGCATAGACGCCGGAAACTGCCTGCGGATGGGCGCGGAAGCGGTCGAAGACCTTTTCCAGCGCGTCCGACACTTCGCCGACCGTGGCGCGCAGGCGGGTAGCCTTGACCGAGAGGTCGAGCAGGTTGCCTTCGCCGGTTTCGGCACAGCGGGTCAGCGCGGCGAGCGCCGCTTCAACCGCTGCCGTATCACGGGTGGCGCGAATCCGCTCCAGGCGGGCAATCTGCGCTTCGCGCACGGCATGGTTGTCGATTTCCAGGAATTCAACCGGGTCTTCCTTGGCGAGCCGGTACTTGTTGACGCCGACGATTACGTCCTTGCCGGAGTCGATCCGCGCCTGTTTGTCGGCGGCGCACTCTTCGACTTTCATCTTCGCCCAGCCGGATTCGACGGCCTTGGTCATGCCGCCCATCGCCTCGATTTCTTCGATGAGGCTCCAGGCTTTGTCGGCCATGTCCTGCGTGAGTTTTTCCATCATGTAGGAGCCGGCCCAGGGGTCGACGACGCTACAGATGTGGGTTTCTTCCTGAATGATGATCTGGGTATTGCGGGCGATGCGCGCCGAGAATTCGGTGGGCAGCGCGATGGCCTCGTCGAGCGAATTGGTGTGCAGGGATTGCGTGCCGCCGAACACCGCCGCCATCGCTTCGATAGTGGTACGCACCACGTTGTTATAAGGGTCCTGCTCTGTGAGCGACCAGCCCGAAGTCTGCGAGTGGGTGCGCAGCATCATCGACTTCGCGCTCTTCGGGTTGAACTGCTTCATGATCCGCCACCACAGCAGACGACCGGCGCGCATCTTGGCGATTTCGAGATAGAAGTTCATCCCCACACCCCAGAAGAACGACAGACGTCCCGCAAAGGTGTCCACGTCCATCCCGGACTTGATCCCGGTGCGCACGTATTCCATCCCGTCGGCGAGCGTGAAGGCGAGTTCGATGGCCTGGTTTGCGCCCGCTTCCTGGATGTGATAGCCGGAAATCGAAATGGAGTTGAACTTCGGCATGTTCGCCGAGGTGTACTGGAAGATGTCCGCGATGATCCGCATCGAGGGCGACGGCGGATAAATATAGGTGTTGCGAACCATGAACTCCTTCAGGATGTCGTTCTGGATGGTTCCGGAGAGCTTGTCCTGCGGCACACCCTGCTCTTCGGCGGCGATGATGTAACCGGCCAGCACCGGCAGCACCGCGCCGTTCATGGTCATCGAGACGGAGATCTTGTCGAGCGGGATACCGTCGAAGAGAATTTTCATGTCTTCGACCGAGTCGATGGCCACCCCGGCCTTACCCACGTCGCCGAGCACGCGGGGATTGTCCGAATCGTAGCCGCGATGTGTCGCCAGATCGAACGCGACTGAGACACCCTGTCCGCCTGCGGCCAGCGCCTTGCGATAGAAGGCGTTGGACTCCTCGGCGGTGGAAAAGCCCGCATACTGACGGATCGTCCAGGGTTTTACCGCATACATCGTCGGCTGCGGCCCACGCAGGAAAGGCTCGAAACCCGGCAGGGTGTCGGTGTAGGGCAACCCTTCGGTATCCGCCTTCGTATAGAGCGGCTTGACCGTCAGCCCTTCCGGCGTGATCCAGTCGAGGTTCTCGATTCTGCCTTCCGGCGCCTGCTTGGAAGCGGCCTTTGTCCAGGCGTCGAGATCGGATTGCTTCGTTTCGGGTTGACTGGTGTTGGACATACGAACCTCGTTCCGAAACCCGCCTCGAGAGCAAAAAAGAGCCGCTTGCGCGGCTGCGTCCCTGAGCGGAGAGTTGACTTATATATGACTTGAAAGACCATAGATAATACTCTGTTTGTGGCCCTTTGCGCAATGCAACAACGCCAAGGGTTTACCTGTATTCACCACCGTCCGGCATAAGGTGTGCACCGAGGGATTTTTGCCTGGCGTTCGACAGGATTTTCGTCCATTGTTGTATAAAAGCCATCTAAATCGTATTTACATGCGCAAAACCTTTGATTTATATCAAACGTTTTCGAGCATCCATAAAAACCGCACGCAAGCCCGCTATCATGAACCCTGGCCTTCGAGCCTTTTTGACGACGGAGGAATTTAAAATGCGTAAAAAATATGCTTTTGTGGCAGCCATTGCCGTTCTATCTCTGTCAAGCGTTGCCGTTGCGCACGAAGCCGGTGAGGTCTTTCTGCGTGTCGGCGTCATCCATGCCGCTCCGGATGTAAGCAGTTCGAGAATCAAAGTCGACGGTGTCAAACAGTCAGGCACCAGCGCGGACGTAGGCAGCGATACACAAATCGGCCTGACGGCCACTTACATGGTCATGCCCCGCTTCGGCATCGAACTGCTGGCCGCCACGCCGTTTACCCACGATGTCAAGGTGAAGGGGCTTGGCCCTATTGTTGACGGCAAACTCGGCGAGGTTTCGCATCTGCCGCCCACGGTCAGCGCCCAGTTTTTCTTCCTCAATCCGAAATCCAGGTTCCAGCCCTATGTCGGTCTCGGTCTGACTTACACCATGTTCTACAACGAGAAGCTCACCCGCGCTCAAAAGAACAACGGTTTCAGCGACTTCAAGATGGAAGATTCCCTTGGCGTGTCGGGGCAGGTCGGCATGGATGTCTCGGTTGGCGAGCGTCTGTTCGTGAATGCCGCTGTCTGGAGGGTGGGCATGTCTACCACGGCCAAGGCCAAGGCCAAATACTATGGTCAGGGCGTAAAAGTCGACGTGGATGTCGATCCGTGGGTGTACTTCCTTGGCGTCGGCTACAAGTTCTGAGATCGAACGGAAACATCTCTCTGGAAGGCAGGCTCACCCAGGATGTAAGTAGCGGCCACGCAGCGGTCGTCTCCCAGCATCATCAATGCGAAGAGACGCTCCGCAAGCGTGGAGGCGTGTGACATGCGCGCTCCGAGCAGCGTGGTTGCGTGGGGATCGAGAACGACGAAGTCGGCTTCGCGGCCCGGCAGGAAGTTGCCGACATACGAATCCAGGTAGAGAGCGCGCGCGCCGCCCAGGGTAGCGAGGTAAAACCCGGCTTCGGGCGTGAGGGTTTGCCCGACGAGTTGCAGCGCCTTGTAGGCTTCGTTGAGTATTTGCAGCATGGAAAAACTGGTTCCTGCGCCGATGTCGCTTCCCAGCCCCACCCGCAGGCCGAAGTCACGCGCCCGTCCCAGATCGAACAGGCCGGAGCCGAGAAAAAGATTGGAAGTAGGGCAAAAACTCATGGTAGCCCCATGGGCTGCCATGTGGAGGCGGTCTTCGTCGTCGAGCCAGATGCAGTGCGCAAACACGCTGCGTGCGCCGAGTTGACCGAACCGTTCGTAAATATCCAGGTAACTGCGCGCGCCGGGATGGAGCCACATCGCCCAGGCGACCTCCGCGCGCTGCTCGGCCAGGTGCGTTTGCAGGTAGAGGCCGGGCGCTTCGCCGAAAAGCCGTCCGGCCTGCCGCATTTGCTCTTCCGTGGAAGTGGGCGCAAAGCGCGGGGTGACGGCATAGGCCAGACGCTCGCGTCCATGCCATTTTTCGATCAGGGCGCGGGATTGGGCATCGCCCTCTGACGATGTATCGCGCAGGGATTCCGGGCAGTTGCGATCCATCAGCACCTTGCCGGCGATCATCCGCATGCGGCGCGCGCGCGCGGCTTCGAACAGGGCTTCGGTGGAGGCGGGATGCACGGTGGTGAAGACCATCGCCGTGGTCGTGCCATGACGTAACAGTTGATCGCAGAAGAACCCGGCCCCGGCGGCAGCATAGGCAGGGTCGGCGTGACGCGCCTCGGCGGGCCAGGCGTATGTTTCCAGCCATGTCGTGAGCTGTTCGCCGTGGCTGGCGATGATTTCCGTTTGTGCGCTGTGGGTGTGGGTGTCGATGAAACCCGGCAGGATCAGTTTGCCGGAACAATCGACGCGGCGGGCATCGGTCGGCAGGCTGGATTCGAGCGCCAAAGCTGGCCCGCAATCGAGCACATGCCCATCGCGCACGAGGAGCAGTCCATCGGGGAAATGAACGCATGCGTCGGCCCCATGCGCGAAGGGGTCGTCGGTGAAGTGGACGATCTCGCCGCGCACGGCCAGCAGCGGGGAAGAGTCGGTGGAAATGCGCATGGTGTTTCGGACAGGAAGTGGTACAACCCGGACTATGACTATGCCAAAGGTTCCCCCGATTCTACAGCCTTCCCCGGAAGGGAGTGAAATGATCGCCGCGCGTTCGCCAGGGTTTATCATCCGAACCTTCCGAGACGGGTAACGAACGATCCATGAATCCCTTGCTGAAATATCGAGGCGGAAAGCTACGGGAGATTCCTCGTTTCCTGCGTTATGTTCCGGACGATTTCGACCGCTATATCGAGCCTTTCCTGGGTGGCGGTGCGCTGTACTTCCACCTGGAGCCCGTGCGCGCGGTGCTGAACGATGTCAACGCGCGGCTCATGGGGTTTTATCGGCAACTCAGGGATCGATACCCACAGATGCGCGAACAGTTCGATACGCTTCAGGCGGAGTATGAGCGAAACCAGAAAGCATATCAAACGCTGAAGGCGGAGCAGCCGCAGGCGCGCGTTCCCAACGCCAACGAAGAGCTGTATTACCGTCTTCGTGCGCTCTACAACTGTCCGGACGAAACCTGGCTGGAGGGGGTGCTGTATTTCTTCATCAACAAAACGGCCTATTCCGGCATGCTCCGTTATAACAGGCGCGGCGATTACAACGTCCCTTACGGCAGGTATCAGTATTTCAACACCCTGCATGTGACGGCGCGGCACAGCGAATTGCTCCAGCGCGCGGAGCTTTTCAGCGAGGACTACAGCCGGATATTTTCAATGGCGGAGAAAAACGACTTCATCTTTCTCGATCCGCCGTATGACTGCGTATTCAACGACTACGGAAACATCGCTTCCATGAACGGATTCGATGAAGCCGAACACCGTCGACTCGCGGCGGAGTTCAGGAAATTGCCCTGCCGCGCGCTGATGGTCGTCGGCAAAACCCCGCTGACGCAGGCGTTGTATGGGGATTACACCTGCGACGAGTACCACAAGAACTACGCGGTGAACATCCGGAATCGTTTCAATAACGATTCGATGCACATGGTAGTGAAGAATTATTGAGGCAAAAACAACTATCCAGTCGGCCCTGAAAAGGGCGCAACACTTTGATTGGTATAAGAAAGCCGAATCCCCCTCCTGTGTAGGGCGGACCACATAGGGGGTGAGAATGACGTAGGGGCGCGATTTATCGCGCCCAATGAACACGAGCGCCGCAATTTGGGCGCGATAAATCGCGCCTCTACGAATGTCCGTCAGGCAGTGCGGCGATGGCGACGCGCTCTGAGGCCCACGATAGCAAGCCCCGATAACAGCAGATACAGTGTTCCTGGCTCCGGAATCGTCGAAACACTCCAACCAATGTCCTGCAATCCGGCTAGATCCAAATCAGTCAGGTATAGACGCTGGCCGTCGGTAAAAAAGGGATCGTAAGAAGCAATCTGCCATGTTAGCGTGCCCGGCAAGGTGCTCTCGGTGCCGGTAATCCAATGCTCACCCGTCGCGTCAACAGGCACGGGGCTGCCATAGAGGCCAACAGCATTTGCACCGTAGAAATAGTCACCTGAAACCTTGTTTGTCCAGGTATCGACAATGCCAACGCCCAGGACATGACCCAGTTCATGCAGCGCCACGGAAAAAAGATCAATGCCGCTGAAACTTTCATCCGCGCCCGAATACCAGTCCGAACCTTCGTTGAAAGTGATTTTTCCCGTCCAGTCAGTCTCAAAATCGGCAATGATCGATGTTCCACCCCAAGCCAGGGCGCCCGTGTCGGTCGTCGAGTCGAGGGAAACAAAAACATTCAGGCCGTTCGTGATGTAACTTTCATAGACCGACGCCGCTCGTTCCAGCGCATCGCGTCGCTCATTGGTAAAAAAACCACTGTTATCGTCATATGTAAAAACGATATCCAGTGCCAGCGCAGGTGATGAGATCAGGGCACACGCCAAAACAGGAAGCATTTTCTTCATATGCATGATCTACTCTCCCAGGTTGAGTGAGGCATATAGAGACACGAAAACAAGTGAGTATGATGACCAATTTTGTAGCTATTGTCAATAGCAAACTGCGTTAACCATAGTGAACAGGCATACTTAGAGTGGGCGAAGCGTAAGCGTGCCCAATGGGAAGGTAACTCGGCAAAACCCGCACAGTTCGTAGTTCGTAGGTTGGGATGAGCGCAGCGAATCCCAACAGCAGCAGCATTTTGTTCCCATATGTTGGGATTCGCTATGCTCATCCCAACCTACAGTGCTTCAATCCACACACCGCATGGATCCTGCGACTTCGCGCAGGATGACAAGCGGTGGATGCTTAAGTTGTTCAGAAGTTACTTAGGGAACCTCTGAACAAAAGTTTGTGTTATTATTCTAATAACATATTCGGAGGTTCGCCATGAAACAGAAGAGCTTTGCGTCGATCGCGTTTGAACAGAAGAAGAAACAAACTCGTCGTGAGCGTTTCTTGTCGGAGATGGATACGCTGATTCCGTGGTCCGGGCTGTTATCGGTCATTGAGCCGCATTACCCGAAGGCTGGGCGTCGTGGGCGTCAGCCGATGCCGTTGGAGACAATGCTGCGAATTTATTTCCTCCAGCAATGGTACGCACTCTCCGACCCGGCGATGGAAGATGCGCTGCTTGAGATCGAATCGATGCGCCGTTTCGCCCACCTTGATCTGATGGATGACGCCTTGCCCGATGAGACGAC
>WRNU01000124.1 GCA_009776435.1 Betaproteobacteria bacterium | reverse complement strand
GCACCTTCGTCAATGCCAGCGCCGGATGGCTGGTGGAAGGCATGGGCGGATGGTTCAACTTTTTCTGGTTCTGCTTCTTCCTCGCCATTCCGGGCATGCTGTTGCTCTTGAAGGTCGCGCCCTGGAGTGGCGCGCCACCTTCCACACCTGTTGTGAGCGAGGAAAACGCGAGCGAGCGCAAGTCAGCGTGATCTCTGTGACGGCCTCTGCCCTGGTTGCCGCTGCCCGTGAGTTGTCCGCCACGCTTGGAGAGATGCGTTTCGCCCCGCCGGTGACGCATGTCTACGATCCGCTCGATTACGCCTGGGACATCCACGAACGTTACCTGCGCCGTTATGGGGACGGCCCCAGGCGGGTCGTCTTTCTGGGCATGAATCCGGGGCCGTTCGGCATGGCGCAAACCGGCGTGCCTTTCGGCGAGATAGTCGCCGTGCGCGACTGGCTCGGACTCGAAGGGCCGGTCGGGCAGCCGCAACGGCCCAACCCGAAGCGCCCCGTCGAGGGCTTCGCCTGCGCGCGTTCGGAAGTGAGCGGGCGGCGCTTGTGGGGCTTGTTCCGGGAGCGGTTCGGGTCGGCGGAGGCGTTCTTCGCGGAGCATTTCGTGGCCAATTACTGCCCGCTCGCCCTTTTCGACGGAGGGCGCAATCTCACGCCGGACAAGCTCCCGGCGGTGGAGCAGACACCGCTGCTGGCAGCGTGCGATGCGCATCTGCGCGCATTGGTGGCGGCGCTGGCCCCGGAATGGGTGATCGGCATCGGCGGATGGGCCGAAGCGCGCGCGCGCGGTGCGTTGAACGGTGTAAAGGTCGGGCGCATCCTGCATCCGAGTCCGGCCAGTCCGGCGGCCAACCGTGGCTGGTCGCAGGCGGCGGAGCGGCAACTGCTCGAACTGGGCGTGTGGACGAACTGAGGATGGATGCTCTGATAAAGAATCAGCGATAATCACCTGCTTTTCGATTCGTGCCGTGACCTGGAGAACACATGAGTGACATGATCGCCCAACTTTTCGATAACAACCGGGCGTGGTCCGACCGTATGCAGACCGAAGACCCAGCCTATTTCCTGCGGCTGGTGCGGCAACAATCTCCGGATTACTTATGGATTGGCTGCTCCGACAGTCGCGTGCCTGCCAACCAGATCATCGGTCTCGATCCGGGCGAGGTTTTCGTTCACCGCAACGTTGCCAACGTGGTGGCGCATGACGATCTCAATGCGCTCTCGGTCATCCAGTTCGCCGTAGACGTCCTGCGAGTCAAGCACATCCTGGTGGTGGGCCATTACGGCTGTGGGGGGGTCAGGGCGGCGCTCAATGACGAGAAGTTCGGCCTGGTCGACAACTGGCTGCGTCATGTGCAGGACGTGCGTAATCTCTACACCGCGCAACTCGCTCAGACCCATGATGCTGCGTGGCGGCACGACCGCCTGTGCGAGCTCAATGCCATTCATCAGGCGGTCAATATCTGCCGAACCACGGTGTTGCGGGATGCCTGGCAGCGCGGGCAGGAAGTCACCGTGCACGCGTGGTGCTACAGCCTGCACGATGGACTGGTCAACGACCTCAAGGTTAGCGCCCGTAGCCGCGAGGAAGCCGCCGAGCAGGCCGAGAATGCGACTGCACGCATGTTCTGGATGAGAAACAGGCGTCGGCGTAACGCAGGGGAGCCGACTCAGTAAAAGGGAAAGCCAAGCGCGTCTGGATTACGCCGGGTTTCGCGCTTCCAGCGGGTCGCCGCCTACTTGCGTTTAGCCCGCCCCAAAAAGCGTCCGGGATTCATGGCATCGACGAGTTCGCGCTCCAGCGGCAGCGGCTCGCCTTCTATCTGGGAGGCCAGCAATTCGCCCGTGAGCGCCGCCCAGGCCAGCCCGCGCGCGCCGAAACCGGAGAGGATGTATAGTCCTGGGTGACAGGATTGACCATCGACGGGTATGGCTCCGACCAGTGGCAGACGATCCGGTGAAACCGGACGGAAGCCGACTCGCGCACCGAGCGCGTCGACATCTAACCTTTCAGTATAACCCGGCAGAATGCTTTCCAGCTTGGCGAGGTTGGCCTGCTGATCGGCCAGACGCACAAAGGGGTCGGGATCGCCGACATCGAAGCTGGCTCCCGCGCAGCGCAAGCCGTCGACTTCGGGCGTCGCATAGCCACCCTGGCAGACCACCGCACGCGGGGCGCTGCCTGTGGCGGCGGGCAACACGCTGACCTGACCGCGCGCGCTGAGCACCGGCACATTTCCGGCCTGCGAAAAACCTGTAACCCCAACCCCGGCGGCGAGAATCATGACCGGCGCGCTGGCGAGGGCGTGGCCATCGGCGTCGAGCGCGTGCCAGCATTCTCCACGGCGCTCGATGGCCGCGACGGAGCATGACCAGTGCGCGCGGACACGCTCCGGGAACGCGGCAAGATTGGCCGCGCACAAACTCGGAGGCTGCACCCATCCGCAACCCGGAAAATGCCAGCCACCGTATGGAACCTGCCAGCCGATGATCTTGCTTGCCTCTTCGGCATCGGCCTGCCGGAGCAATTCTTCGGGCAGGACGAGGCGTTCGACCACGGCCCGCATCTTCATTTCATGTTCTGCGTCGCGCGCGAGATGAAAAACTCCGCAAGCCGCCGCGCGCAGTTTCGCGCCCGAGGCAAGGGCTTCCCCGATGCGTTGCCAGCCGTACAGCGCCCCGGCGCGCGTGATGCGGCTCATGCGGTTGTCGTCGAGACTGGGCTGTGGGCGCAGCACCCCGGCGTGATTGCCGGAGGCTCCCTGGCCCGGCCCTTCGGCAGAATCGATGATGTCGACCTCCCAGCCACGCGCGCACAAGCGTGTGCAAACCGCCGTCCCTGCCGCGCCCGCACCGATGACGACCGCCCGGCGCGAGGCCGGAGGCGGGGAAGGTTGCCGGGCGCGCGCTTCCGGATGGAGCGTGCCGCGCAACATCTGCCGCTTGCTGCCGAAGCCGGGGGACATCGAGACGACGAACTTGGCGCGGCGCAGACCTTCGCGCACTTCTCCCGCAACCGACCATGTCGCCAGGGTGGCCTTTGGCGCCGCCAGACGAGAGAGCAGATGAAAGACCCTGGGCGACCACATGATCGGGTTTTTGGCGGGAGAAAAACCGTCCAGGAAAAAAGCGTCGGCTGAAGCATCTATCTGCGCCAGCCCCTCGCGGACATCACCGAAATAGAGAGTCAGAAATACCCGTCCTTCGTCCAGATGCAGGCGGTGCATCCCGCCCGCGAGCGCGGGCCACTGGGCGCGCAACTGGGCGGCAAGCGGCGCAAGCTCCGGCCAGTCGGCGTGGAGCCGCGCCAGATCATCGACCCGGAACGGGTGCAACTCGCAGGAAATGAAATGCAGTACACGCGAACGGGCGGCGTCCTCCCGCCAGGCCGCCCAGGTAGCCAGAAAGTTCAACCCTAGTCCGAACCCCGTCTCCACGATGACGAAGCGATCCCGCCCGCGCCAGCGTTCCGGCAGATCGTTCCCGCCCAGAAAAACGTGCCGCGCCTGCTCAAGTCCACCGTCGGCGGAGTGATAGATGTCGTCGAACAAGTCCGAACGAGGCGTGCCGTCAGGGGAGAGCAGGAGCGTGGCGGGGTGGATGGGCATGGTTTACCGTCAGCAAGCCTTCCCTATCCAGGGATTGATGACCGCTAGACCCACAGCCTCAAAGGGCGATGTATCGCGTGTAGCGACCGTGAGACCATGCGTGGCCGCAATAGCGGCGATATATCCGTCAGCAGGCGCAATGGCTTGTCCTGTGGCGCGCGCACGGGCGCGCAGTGCTGTATAAAATTGCGACGCGGTATCATCAAATGACAGGACGCGACCAGCGAACAGTGGCAAGACACGTTGTTCAAGACTGGAATGGAGCGTATCCCGGCGTCTGCCCTCCGGCAGCACGGCGATACCGAAACGCAGTTCTGCGAGGCTGATTGTCGAGAGGTACAGCGTCTCGATGGCCTGCGCATCAATCCAGGCAAGCACGCTCAAATCGCCAGCCGCTTTCAGCGGTTCGGAGATGACGTTGGTGTCGAGCAGGATCATTCAAAACCTACCGGTTCGGCAGGAGTCTTGTCGCGTTCGATCTCAAGGTCGACACCACCCGCTTCGCGGCCGATTTCGGCCAACAAAGAGCCGAGTCTGACCCGGCCCTCGGGCCGAACGGCATTTTCGAGGATCGACCGGATTTCGGCTTCAGTGCTGCGGCCATGCGTAGCGGCACGTACGCGCAAAGCGCGGTGTGTCTCATCAGACAAATTGCGAACAGTAACGGAGGCCATTGCTTTCACTCAACGTCTCAAAATAGCAATGATTTCATTATAGCCCAACTGATATCATTTGTGCTGGAAAATCTTGATTAGTACAGAAAAAATCCGTACATTACCGTCACGGAGGACACCATGACCCAGCATGCCGTACAACCATCGCGCATGGATCTGCGTATTCCGCAGGAAGTGCGGGACATCATCGATCGCGCCGCCTCTATGGAAGGTCGGACGCGCACGGATTTCGTCATTGCAGCCGCCCTGGAAAGGGCGGAGCAGGTTATCGAGCGGCGAAAGGTCATTCGTCTGACCATGCAGGATCAGGATTTGCTCGTCAAGTCGCTCCTGGAAGACGGCGCGGAGGAAGCGCCGCAGTATGTTAAGGACATTGCTCAGGAATACGCGGCCCGAGTCGCCAGCGAATGAACCTGCGTTTTTCGCTCCTGTCCGATGCGAAATCTGACAGGCAGCATTTCTTTTGCGGTACGCCCGAACTGGATACCTATCTGCACCGGCAGGCCGGTCAGGACGTTGCGCGCGGTTTCGCCACGGTTGTGCTTGCCCATGCCGAAGAGGAGCCAGCGGCTATTCTCGGTTACTACGCTTTTTCGGCGGCATCCATCCCCATTGTCTCCTTACCGGAGGGGGTTGCCGGAAAAATGCCTCGTTACCGGAATGTTCCAGCCATACTGTTGGGCAGTCTGGCAGTGGCACAACCCATGCAGAATTGCCGCATTGGTTCTCTTTTGCTCTTCGATGCACTCAAGCGCGCCTGCGCCAGTGAGATTGCCTGGACCGTTTTTTTGGTGGAAGCAAAAAACGAACGTGCAGCCGTTTTCTACGAAAAGTTCCGTTTTCTACGCTTCCATCACGCCCCGTACTCGTTATGGATCACCCGCAAGCAGGCCGAAAATCTTGTTCGTGTCTGAGACTTGAAACCCACGCCCATCATCCCCACATACCCGCGCACATGAACGAAATCCCCGCAACCTTACGGAGTTCCCCATGAGCCAGAACGCAGAAACCCTCAACTTTCAGGCCGAGGTGAAGCAACTGCTCCACCTGATGATCCACTCGCTGTACTCCAACCGCGAGATTTTCCTGCGCGAGCTTATTTCGAATGCGTCGGACGCCTGCGACAAGCTGCGTTTTGAAGCCATCGACCGGCCCGAACTGCTGGAAGGCGACAACGATCTGAAAATCCGCGCCGCCTTCGATGCCGAAGCCAGGACGATCACCATTACCGACAACGGCATCGGCATGAGCCGCGAAGAGGCCGTCATCAACCTGGGAACCATCGCCAAATCCGGCACGCGCGAATTCTTCGGCAGCCTCACCGGCGACAAACAGAAAGACGCGCACCTGATCGGCCAGTTCGGCGTCGGTTTCTACTCTTCCTTCATCGTCGCCGACAAGGTGACCGTCATTACCCGTCGCGCCGGGTTGCCTGCCACGGAGGCGGTGCGCTGGGAATGCACGATGGCAGGCGATACCGCAGGCGCGTACACGGTGGAAACCTTCGCTCGTGCCGAGCGCGGAACTGAGATTACCCTTCATCTGCGCGAAGGCCAGGAAGACCTGCTGTCCGGTTGGCAGCTGAAAAACCTCATCCGCAAGTATTCCGACCATATCGTTCAGCCCATCCTGATGAAAAAGGAAGAGTGGGACGAAGAGAAAAAGGCGCAGATCCAGACCGAGGAAGAAGAAACCGTCAACCAGGCCAACGCCCTTTGGGCGCGTCCCCGCAATGAAATCAGCGACGACGAATACAGGGCGTTCTACAAGCATGTCGGCCACGACTACAACGAGCCGCTTGCCTGGGCACATGCGAAGGTCGAAGGACGGCAGGAATATACCCAACTGCTCTACATTCCCGCGAACGCTCCGTTCGATCTCTGGGATCGCCACGCCCGGCACGGCATCAAACTCTACGTGCGGCGCGTCTTCATCATGGATGACGCCGAAAAGCTCATGCCGCTTTACCTGCGCTTCGTGCGCGGGGTCGTCGATTCCGCCGATCTTCCCTTGAACATCTCGCGCGAAATCCTCCAGGAATCGAAAGACATCGACGCCATCCGCCAGGGCTGCGCCAAGAAAGTCCTCGGCCTGCTGGAGGGGCTTGCCGACAGCGAAGACGCGGCGGAAAAGGAAAAATACGCCACCTTCTGGAAGGAATTCGGGCGCGTCCTCAAGGAAGGCGTGGGCGAGGATTTTGCCAACAAGGAGAAAATCGCCGCTTTGCTGCGGTTTGCGTCCACCCACGCTGATACGACTGATGAGACCGTCTCGCTCAAGGACTACATCGCGCGGATGAAGGAAGGGCAGGAGAAGATTTACTACGTCACCGCCGAGAGTTTCAACGCCGCACGCAACAGCCCGCATCTCGAAATCTTCCGCAAGAAGGGCATCGAAGTTTTGCTGCTTTCGGATCGCGTCGATGAATGGGTGACGGGCAACCTCACCGAGTTCGACGGCAAGCCGCTCGTCTCGGTCGCGCGTGGCGGGCTAGATCTCGGCAAGCTCGAAGACGAGGCCGAGAAGAAAGAAGCCGAACAGGCTGCCGACGAATACAAACCGCTGCTAGAAAAAATGAAAACCAGTCTTGGCGAACGGGTCAAGGAAGTGCGCGTCACGCTCCGCCTCACCGACTCCCCGGCCTGCCTCGTGGCAGACGAACACGACATGGGCATGAACCTCGGTCGTATTCTCAAGGCTGCCGGGCAAGATGCCCCGGATTCCAAGCCCATCCTCGAAATCAACCCGCACCACCCGGCGGTGCAACGGCTCAAGGCCGAAGAAAAGCAGTTCGACGACTGGGCGGCGGTACTCTTCGATCAGGCGTTGCTTGCCGAAGGCGGTACGCTGGACGATCCGGCAAGCTTCGTGAAAAGGATCAACCAGTTGATGCTGGCGGTGAGCGTCGCGTAGCGTCGGGCGAAGTGATCGGCTTCGGGTTTTCTCCGCGCGGATCGCCATAGAAGACCAGGCACGCAAAAAAGCCGTCTGATATACGTACATGTATATCAGACGGTTGTTCTCTCCTCAAACGTCGGGGTTTGCAAGGCCCTCCAACTTACACGCTACGCGCCCTAGAAGGCGTAGCGCACGCCGAGCATCACTTGGTGCATGTACATGTCTTTGGCTTTGAAGTGGTCGTCTTCGTCGAAGGAATTTGCCTTTATCTTGCCATCGCCGATCCATGCGAAGCGGTAACCAAGGTCAAGGGCGGTTCGGTTCGTAAGGGCATAACTGAAGCCTGCGCCCAGGTTCCAGGCGAAATTGGTGGTGGTTTTTTTCCCATAAGAATGGCGTTCTCTATCACTCACAACACTACCGAAACTCCGGTATGTTTTACGTTTGATTTCCATGTCCACGGAGGACATTCCCAGTCCCAAGCCAATATACGGCGTAAAGACGGAACTGTTGTGAAAGTCGTAATAGCCGTTCACAAAAAGGGTTTGGATACCGACGATGGAACGCACTTTCACATTTTCAGTCCCCCAAACGCCTTCGTACCTTTCTTCGCGCGTGTTTTTCACATCGTTGAGAAAGGTGTATTCCAGTTCTGCGCGCACAGGGACACCATGGCGCTTGAAGTCATAGCCAGCGGCAATGGCCAGGCCAAAGGGGCTGCCGTTGCCCATGCTGTATTTTTTACTTTCATCTCCATCCAAATAAATGTTTTTCATGTCGTGGCCCTTGAGGCTGCCGAAGCCCATCTTGGGGGCGACGTAAAGCCCCATCCCTTCGGCTTGGGCGAGGCAAGGGGTGCTCAGTAATGCAGCAAGGGCCAGTGGGGCGATCATCGGTTTCATGTTTTCTCTCCTGATGGTGTGAGTTGCGGCGAAGCCGCCTGAAACACTGACACTGCGATGAAACTGATACCTCCTCGTTGCTTACCGGCTTCCTTGGCTGCTTCCTCAGTGGCAGATCTCAGCGCGTGTGAGTTGGGATCCGCAACCTCACTCCAACCTATGCGAGTTGCGAACACAGGTATGACGATATGCGTTTGCATCGGCATAATCTTGTCTGGACGGTAACGAAATGTAAGATTTTGTAGGAGTTTTGCGCGCGATCGAAAATCGGGCGCTGGCAAGTTAGTTGTCCGGTTATTCTTCCAATCATCATAAACGGGACCGGGTTCTGTCCGAACCCGGTCCCGTGTCGTCCGCTCCGCCTCGTTCAGCTTTTGCTGTTCATGGGCTGGGCGGGGGATTCGCTTGGATTGGACACGCCTCAGAAGGTGTAGCGCATGCCGAACATCACTTGGTGCATTTGCAGGTTTTTGGTTTTGAAGTGCGTGTAGATACTGTTACCAGTGTCAAGCGTTAATCCCAAATTTTCGCTAAAGTCTCGGCATGGCGTGTAAGGTAAAAATCGCCTTACAC
>WRNU01000123.1 GCA_009776435.1 Betaproteobacteria bacterium | reverse complement strand
GCTCGCCGTCATCGCCATGCTGGAACCGTAACCGGCGCACGACAGTCCCTGCGGTCCGTTGTCCGTGCCGCACGCCGAGGGCAGTCGCGGGGACTCGTTCGATGTCACGGTTTCGATGCCGAAGGTTTTGCCGGGTTCGCGCGTAAAACCGTGCTTGCGGCGCAGGTGTGCTCTGACCCTGGAAAGGAGCCGGTCTTGTGTGGTGAGCGCCAGATCCCTGACCTGTATCCGGCATGGATCGGTTTTGCCGCCCGCTCCGCCCGACATCAACAACGGCAGGCGCGCCTGACGGCAATGGACGGCAATGGCGGCCTTGGCGCGCACGTTGTCGATGGCGTCGATCACGAGGTCGATGCCGGATAGCAGCGTTGCGACATTTTCCGGGGTCAGGAAATCTTCCACTGTCTCAACGAGGCATTGCGGGTGGATGCGGTGTATCCGCGCCGCCATCGCCGTGACCTTGGCTTGTCCGAGCGTGTCGTCGAGAGCGTGGATTTGCCGGTTGATGTTGGACTCGACGAGGTTGTCGGGGTCGATCAGCTTCAGCATGCCCACGCCGCTGCGCGCCAGCGCCTCGGCCACCCAACAGCCCACGCCGCCGATTCCGACCACGGCTACCCGCGCCGTGGCGAGACGCGCGATCGTCCCTTCGCCGTACAGCCGTTCGAGACCGCCGAAACGACGCTCGGGATCGACATCCGGGGAGACGGGGAAAGAATCGGACACGGCGGGAAGATGGATGAACGGAATCGAGGAATCCCCGGCCATCAAGCCGGGGGAGCCTCAAGCACAGACGACATCTTACCGCGTGTATGGCATCTCACGGGGGCGGCCCGGCCCTCGCGCGTGTCCGCTTCAGGCCGCAGCAACTTCGGCCAGATCCATTTCCATTTCTTCTCTCATGGCCGCCTCCCTGAGCAGACGTTGATCGTGGAGGCGATCCAGCCATATTTCCAGCCCCTGGGCATTGAGGCACAGATCGGGCCGCAGCAGGTTGAGCGAGATTTCTTCGTTGAGCGCCCATTGCTGCCGGGCGTTCTCCTCGCGCACGAGTTCTTCCAGGCCGGAAAGAATTTCGACATGGCGCGCAAGCCCGCTGCCGCGCGCCGCCTGCGCAATCGCTATCTGGGCGTGGATCAGGCGGAACAGGTCGTTCGACAGGCGCTCGATGCCTGTCACCTTGCCGTAGTGGGCCAGATACATCGCTTCCGGATCGTGGGCAACCATGCGGGCAATGGACTCGATCATCAGAATGGGATCGAACTGCGGAGGAGAGGAGGACGGAAAGACGAATGAGCGTTTGCTGACATCGAATTCGCGGTACGATATTCCAAAGGCATCGCCTGCGAAGAAGGCTCGGGCGCACTCGTCCCATATAACGATGTGATGCCGGGCGTGACCGGGTGCGTCGTAAAGCTTCAGCACTCGATCGCCGAGGGGCAGTTCCATGCCGTCGCGGGAAGCAATGATGCGATCCTCATCCACCGGCGTCAGGCGGCCATACATTCTGAAGGATTGCTCTAGCCCGAATGCCTTGATGGTCTTTTCCCAGAGTCGCGCCGGATGCGCCAGGTGGTCCACTGCGCTCGGATGAATGATCGCGCGGGCGCATGGCAGGGCGCACATCAGGCTGCCCACGCCTCCGGCGTGGTCGAGATGCAGATGAGTGGGAATCACCCATTCGACGGCTTCCGGGACGATGTCCAGACAGGCAAGCGCGGAAAGAATGTGCGGAACCGATGCGTTGCTGCCGGTATCGATAATCGCTACCCGACCGTGGTCAACGACAAAATGGACGGCGGCCACCCTTGGTTGGCCGCCGTACCCCGAGTCAACGATATAGATGCCGTTGGACTGGCGAACAACGCTTTGCATTGGATTCCCTCATGATGAGTTATATATTTATTGTGATTATACACGCGTCAATGTCGAAGGTTTTTCGACACGGAGGCGGTAATCACATGGGTTGTCACGTTACACCGCTGTATTCATTCGTTGGAGGGCTTATTTCACGGGTGACACAACATTGATGGCCGACAGGGATGGCGTGAAGTTTTTGGGGATATTGGCGTGACATTTTGCCGGAATCGCGGGTGTGCATGGCATGGATGCCGCAGAGACGGCATGGGCCGATTGCGCCGTAGGTTCGGTTCAGCGGCATTGAGTGACGCAGGGTGATTTGTGTGTTGCCAAACGTGCATGTGTTCTGTCAGAATAACCAGCTTTCCTTGCTCCACCGGGCAAACACGCGCCGGGGGGCTTTATCATCCACGAGGAGATTTGATGCGACACTATGAAATCGTGTTCATCGTGCACCCGGATCAGTCCGAACAGGTGCCCGCGATGATCGAGCGTTACAAGGGTATCGTCACCGCGCGCGACGGCCAGGTGCACCGGCTTGAAGACTGGGGCCGGCGGCAAATGGCCTACCCGATCCAGAAGGTACACAAGGCCCATTACGTGCTCATGAACGTCGAATGCGACTTCGAGGCGCTTGGCGAACTCGAACACGCATTCAAGTTCAACGATGCCGTGCTGCGTCACCTCGTCATCAAGATGAAGAAGGCCGTCACCGTGCCCTCGCCGATGATGAAGGAAGAGAAGTCACGTTCTCTCGCCGACTCGCCTGCGGCGAACGGCGAAGGTGAGGGTGACGGCGAAGCCGAAGCTGGAACCGAAGCCGAAACCGAAGCCGAAGCTGGAACCGAAGCTGAAACCGCAGTCGAAGCTGAAACCGAAACCGAAACCGAAACCGCCTCCCCCGAGGCGCTCGAGTCGGCTCCGGTCTGAGGTGTGTGCTGAAAGAGCGGCCAACGAACTGCGGCTGGCGGCGCGAATCGTGGAGGTTTCGGCCTTGCGGCGCACTCCGGCAGGTATCCCGGTCGTGTCCTGCATCCTGGCGCATGAGTCCCGGCAAATCGAGGCGGATATCGAGCGTGAGGTGAAACTGGAACTCCCGGCAATGGCCATCGGCGAACTGGCGCAAACGCTTGCCGTCGCGGCTCCCGGAGCGAAGGTCTCGGTGACGGGGTTCATGGCCGCCAAAAGCGCACGCTCTCGCTCTCCGGTACTGCATCTGAACATCATCGAATTCATGGAAGGAATCTGAAAATGGCTTTCAAGTCCAACAAGTTCAAGAAGAAGGAAGATCGCACCGGTCGCGGTCTTTTCAAGCGTCGCAAGTTCTGCCGTTTCACGGTGGAGAAGATCGAAGAGGTCGACTACAAGGATGTCGACATCCTGAAGGACTTCATCACCGAAAACGCCAAGATCATGCCTGCGCGCATCACCGGCACCAAGGCGGGCTATCAGCGCCAGTTGTCGGTGGCCGTCAAGCGCGCCCGTTTTCTGGCGCTGCTGCCTTACACCGACCTGCATCAATAAGGAGAGCGGACATGCAAATCATTCTGCTCGAAAAAGTGGGCAAGCTCGGCTCCCTGGGCGATGTGGTCAAGGTCAAGGACGGTTACGCCCGCAATTACCTGATTCCGCAAGGATTCGCCAAGCGGGCTACTGCGGCCAACAAGGCTGAATTCGAGGCGCGTCGCGCCGAGCTGGAACTTGCCCAGGCCGACAAACTGGCCGCCGCGCAGGCGCTTGGAGCGAAGCTCGATGGGTTGATGATCCAGATCACCCGCAAGGCAAGCATGGATGGGCGTCTGTTCGGTTCGGTGAGCCACATCGACGTGGCCGACGCGCTGACGGCGCAGGGCTTCGAGATCGAACGCTCGGCGATCCGCATGCCGGACGGTCACCTGAAGCAGGTCGGCGATACGAAGATCGACGTTGTGCTGCATGCCGATGTCGTCGTGCCGATCACCGTTTCGGTGCTTGGCGAGTCGTAAGGTACTGTAGGTTGGGGTGAGCCTTGCGAACCCCAACGTTGGGCGCAAAGTCTCCCCAAGACCGTATCGAGGAATCCCCTGCCTTCAAGCAGGGGTGACTCAAAAAAGCGCCGTTATGTTGGGGTTCGCTTCGCTCACCCCAACCTACGCCCTGTCGGGTTAATGGATAGAATCTCTCTTCCTTCAAGCCGTCTTTAAACACCATCATGGCGACTTCTTCGCGCGGCGCATCAAAGCGCGACCCACAACTGGCAGCGATCAAGCTGCCGCCGCATTCGCTCGAAGCCGAACAATCGCTCATCGGCGGTCTGTTGCTCGACAACACTGCCTGGGAGCGAATCGCCGATCTCGTCACCGGGGAAGATTTTTACCGCGACGACCACCGCCGCATCTATCAGCACATCACGAAGCTGGTCGATCTCGGCAAACCCGCCGATGCGGTGACGGTGTTCGAATCGCTGCAAAAAAACGGGGAAGCGGAGCAGGCGGGCGGGCTTGCCTATCTGGCGGAAATTGCCAACAACACGCCTTCGGCAGCCAACATCCGCCGTTACGCGGAGATCGTCCACGAGCGCGCGGTTCTGCGCAAACTCGTTGCCGTGGGCGACGAGATCGCGGCAAGCGCGCTGGCTCCATCCGGCAAGGATGCCAAGATCCTACTCGACGAGGCCGAGGCGCGGGTGTTCGAGATTGCCGAGGCAGGCGCGCGTCACGGCACGGGCTTCCAGTCCATTCAGCCCATCATCAAGCAGGTCGTCGACCGCTTGCAGGAACTGCACGACCGCGACAATCCCGCAGAACTGACCGGCATCGCTTCAGGATTCGTCGATCTCGATGAAAAAACCTCCGGATTGCAGGCTGCCGACATGCTGATCGTCGCGGGCCGCCCGTCGATGGGCAAGACCAGTTTCGCTCTGAACATCGCCGAACACATTGCGCTGGAACAACGCCTGCCGGTGGCGATCTTTTCGATGGAAATGCCCGGAAACCAACTGGCAACCCGTTTCATTTCCTCGGTGGGGCGGGTCGAATTGCAAAAAATCCGGAGCGCTCGCCTGAATGACGATGATTGGGCGCGTATCACGATGGCATTGGGAAAACTCTATGAAGCGCCGATTTACATCGACGAGACGCCGGGGCTGAACCCGATCGACCTGCGCGCTCGCGCGCGCAGGCTTGCTCGTCAGTGCGGTCGCCTCGGCCTGATCGTGATCGACTATCTGCAACTGATGAGCGGCACGCGCGAAACGGAAAATCGCGCCACCGAACTGTCGGAAATCTCGCGCTCGGTCAAGGCGCTTGCCAAGGAATTGCACGTGCCGATCCTCGCCCTGTCACAGCTCAACCGTAGCCTGGAACAGCGTCCCAACAAGCGCCCGATGATGTCGGATCTGCGCGAATCGGGCGCAATCGAACAGGACGCGGATGTCATCATGTTCATTTATCGGGATGAAGTCTACAATCCCGACTCCCAGGACAAGGGTACGGCGGAGCTCATCATCGGCAAGCACCGCAACGGTCCGACCGGCATGGTGCGGATGACCTTTTTGGGTGAATACACACGTTTCGAGAATTTTGCCGGGGGCGGCTTTCATTACACTGAGTAATCATGTAAGAATCTACCGCACAAGCCATGTTTTTACATCGCAGACTGATCGGGTTCTTTTTGGCGTTCCTGCTCCTCGTGATGCAGGCGCACTGGCTCGTCCATCGTCTCGAACACGATCTGTCTTCGGGCGCGCAGGAGGAGGCGGTATGCGAATTCTGCCTTGCCATGCACGGCATGGGTGTAGCGGTTTCCGGCCCGGAACGCACAGTATCCATCATCCCCTTGGGCGAGTATCGGCCCGGATACGCATCTATCCTCCGCGTTGACGCGGAATCCATCCAGCCCCGGCAACAGGGGCCACCCAACTTCTCCTGATCTGTTTCGAGGAACCTCCGACCGGGGCGACCCGAACTTCCATCCGATGACGCATGGCCCATGCACGGGCGCGTTGCGTATTCCATTTCGATAATTTCAGGAGTCGAAAAACATGCGAATCAGCAAACTGATTGCTGCTTTGGCCTGCGCGTCTGCGTTGACTGTCCCGGCCCTGGCGCAGGAAAACCCAAACCCGGAGCATGCGCAAATGGCCGCCGAGTTGGCCGCCCTGCGTGAGCAGATCGCGCAGATGCAGTCGATGTACGAGCGCCGTATTGTGGCGCTGGAAGAAAGGCTGGCGGGTGCTGGCGAAGCGATGGATGAGGCGGCTCCATCGCCGCGAACCGATCCGCAGCCTGTGCCCCAGTCGTCCCCCCAAACGGGCGCGAAAAGCGGCATTGCTTCTTTCAACCCGGAAATTTCGCTGATCCTCCAGGGGGCGTACACGAACCGCAAGAAGGTGGAAGAGCGTTATATCGGTGGTTTCGTGAGCGCCGACCATTATCACGATGGACACGGCCCCGGTGACAACAGACGCGGCTTCACCCTCGACCACACCGAGCTCGTGTTTGCGGCCAGCATCGACCCCTACTGGCGGGGACAGGCGACGGTGGCCGTGCTCGACGGCGAAGTGGAACTGGAAGAAGCCTGGTTCCAGACCACGGCGCTGGGTCATGGAACCGGAATCAAGGCGGGGCGTTTCAGGTCGGGCATCGGTTATCTGAATGAACAGCACGCGCACCAGTGGGATTTTTTTGAGCAACCCCTGATGTACAAGGCGTTGTTCGGCGGACACGGCTATGCGCAGGACGGCGTGCAACTGAAATGGGTTGCGCCGCTCCCCGTCTTCCTCGAACTGGGCGCGGAAATCGGGCGAGGGCAGAATTTTCCCGGCAATGACCGCAACACTTCCGGCCCCAACAGCCGCGCGCTGTTTGCCCATGTCGGCAGCGACATCGGCGCGTCAAACAGTTGGCGGGCCGGACTCTCGTGGTTCTCCACCCGCGCGAGAGGGCGCGAGGGCGAGTTTGAAACGCATCATGGCGATGAGCATTTCGAGTTCACCGGGCGCAGCCGGGTGTGGATCGCCGACTTCGTCTACAAGTGGGCGCCGGACGGCAACTCCGCGCGGCGCAACTTCAAATTCCAGGCCGAATATTTCCGTCGCGCGGAAAACGGGGATCTGGTGGAGGATCATGGCCACCACGCTCACGAAAGCCTGTGGCGCACACGGCAATCGGGTTTCTACCTCGCGGGCGTTTATCAATTTACGCCCAACTGGCGGGCCGGGTTGCGTTACGACCGCTTGAGCAGCGGGCGGCAAAACGTCGGCGACAACCCCTTGGGGATCGAAATCATCAACTACCGACCGAACCGTATCTCGACGATGGTCGATTACAGTTGGAGCGAGTTTTCTCGCCTGCGCCTGCAATGGTCGCGCGACCGCGCCATGCCGGGCGTGACCGACAATCAGGTGACGCTCCAGTACATCATGAGCCTGGGCAGCCACGGCGCGCACAAGTTTTGAGGAGAACCGATGATGAAACGCATTCTGGCGCTGTTCTTCCTCCTGTGCGCCCTGCCTGCGTCGGCGGCGGTCAAGGTTCTGGCGACCGTTCCGGAATGGGGGGCGCTCGCGCGGGAAATCGGCGGCGAGCGCGTCGACGTGACGGTGGCCACCACCGCCATGCAAGACCCGCACCGCATCGAGGCGCGGCCCTCGCTGATTGCGCGCGCCCGCACCGCCGAGTTGATCGTTGCCACCGGAGCCGATCTGGAGGTTGGCTGGCTTCCCCTGTTGTTGCGGGAATCGGGCAACCGTCGCGTCCAGCCGGGGCAACCCGGCTACCTGGAAGCCGCCTCGGTGGTGCAATTGCGTGATGTGCCGCAGAGCGTCGACCGTTCGATGGGTCACGTCCACGCGGCGGGCGACCCGCATTTCCACCTCGACCCCCGCAACATCCTGCCCGTTGCCACGGTGTTGTCCGAGCGCCTGACGCAGATCGACCCCGCCGGAGCATCGGCCTACCGCGACAACCTCGCACGCTTCACCGAACGCTGGCGTGCCGCACTCACGCGATGGGAAGAGGAAGGGGTCGATCTCAAGGGGGTTGCCTTCCTGCAAGCGCATCGTTCATTCGGCTACCTCGCGTACTGGCTGGGGTTGGAGAATCGCGGAGAACTGGAGCCAAAACCCGGCATCGAACCCGGCAGCGCCCACCTGAGCCGCATCGTGGCAACCCAGAAGAGCGTGCCTGCCGCCGTGATCCTGCGCGCCGCCTACCAAAGCGAGACTGCCGGACGGTGGGTGAGTGAGCGTACCGACATCCCGTTCGTCACCTTGCCCTACACCGTGGGCGGAACGCCGCAGGCCACGGATTTGTTCGGTCTCTTCGACGACACGCTGGCGCGGCTCAAGAACGCGGTGCAACGGCCATGAAACTGCTGGAAACCCGACAACTGACCACCGGCTGGCAGCGTCCGGCGCATCGCCCGGTCAGTTTTACGGTGAAGCGCGGCGAAATTCTTGCCCTGACCGGCCCGAACGGCGCGGGCAAAAGCACCTTGCTGACGGCGTTGGGAGGATGCTGCGCGCGGATTTTTTCCGGGCATCTCCAGCGCGAGTCGACAGTTCGCGTCGGCTTCCTGTCACAACACCTGCCGCCGGTAGAAGGGCTGCCCCTGTCCGGCGCGGAATTGCTGGCGCTGACCGATGCCGATCCGAACGGGTTGCCTCCGTGGCTGGCGTCCAGCCTCAAACGGCGGCTGGACAAACTCTCCGGCGGGCAAAGGCAATTCCTGGCGCTCTGGTCGATCCTGCAAGCAAGCGCCGACCTCCTGCTGCTGGACGAACCCGGCAATCACCTGGACAAGGCCGGGCTTGCCATT